>JBDHIW010000153.1:0-10814 GCA_039587215.1 Gemmatimonadota bacterium | reverse complement strand
GGGGTGAGGGCTACTGCGTGTTCAATGACGTCGCCGTTGCGCTCCGCGTGCTTCGGGCGGAGGGGGTGATCCGACGGGCGCTGGTGGTCGATGCGGACGTGCATCAGGGCAACGGGACGGCGGCCATCTTCCGAGACGACCCCGACGTGTACACGTTCGACGTCTTCGGCGAGCGGAACTTCCCCTTCACCAAAGTGCCCAGCGATCACGACGTTCCGCTCGCCGACGGCACCGCGGACGCGGCCTACCTCGGCACGTTGGACCGGGAACTACCGCGCGCCTTCACCGCGGCCCGGCCCGAACTGGTGGTCTATCTGGCGGGTGCCGACCCGTTCGTGGGTGATCGCCTGGGACGGCTCGCCCTGAGTCACGAGGGGCTGGCGGCGCGCGATCGTTGCGTCCTCGACATGAGCCGCGCACGCGGCTGCGCGGTCGCGATCGTCATGGCTGGGGGGTATGCTATACCCGTGGCGGACACGGTGCGCATTCACGCGCACACGGTGCGCTTGGTGGCCGACCGCGCGGGGTCCGCCACGCGGCAGTAGGCGACGAGACACGACAGACGGGGGAGCGATGGCACTGGCGCGACGGTGGAACTTCACGCTGGCGGAGGAATTCGGCGAGCGGAACATCTCGCCGGAGGTCCGGCAGCTCGTGGCGGATTCGGGAGTGCAGACGGGTACGGCCGTCGTGCACCTCACCGGCTCGACCGGAGCCATCACGACCATCGAGTACGAGCGCGGGGCGCTGGCCGATCTGCGCCGCGCCCTCGACCAGCTTGCCCCCGTGGATGCGGAGTATGCCCACAACGCGGCGTACGGCGACGGGAACGGCTTCTCGCACGTGCGGTCGGCGCTGCTCAAGACCAGCATCGCGGTCCCGGTCATCGACGGCGAGCTACAGCTGGGCACGTGGCAGGAGATCCTGCTCGTCAATCTCGACAACCGGGATCGGACGCGCGAAGTGGTCGGAGTCGTCGTCGGCGAGTGACGGCGTCGGCGGCCGACGCGGGAACGGACATCGCGTTCCGCGCGGTCACGTTCGGCTACGACGGACGTGACGTCGTCGGGCCCGTCGATCTGGACGTCGAGCGCGGGGAGACGGTCGTGCTGCTCGGGGAGAGCGGGTCGGGCAAGACGACGCTGCTTCGCCTCGTGAACGCGCTGGCTCACCCCCGCACGGGGACCGTGACGGTCCTGGGCCGGGCGACCACGGCGTGGGACCCGGTGCGGCTGCGACGGTCCACCGGGTACGTCATCCAAGACGTCGGGCTGTTTCCCCACCTGAGCGTGCGCGCCAACGTCGAGCTCGTGCCCAAGCTGGAAGGGTGGACGCCGGCGCGGCGAGAAGAGCGGGCGCGCGAACTCCTCGCACTGGTGGGACTCGATCCGGACGACGTCGGCGCGCGCCGACCGCACCAGCTCTCGGGCGGACAGCGCCAGCGGGTCGGTGTGGCCCGCGCCCTCGCGCACGACCCCGGCGTGCTGCTATGCGATGAACCGTTCGGCGCCGTCGATCCGATGACGCGCCGTTCGCTCCAGGACGAGTTCGCCGCGCTCACGGGCCGACTGGCCAAGACCGTGCTCTTCGTGACGCACGATGTCGGGGAAGCGCGACGGCTTGCCGACCGCGTCGTAGTGCTCCACAGGGGGCGGATCCAGTTTACGGGATCCGTCAAGGCGTTCGAACGCAGCGAGGACGACGTCGTCCGCGCGCTCCGGGGGAGCGCATGAGTTTTTGGGCCTACGCGACGGCGAACGCGTCCGAGATCGGCGCCCGCACGCTGGAGCACCTCGTGCTGGTCGGCGTGTCGACGCTGGTCGCGGCAGGCGTCGGCGTGCCGCTCGGGGTGCTGATTGCCCGGCGCTCGGCGATGCGCGGCCCGATCCTGGCCGCCGCGAACGTTCTGCAGACGGTCCCGAGCTTGGCGCTCTTCGGGTTCCTCATTCCGCTGCCGCTGTTGGGCGGCATCGGGGCACGCTCGGCGATCGTCGCCCTGATCGTCTATGCGCTGCTGCCGATCGTGCGGAACACGTTTACGGGGATCCATGGCATTGCGCCGTCGGTCCGTGACGCCGCGCTGGGGATGGGGATGACCGACCGCGAACGCCTGTGGATGGTAGAGCTGCCGCTGGCGCTTCCGGTCGTCCTCGCGGGCGTGCGGGTCGCGACGGTGGTCGGCGTCGGCGTCGCGACGATCGCGGCGGCGATCGGTGCCGGGGGACTCGGCGTGTTCATCTTCCAGGGTGTCGCGCGGGTGGACCACGCGGTGATTCTGGCGGGTGCCGTCCCGGCCGCGCTCCTGGCGCTCCTGCTGGACGGTGGCCTGCATCTGCTGGAGCGGCGATGGGATTGGCGGCGAACCTGATGCGCCGCCGCGGCCTCGGGGCCGTGCTGGTGCTGGCGATGACGGTCGCGTGCGGCGGTGAGGCGCCGATCGTCGTCGGTTCCAAGAACTTCACCGAGTCGATCATTCTCGGGGAGATCGTGGCGCAGCGTCTCGAACAGGCGGGCCGGCGGGTCGACCGGCGCTTCAACCTTGGCGGGACGTTCATCTGCCACGAGGCCATCACCCGAGGGCAGATCGACGTCTACGTGGAGTACGGTGGTACCGCGTACGCCGCTGTGCTCGAGCGTCCGATCGTCCACGACCCCGAGACCGTGCGGCGGGAGGTCGAGCGTGCGTATCGGGAGCAGTGGGACCTCGTGTGGGGGCCGCCGCTGGGATTCGACAATACGTTTGCGATCCTGGTCCGGGGCGCCGACGCGCGGGCGCTGGAGCTGCAGACTCTCTCGGACGCGGTGCCGCACGCCCGCGCGTGGCGCCCCGGGTTCGGCTACGAGTTCGCGGACCGGGCCGATGGGCTGCCGGGGCTGGTCGAACGGTACGGCTTCGCGTTCGGTGATCGGCCTGCCGTCATGGATCTCGGACTCACGTACCGAGCGCTGGCGGATGGCGAGGTCGACGTCATCGCGGGGAATGCAACGGACGGACAGATCGACGCGCTCGATCTGGTGCACCTGCGGGACGACCTCGGCTACTTCCCTCCGTACGAAGCGGCTCCTGTGGTGCGTGCGCCGGTGTGGGAGATCCCGGTGGTTCGAGAGGTGTTGGAGAATCTCGGCGGCATCATCGACGACGCCACGATGCGACGACTCAACCGCGCGGTGGACGTCGACCGACAGGACATCCCGGCCGTGGTCCGCGCGTTCCTGGCCGAGCCGGCGGGCGCTCCCTAGACGAACTCCACGTGGTCCACGAGGACGAGGCCGCGCTCGAGCGTCTTGTGGACCGGGCACCGCGCCGCAACGGCCGTGAGTCGGTCACGCTGTGCGTCCGTCATGGTGCCTTCGATCTGCACGTGTGACGTGACGCGTTCGATGAAGCCGCCGTCGGGGTTCTCGCACTCCTCGCAGTCGTCGGAGTGGACCCGGTCGTGGTCGTAGCTCGCCCGCACGGCGGTGAGCGGGATCTCCCTGAACCGGCAGTACATCGCCAGCGTCATGCACGTGCATGCGGCGAGCGCGCCCAGAAGCTGCTCGTAGGGCGTGGGTCCCGTATCGGTCCCACCGAGGCGAGCGGGTTCGTCCGCGCGCCACTCGTGGGTGCCGTCCGAGATAGTGACCTGAGTACCGTGCGTGAGTTCGGCTGTGATCCGCGGCATGGTTCCACCTTCGTGCTAAGTCGTCGAGGACGGCTCAGGGGGTGCGGTCGTCGTCAAGAAGGTTGCGATGGCGTGCGCGGCATGCTGTGCGTCGGCAGGGCGTGTGAGCATGTGGTCGGCCTGGGGGACGGCGGCGAACCACTTTGGGTGGGAGGCCGCAGCGAAGATCCGCTCGCCCTCGGTGATGTCCACGACCCGGTCGCGCGTGCCGTGCACGACCATCAGCGGCCGTTCGAGGGCCGCAAGATGCGCCGGCGTCCCGTGACGCTCCAGGTCGTGAAAGAAGTCCGCCGATATCTCGAAGGGCCGGCCCGCGACGCGGACCGAGACCTGCCCGGTGGCGAGCGCCTCGGCGACGTCGTCTGCGGTGAACAGGCGCCGAACGTGGTCAGGATGGAACGGTGAGGCGATGACCGCCACGGCCGGGACCTCGGGCAGATCCGCGGCGGCGAGCAGGCATGCCGTGCCACCGAGGGAATGCCCGACGAGGGCCGGCGTTCCGAGCCCCCGATCGCGCATGGCCGCGACGGCCGCGGCGAGATCCTCCACATTCGTCGTGACGGTGGTGTGGGCAAAATCGCCTTCGCTCTCCCCGAGTCCGGTGAAGTCGAACCGCAGCACCGCATAGCCCGCGTCGGCGAGGTGGGTCGCCAGCTGCCGAATGACCCTGAGCGACCGGGAGCATGTGAAACAATGGGCCAAGACCACGGCGCCCCGCCGGCCGTGCTCGACGGCATGGAGGGTTCCCGCGAGCGGGCCGGTCATGCCTGGAAACGTCACCCGCTCGAGCTGGTGACGCGGCACGGTCAGGTGCCGAGGAGGGGGAGCTTCTTGGTGATCGTGGAGACCACGTCCGCGGGGAGGCGATCGGCGATGGCTTCACCCACGATGCGTCCCGCCGCGGCGATCTGGCCGTCGTCGAGTCCCATCTGCTTGAGACCGCGCGTCAACGTTGCAGGGGTGGCGAGCGCGAGCAGGGCGCCCGTCTGTCCGGTGGTGGCGGGTGCCTCCCGCATCCACGTGCTGCAGTCCGGAAACTCGGCGACCACGGAGGAGAAGTACCTGGCGTTCACGCTCATGCGGATCGCGGTGAAGATCGCGCCGAGCGCTTTGGAGGCGGCCCGGTCGTCGATGGAACACGCTGCGCCGGTTGCAGCCACTAGGTCCATGGTAGCTCCTCCTCAGGCAATGATGCCGCCGCCGATCAGTCGGTCGCCGTCGTAGATGACGCCGGACTGGCCGGGTGTGATCGCTCGCACGGGCTCGGCGAGGTCCAGCGCCGCGCCATCGTCGTCCACGTAATCTACCCGGGCTGGCGCCAGGGCTGAGCGCGGGACCAATCCAGTTCATGCCCTCCAGCACGACCCGGTGGCCGAACAACTCGTAGCTCGTGCCGATCACGACCGTCCGATCCTCGGGCTCGATCGCCACGACGTACATGGGCTCTCCGAACCCGCCTGGCAGGCGACGGCGCTGGCCGATCGTGAACCGCGCGTATCCGTCGTGCTCGCCCACCACGTCGCCGCCGGTCGTCCGGACGGGCCCGGGCGACAGAGCCGGGTCGTCCGGGGACAGGCGCTCTTCGAGCACCGCGGCATAGTCGCCGTCGGGAACGAAGCAGATCTCGACGGATTCCTTCTTGTCGGCCGTCACCAGCCCGAGCCGCCGCGCGGCCTCTCGGGTCTCGGGCTTGGTCAACGCCCCGACCGGCGTGAGCAGGCGTTGCACGACCGAGCGGTCCATTCCCCAAAGGAAGTACGTCTGGTCCTTGCCGCGATCGGCGCCCCGGTACAGCGCGCCGTCGCGCGCGATGGCGTAGTGGCCGGTGGCGATGTGGCTGCACTCGAGCGCATCGGCATGGGCCAGAAGATCGCGGAACTTCGTGAACGTATTGCACCGGACGCACGGGATGGGAGTGCGGCCACGCGCATACTCGGCGACGAAGTCGTCGATGACGTCATGCTGGAAGCGATCCGTCAGGTTCAGCACGTAATGCGGAATGCCCAGACGCTCCGCAACCAGGCGGGCGTCGGTGACGGAGTCCAGCGAACAGCACGGTCGATCGGGGACCGAGTCTCCGTAACAGAACAGCCGCATCGTCGCGCCGATGACCTCGTACCCCTGGTCCACCAGCATGGCGGCGGCGACGGAGGAGTCGACCCCACCCGACATCGCGACGAGGACCCGCGTGGCGCCGCTCATGAAGCGAGCCGGGAGCCCAGATCGCGGACGGTCGTGACGATGTCGGGCAGTACCTCCACCACGCGATCGACGTCGGCGGCCGCATTGGCCTTGGCGAATGAGAACCGCAGCGACCCGCCCGCGAGCGGCGGCTCCACTCCCATGGATGCCAGCACGTGGGACGCGACGAAGCTGCCCGACAGGCACGCGGATCCCGACGAGCACGCGATGCCGGCGAGATCGAGGTGCATGAGCAGCGAGTCGCTGTCGGCTTCGGGGATCGAGACGTTGGAGATGTGCGGTGCGCGCTCGGCTCCCCGACCGTGCACCACGATGTCGGGAAGCCGCTCGGCGAGACGACGCTCCAGATCGTCGCGGAGCGTGCGCGTGTGGGCGGCTGCCGCATCGGCCTCCTGGACCGCCAGCGCGACGGCCGTGGCCATGGCCACGGATCCGGCCACGTTCTCGGTGCCGGGTCGGAGGCCGGCCTGCTGGCCGCCCCCGTGGAACAGCGGTTCGATCGCCGTCCTGTCGCGGACCAACAGGACGCCGGTACCCTGCGGCGCCCAGATCTTGTGCCCCGACAGGGCGAACATCGTGATGTCCGGGTTCGCGAACGAGCACGGGACCTTCCCGAGGGTCTGCACGGCGTCGGTGTGGAACGGCACCCCCGCCGCGGCGGCCCGGGCCGCCAGGTCGTCGATGGGCTGCATCACGCCCGTCTCGTTGTTGACCCACATGACGCTGATCACGGCGAGGCCGGCCGCGAGTTCGCGATCCACCGCGTCCAGGTCGATGCGCCCCTGCGCGTCGACGGGTAGCGCCACCATCTCGCCGCCCAGCGCCTCGACCGACGTGGCGGCCGCGAGTACGGCCTTGTGCTCGGTGCTGCCGACGGCGACACGCATCGGCCGGCCGTCGCGTCGGGCGGCCAAGGCCGCGCCGACGATGGCCAGGTTGTCGCCCTCGGTCCCTCCGGACGTGAACACGACGTGGGCCGGTTCCGCGTCTAGGGCGTCGGCCACCTGGCGGCGCGCGGTCTCCACCAGCGCTCGTGCGGCCCTGCCGAACCGGTGCGACGATACCGCGTTGCCGGTCAGCTCCTCTTCGAGCACCGGCAGCATGGCGTCACGGACCTCGGCGCGGACCGGCGTGGTCGCGGCGTAGTCGAGGTAGACGGGAGGTGGGGCGGCTGACATCGTGGTGTAAGCTAGAACTGCGCGGGGAGCGGCGGTAGACCGTGCGCTACATCGAGCGTACGTCGAGTGCGACCACGTCGTCGACCGCTACGGTTTCGTGGGTGAAGTACGGTTCGCCGTAGGCGCGACGGATGAGGCTGCCGTACCGCGCGCAGTGCATCTCGACGTTGGCGTACACGTCGCCCCCCGCGGGGAAGATCTCCCCGGCGGCGTTCTTGCCGTCGAACTGGGAGGCGTAGCAGCGGATCGCGTCGAGCTTGGTCTGGAACGTGTCGGAGATGTCGACCACGAACGTCGGCTTCACGGGGTCTTCGCGGTAGGCGAGTGTGTACAGCACCTTCTCCGGCCGGTGCGGCGTCCCCTCGGCTGGATAGCGGGCCAGACCGGCCAGATAGGACGCGTCGCGGGAGAGCTCGGACCCGACCCGATGATCGGGATGACGACCAATCGGGTAGGGGAGGATCACGACCCGCGGGGCGAGGCGGCGAAGGAGTTCCACCACGATGCGGCGCGTGTCGTCCGTATTGTGCAGTCCTGCGTCGGGGAGCCCGGCGTTCAGCCGGACATGCACGCCGAGGACCTGGGCGGCCTCGGTCGCTTCGTCGGTCCGCAGATCCCGGGAACCGTGGGTCCCCGTCTCGCCGCCCGTGAGATCGATGATGCCGACGCGGTGGCCCGCCTGGACCGCACGCGCCACCGTTCCTCCGCAGGTGAGCTCGACGTCGTCGGGATGGGCGCCGATGGCGACGAGGTCGCAGCGCTCACTCATATCGCAGCGCCTCGACCGGGTCGAGCCGTGCCGCCCGGCTGGCGGGGAGGAGGCCGAAGACGAGGCCGATGGCCACGGAGACGGCCGACGCGATCACGGCACTCCACACCGGCACGCCGGTGTCGAACCCCAGGAGGTTCTTGAGGAACTGACCCGCACCGAGTCCGACCATGATGCCGAGGGCTCCGCCGATGAAAGTGAGAGTGGCTGCTTCGACCAGGAACTGCCACAGAATCTCCCGCCGTGTGGCGCCGAGCGCTTTGCGCACGCCGATCTCCCGTGTGCGGCTGGTGACCGACACCATCATGATGGCCATCACGCCGATGCCACCCACCATCAGTGCGACGCTCGACAGGACGATCATCACGAGGAAGAACACGCCCGTCAACTGGTTGAAGATACTGAGCACCTGATCGGACGTGAGCAAGTCGAAGGTGTTCGGATCCCGCGGCCGCAGGCGCCGCATGCGCCGGAGCTGGACGGTCGCCGCGTCCATGGCTTCCTCGACCGTCACGCGGTCCCGTGGTTTGACGAGGATGATCAGGGCGTTGGTGGCGTCGTACCGGAACGCGCGCTCCACGAACCCATATGGCATGATGGCCGAGATCTGCTGCCCGGGCGTTTCGAAGATGTTCTCGGGCTTCCGGTAGACCCCGACGATCCTCGCAGGCCGTCCGCCGATCCGCACGATCTGCCCCAACGGGTCGATCTGCCCGAACACGGTGGCGGCGGTCTCTTCTTCCAGGATGACCACCGGTGAGCCGGCGCGCACTTCGGTGGAGGTGAACGGCCGGCCGGCCTGGATGCCTCCTCCCAGGATCTCCATGAACCGCTCGTCGGCGCCGTACACGATGTTGAGCTGGGTGCGTTCGCCGGCGTATTCGACGCGAGCGAAGATCTGGACCCACAGCGCCGAGTACCGGATTTCGGGGAGCGCCTCGATCGCGTCCGCCTCGTCCTCGGTGAGCACCGGACGAATCCGGACCTCACGCGGGAGGTTGTTGGGATCGATCGGTGCGGTCGAGAAGTAGCGAAGCACCCGAAACGTCGTCGGGCCCACCACCTCGAGGGTGTTGAGAATCTGCCCGCGGATGCCCTGGACGATCGATGCCATCGACATGACGGTGGAAACCCCGATGATGATCCCGAGGATGGTGAGACCCGAGCGGAGCTTCTGCGTGCGGATGGCGTCCGCCGCCATCGTCGCGCCTTCGAATAGAGAGTGCAGGCCGAACACGGTTACTCCGCTCGCATGGCGACCACGGGGTCGAGCTTGGACGCACGGGTTGCGGGGTACACGCCGAAGATGACGCCCGTCGTGGCGCCCAGCGTCAGCGCGAGGGTGATCGACCACCACGTGACGCGCGCCGGCAGCGGGGACACGATCGCCACGAGCTGGGCCATGGCGGTGCCGACGGCGATTCCGGTGATACCGCCGAGCACCGCGAGCGTCACGGTCTCCGCGAGGAATTGTCGTCGGATGTCGCGGCGTCGGGCACCCACCGACTTGCGAATGCCGATTTCCCGCGTCCGCTCCTGCACGCTCATCAGCATGATGTTCATGATCACGATGCCGCCTACCACGACCCCGATGGCCACGACGGCCGGTACGACGGCGAAGATCACCCGTGTCAGGTTGTCCCAGAACGAGATCAGCCCTTCCGCGGTGTCGATGGTGAAGTTGTTGGCCTGGCCCGGCCGCAGGCGCCGGGCGACCCGCATCGCCTCCTCGGCGCGCTGCATCGCGCCGGCGACATCGGCCGCTTCCGCCATCTTCACCGAGATGACCATCGTCCGCCGCCGCCCGTACATGCCTTCGAAGAGGGAGATGGGCACGAGCGCGAAGTCGTCCTGCGACTGCCCCAGCACATTGCCCTTCTCCGCCACGACACCGACGACGCGGACCTCGGTCCTGCCAACGCGAATGGTGCGGTCCAGGCCAGTCACGGGGTTGCCGAAGAGGTTCTCGGCCACCTGCCACCCGAGAACGGCGACCGGGCGCCGCTCCCGCATGTCGATCTCGGTCAGGAAGCGTCCGAAGGCAGCCTCGTAGTCCTGGACGACGTGGAAGGCGGGTGTCGCGCCAAACACCTGGATGGCCCCCACCGTGCGATTGCGCCAGCGGATGTCCGAGCGGGGGGCGGGCCACGCCCGCCGGGAAATCGCCATCGCGTCGGGCAGCGCCCGCTCCACGAAGCTCATCTCTTCCGGTCGGATGATCGGGCGCCGCTGAAGCGCGTCGAGTTCCTCGTCGTCGACCAGCCCGACACCGATCGGGATCTGACGGATCTGGAACGCGTTACGGCCGACGATGGCGCCCGCGAGGTTCTCCTCCACGTACGCGTTCATGCCCTGGATGATGGCGACGACGGCGACGAGGAACGCGACGGAGACGATGATGCCGAGCAGCGTGAAGAACGAACGAAGTTTGTGGTCCGCGATCTCGCGCAGGGCGATCCGGAGCGCCTCGAGGGTCGGCACGGGTAGAACGCTACGCCGATGCGGGTGGGCTACTCGTAACGGAGCGCCTCGACCGGGTCGAGCCGCGCCGCGCGTGCCGCCGGATAGAGCCCGAAGGCGACCCCCGTGAGAATCGACATGCCGAGCGCGGCGACCACCGACATCAGCGGGACACGGGCAGGCAGGGGTGTCGCCACGTTCACGATCCAGCTGATGCCTCCGCCGAGCAGCATGCCGATCGCGCCACCGACGAGCGTCAGCGTCGCGGCTTCGACCAGGAACTGCCACAGAATCTCACGGCGCTTGGCGCCGAGCGCCTTGCGCACGCCGATTTCACGGGTGCGCTCGGTGACCGAGATCATCATGATCGCCACGACCCCGACGCCGCCTACCATCAGCCCGACGCTCGAGAGCGCGATCATGACGAGGAAGAACATCCCCGTGACTTGGTTCCAGGTGTCGAGGAACCGGTCCTGCGTGATGATGTCGAAGTTGTTCTCGTCGGCCGGCCGGAGACCCCGCATTCCGCGGAGTGCACCC
>JBDHIW010000012.1:0-26473 GCA_039587215.1 Gemmatimonadota bacterium | reverse complement strand
TACCGCCAGAACGTCGGGGACCCGCGCCGGTCGCCCCAGGGCGAGCTCGGCCTCGGCACGCGCCAGCACCGAATCGCGGGCGGTCACCGGCGGGTTCACCCCGTGCGCCGGCAACCCGCCGGCCACATGCCATGCCGGCGGTTCTCCGCGATCGGTCTGTGCCTGCGCGTCACGATCGACCGCCCCCACCAGGAGGCAGGACCCGATCAGTGCCGCCCATACGCGTCTCTGCATGCGAGCGTCTCCCACCCGAAAACGTCAGCAAGGTTCCTGCCCGGCGCCCCGCGCGCCACGTGGGGTCTGCGGCCACCTTGCCCCCGGTCCCCGGCGACCCTTACTTTGGCGCACGTTATGTCCAAAGAGAACCTCTGCGGCCGGACCATCGCCGGTTACCGCCTCCTGGACTTCATTGGGGAGGGCGGTACCGCGACGGTGTACCGAGCCGAACACGATGAACGCGGCGTGAGCGTCGTCAAGGTGCTCAAGCAGCGTATGCGCAATGACCAGACGGCGGTCAAGCGGTTCCTGCGCGAAGCGGGCTACGGCAGCCGCGTCGACCACCCGGGCATCGTGAAGACGTTCGAGTACGGCGACGAGGACGGGCTCTACTTCCTCGCGCTCGAGTGGGTCGCGGGCGAACCTCTGGCGGACTACGTGGACCGCATGGGGCGGCTCAAGCCGGAACTCGTGCAGAAGATCATCACGCAGCTGGCCGACGGTCTCATGGCAGCGCATGCCGAGGGGATCATCCACCGGGACCTCAAGCCGGAGAACATCATGTTCGACCCGGAGACCGATGGCGTGAAGCTGTTGGACTTCGGGATTGCGCGGGACGCCCAACAGGATTCTGCCGAGCGGCTCACCCGTACAGGGTTCTTCGTGGGCACCCTCAACTACGTGGCCCCGGAGGCTCTCTCGGGCGAACTCGTGGGCGAGGCGGCGGACACCTACAGCCTGGCCACCATCGCCTACTACCTCCTGACGGGACGGCATCCCTACTCGGGACGCACCCCGCGGGAGATCTTCCAGCAATTGCTCACCCAGCCTCCGACGCCGCTGAACGAGGCGGTGTCCGGGCTGACCTTCTCCGACGCCATGGAGGGCGCCGTCATGCGGGCGCTGTCACGCGAACCGGGCGAGCGTCAGAGCTCGGTGAAGGACTTCGGCAACGAACTGGCGACGGCCGCCACGGACGTCTCCGCTTCCGCGGTCCCGCGGGCACCTCAGCAGGCGGCGGCGGCGGAGCAATCGCCCAGCGATCAGGATTCCAAGGGCGTCGTCGGGAAGATCCGCTCCCTGTTCGGAGGGAAGAAAGATCAGTAGTAGTTATCACTACTACGTGAGATTACATGCGGATTGACGACCGGCTCGATGCACTGGCGGCTCGCCTTCGCGAGCACTCGCTCCAGACCGGCGAATTCACACTCTCTTCGGGCCGGACGTCCCGCTATTACATCGACGCCCGAACGACGACCATGTCGGCGGCGGGCGCAGCGCTCATCGGCCCGCTCGGGCTCGCCGCGATCCGGGAGGCCGGGTGGGCTCCGCAGCTCGTGGGCGGACTCACCCTTGGTGCCGACCCGGTGGCCTACGCCATCTGCGCCGCGAGCATGGCGTCGCCGCCCATCGTCGATGCGTTCACCGTCCGCAAGGCTGCCAAGGCCCACGGAACCGGACGGCGCATCGAAGGATGCTTCGCGCCGGGGGCGGATGTCGTCGTGGTCGAGGACGTCATCACGTCGGGTGGCTCTGCGCTCGCTGCGGTCGAGGCCATCCGGGAAGCCGGCAGCCCCGTCGCGGGTGTGTTGGCCGTCGTGGATCGCGAAGAGGGCGGGGTGGACGCCATCCGGGAGGCTGGCCTGCCGGTTCGCGTCCTGCTCGCCATGTCCGACCTGGCCGGCTGATCCCCCCCAAACCGCCCGACACTCAGCTCCGGTATCCCAGGTCCGCCGTCCCCGCAATGAGTGGACGGAACGAGCGAAATGCCTGACGGTAGGGGGTGATCGAGCCGGCCAGGAACTCCTCGAGGGCAGATGAGAAGCCATAGCGGCGCCGGAAGTCGGTCGCACAGATTCCAAGTACGGCCCTGACGTGGCGGCCGAAGCTCTGCGGTGACGAGAACTCGAGCGCGTACGCGACGTCCGCAATGCTGCGCCCGGGGGCCTCGAGCAGCGCCGCAGCATACACGAGTCGCACACCCGCGAGATAGCGCTTCGGCGAGGGCAGCGACGCGCGGAAGAACCGCGACATGAACGTGCTCGGCGCGGTCGCCAGATCCCGGCTCAACTGGCGCACCGTTGTCACCGCCGGAGCGACGCGCACCAGGTAGCCGAAGAACTGGCGGCACTCGTCGGTCGCCTCCGGGCCCAGCGCCGGCACCAGCCGCTGAAGGATCAGCGCGCCCCGCGTGGTCGCCGGATCCGCCACCACCGCCCGCAGCCGATGCCATCCGTCGCGGGCGCCCAGATCGATGACCCCCCGCACCCCCGTCGCACCCAAGTCGAGCAGTGCTTGCGGACGGGCCAGGTCGTCGCGCGAGCTGGTCACCGCGAGCGTGGCCACGTCGGGGAAGCCGCGGACCAGGCGGGCGAGCTGAGGCAACTCCGGTCGAGACACGGCCTGGGGCGAGACGAACACCGCACGGACCGGACGCTCGCGGACCCGATGGAGCACCTCACTCACCGACGAAGCATGATAGGTCCGGCACGCCGGGCCGACGGCCGCGTCGATGCGCGCCCGGGTCGTGGCGGGCAGCACCGTCGCGACATCGGCAGGAGGGGGGCGGTCCATGGCAGGAATCTCCGGAAGTGTTGGGCGCCCCGACACTAGGCCGGCGGTCTCACCGCCGCCTCAACCGTTGTGCGCCGATCTCGTCGCTCCACTCAACAGGCGCACTGATCTAGCTATCTTTCGGAGGGGACGGTGGGTGTGACGGTCGCGGTCCGGGAAACCGGATCGAGGAAAGTCCGAGCTCCAGAGGGCAGGCTGCCAGGTAACGCCTGGGCGCCGCGAGGCGACGGAACGGGCCACAGAAAACAAACCGCCCGTGATCTCGGTCGCGGGTAAGGGTGAAAAGGTGGGGTAAGAGCCCACCGCGCACCTGGCAACAGCGTGCGGCACGGTAACCCCCAGCCGGAGCAAGGCCAAATAGGCGGCGAGGTTCGGCCCGAACCGTTTGAGTCGCGGGTAGGCCGCTCGAGGGCGCGGGCGACCGCGTTCCCAGATAGATGACCGTCCGACACTCGTGTCGAACAGAACTCGGCTTACGGCCCACCGTCCCCGTTCCCCCGTCACGGCGCAGCGCCGCGACGGCATCGCCCACTATGACCTGGGGAGTCCGCGTGCTCAGGACGCACTGGAGCTTCGCCCTCACGCTCGTTGCGGCCACCGCCTGCGCACCTGCGCGGCCCGCCGCCCCGTCGGCACCGCCGCCACCGCCCGCGTTCGTCTACACGCCGGCCACCGAGAGCTACCTCTGCGTCTCGCGCGGAACTACGGAACAGCAGATGCCGACCGGCGAGGCGGCCAGCACGACGTACGGCTTCACGATCGGGCTCACGTCCGCCGTCGTCGCCGCTGCCGACAGCGCACTCGCCGCGACGATCACGGTGGACTCGGTGCCGGTCCTGAGCGGTGCAGCGTCTCTGGTCGCAGGCAACATCGAGCGCGCGGTCGGCCGCTCGGTCCGTGGACGGCTGCATCCCACGGGACGGCTCGCCGCCGAGCCGGTGACGGACGCCGCCCTCGGCGCGCTGCCGCAGGTCGCCACGTTGCTCGCGGAGTTCTTCCCCACGATCCCCGCTCAGGGGCTGCGTGCCGGAGACCGCTGGACGGACACCTCGACGACGGAGACCCACTCCAACGGCCTGGACATCGTGATCGACGCCGTGCGCGACTACGAGGCGCTGGCATGGACCCCGTGGGCGGGCGAATCGGCCCTCGCGTTGCAGGCGACCGCGCGGTACACCGTCTCGGGGACGGGCACGATGAGCGGCCAACCCATCACGCTCTCCGGCGACGGCGTCCGCGCCGAGCGGTTCTATCTCGGCACGAGCGGCGCGTTCTTGGGCAGCGTGATCCGCGACTCGTCGTCCGCCGCGGCACAGGTGGCCGCGCTCGGTCTGTCGATCCCCGTCCTGCAGACGCGACTCGATACGCTGCGGGTGATCCGATGACCCCATCCATCCTCCGTCGCGTTCTGGGCCTCCTCACTACTCTGGCCCTCGCTCCGTCGGCCCTCGCTGCGCAGGCCGGCACGCCCCTCAGCGCCGCCTACGCGTTCGTGGCCTCGGTCGACGACACGCGCGCGCTCTGGGTGAACCCCGGCGGACTCGCCGCGGTCCCGGAGTACTCGCTCGCCGGCGGATTCGTCCTCGACCGTTTCGCCACGGGGTCGTTCCGCCTCGCGCAGTGGTCCCTGGGGTTCAACTCCAGAGGGCTGGCGTTCGGCTATCAACGCGACCGGCTGCCTGACGACCCGTTCACGCCAAGCGCCGACCCGCGCTCCACCAGCGCCTATCGTTTCGGGTTCGCTGTGCCCTTCGGATCGGGCGCGCTCGGTGGGAGCTTCTCGATCTACAGCGGCAACGCGACGGGTACGGAGTTCGGGGGCGACGTCGGACTCCGGCTCGCCCTGGGCCGCCGTCTGTCGTTCGGCGCCGTGGCCACCAACCTTGGGCGGCCGGTCCTTGGCGACGTGAAAGCGCCGCTCAGCGGCACGGTCGGCCTCGCCTGGTACGCGGTACCGCAGGTGCTGGAGATCGCGGCCGAAGGCCGGGTGGTCGAGGGGTTGGGGCCGGCTTCCACCGTGCTCGAAACACGGGCCGGTTTCCACTTCTCCCCCGGACCGACCACACCCTTCTCCCTCTTGGCGGCGATCGACCTGGACAACCGCCCGGCCGTGCGCTCTCTCGTCGTGGGTGTCACGATCGGAGCCGCCGATCGCGCAGGAGTCACCGCACGCACCGTACGCACCGGTGGCGCAGCGACGTTTGCCGACCTCGGGGTGTTCGGGGTGGCACGGCGCGGCCCGGCACGGCCGCAGCCGTAGCGTCAGTCGACCAGCCGGAGTGGCATCACGAGACAGAGGTACGACGCGGGGTCGTCCCAGCCGACCGGCTCGAGCGTCGCCGCACGTTCCGGCGCCTTGAAGGTCATCTTGACCTCGTCGGTCGGCGTGAACTTGAGGATCTCGAGCAGGTAGTTGGCGTTGAAGCCGATCTCCAGCGGATCGCCGTCGTAGTTGATCGCGATCTCGTCCTGTGCCTCCCCAAGATCCGGTGTACTGACGCTCATCACGAGCTTCCCGGAGCTGAACTGCAGCCGCACGCGGTGCGTCTGGTCACTCGCCACGATGCCCACCCGGCGCAGTGACGAGGCGAAGGACGTCTTCTCCAGGGTGCAGGATCGGTCGTTCTCGCGCGGGATGACCTGCTCGTAGTTCGGGTACGGGCCCTCGATGAGCCGCGTGAAGACGAGGGTCGCGCCGCTGCGGAAGCCCAGGTGGTTCTCGCTCTTGGCAATTTCGATCTCGTCGGCGGGGCCGAAGAGCTTCCGTACCTGTTCCAGCGCCTTCGGCGGGAGGATCAGATCGGCCGTGGCGTCGCCCCCGCTGCCCGCTACGTCCATCTTTGCCAACCGGTGACCGTTGGTCGCCACCATGCGCATGCGATCGCCCTTGAGCTCCCAGAGCACGCCATTGAGGATCGGCCGGCTCTCTTCGGTGGACGCGGCGAAGCTGACATGGTTGATCAGCTTCTGCAGATCCGCCGACGTCACCGTCCACGTGTCGTCGAAGCGCACGGGCGGGAAGTTCGGGAACTCCTCACGCGGAATGCCGAGGAGCTTGTACTTCGTCCGACCGCACTCGAGATTGATGCGCTGCTCGCTCGAGCTCGTGAAACGGATCGCCGAGCTTGGCAGCTCCCGCACGATCTCGACGAGCTTTTTGGCCGGGACCGTCACCGCCCCCTCTTCGTCGACCTCCGCCGGGACCACCGTACTCACGGCAATGTCCAGATCCGTTCCCGACAGGCGAATCCCGTCGGGCGTCGCTTCGACCAGGATATTCGCGAGAACCGGCAGCGTCGTCTTCGTCGGAACGGTTGCCGCAACCGCAACGAGTCCTTCCTGAAGGCGCTCCCGTGTGATCGTGAACTTCATTGCTGGCTCCACGTTCGTGGAAAAAGAAACGACTACGTCTCTAGATATATCTATTTAGTAATAGTAGTAGAGAGTCTGGAAACCTTGAAAGCCGCTCCAACTCGCATCCATCGAAAGAGTTGCCGGACTCGAGCCACCGGGAAACCATGGGGATAGCTGTGGAGCGTTTCGGGAGAACGCCCACAATCCACGATTGTCCCGACTCTCCACATCATCATCTCCGCACGTTCCTCACACCGTGATCGCGAGCTCGCGGCGCGCGAGATCCACGCGATCGCGGAACTTCCGATCACGGCCCATTTCCTTCTGCACCTTGTCGAGGCTGTGAATCACCGTGGAGTGATCCCGTCCCCCAAACGCCTGCCCGATCTCGACCAGCTGCATCTGCAGGAGCTCCCGCGCCAGATACATCGCCACCTGGCGCGGTACCGTGAGCGAGCGCGTCCGCGCCTTGGAGCGCAGCCCCTCGGGCGTGACCCCCCAACGGCGGGCTACGACCTCCTGCACCCGGTCCACGCTCGGTGCACCCGAGCGCGGGTCCGGCGCGTCGCCGCCCCCTTGGCGGATCTTGTCCGCCAACGCCTCCCGTGCGAGTTCGATCGAGATCTCGCGGTGTTTGAGTGACGCGAACAGCAGGAGTTTGATGATGCAGCCTTCGAGTTCCCGTACGGAGCTCCGGACGTGCTCGGCGATGAACCGGAGCACATCGTCCGGGATCGTCAGTTCGAGGTGGTCCTGTTCGGCCTTCTTCCGGAGGATCGCGATGCGATGCTCCAGGTCGGGCTGACCGATGTCCGCGACCATGCCCCACTCGAAACGGCTCACGAGGCGCGACTCGAGCCCGGGGATTTCCTTCGGCGGCCGGTCCGAGGTGAGAACGATCTGGCGTCCTCCCTCGTGCAGCGCGTTGAAGGTGTGGAAGAACTCCTCCTGCGTCATTTCCTTGCCTTCCAGGAAATGCACGTCGTCCACGAGGAACATGTCCACCTCCGTCCGATAACGCTTGCGGAACTCCGCCATCGTCCGGCTGTGGATGCTCTCGATTACCTCGTTGATGAACTGTTCCGCGCCCATGTAGACCACGCGCCCCTCGGGATACCGCTCGAGATGGGCGTGGGCGATGGCCTGCATGAGGTGGGTCTTGCCCAATCCCGTGGGCCCGTAGATGAAGAGGGGGTTGTACGTCTTCCCGGGCGCCTCGGCCACGGCGTGCGCGGCGGCACCGGCGAGCTCGTTCGACTTGCCCACCACGAACGTCTTGAACGAGTACCGTTCGTTGAGCGGGCGCGTCGCCTGCCGGCGCGGCGCCTGATCTTCGTCTCCCTGCGGGGCGACGAAGAAGTCCATCTGCGGGCGTTGGGAGCGTTCTTCCAGCACGCGGAACTCGAGCACCAACGGGGTGCCCACGGCGTCGGAGGCCAGGCGTGTGAGCACTGGCGCGTGCTTGGACTCGTTCCACTCGACCGAGAACTGATCCGGGGCACCCAAAACCAGCCGACCGTCCGAAAGGGCGATCGGATCCAACGGATCGAGCCACGTCCGAACCGCAGGCTCGGGCAGTTCTTTGCGGGCGGCCTCGAGGAGGCGAGACCACGCTTGTTGGGCTGTCAAATCCATCCTACTGCGATCAGGCAGGTAGGTGGTGAGAAAGGGCGCAAGAGATTACCTCTGGCATGTGGAAAAGTCAACCTTGACCCAGTGCTCGCCTAGCGACTAGCTTACTCGCCGCTCAACGCAGGGAATTCAAAGGATGAAGCGCACGTTTCAACCCCGCAATAAGCGGCGGACACGCAAGCACGGCTTCCGGGCGCGCATGAGCACTCGGTGGGGCCGGGCCGTGTTGAGCCGGCGGCGTAAGAAGGGTCGGAAACGGCTCGCAGCGCAGTTGCCCTCGAAACACGGAGGACGCTGACGGCCGAGGGTCTACCTCGGACGTGGCGCCTGACGAGTGGCCGTGATGTGCGTGCGGTCCTTCGGTCCGGCGAACGCCAGCGCTCCCCCCGTCTCGACATTCATTGGCGCCCCAACTCCAGCGAGCACCCACGCCTCGGCGTGGTCGTGCCGCGGTACGGCCGTTCGGCCGTCCGCCGGAATCGGCTGCGGCGGCAGTTGCGCGAACTCGCGCGCCGTCGGCTCATCCCGACACTCCGGGCATGGGACGTGGTCATTCGGCCGCGGCCGGTGGCCTACGACGCCTCGCCGGCCCAGCTGGCCGAGGACCTGCGGCAGTGGTTCGAAGCCCACACGGCGTGACCACGTGGCCGCGACGCCTCGCCATCGGTCTGATCCGCGTCTATCAGGTGATCGCCTCGCCGTTCCCCTCGCCGTGCCGGTACACTCCGACGTGCTCGATGTACGGCATCGAGGCGCTCGAGCGCCACGGTTTCTGGCGCGGCGGATGGCTGACGCTCCGCCGCCTCGCACGGTGCCACCCGTTCGGCTCGAGCGGGCCCGACCCGGTTCCGTAGGCGACTGATGGAACGCCGCACGCTCCTGGCCATCGGCCTGATGCTGATCGTGGCCGTCCTGCCGTCGATCCTCTTCCCGCCGAAGCCGGCGGACCCGGGGGCGACGGCGGACTCGACGGTCGCGCAGCCGGCGACGCTGCCGGCGACACCCGCAGAGTCCGCGGCGCCCCAGGAATCCTCGGGCTTCGAGGTGGTGCCGGCGCCCGCGAACCTCCTGCCCCTACCCGGCGCGCAGGACGTCGAGCCGACTCCGCCCGCGGTCGCCCGCTCGGTCACCGTCGCGTCGCCGCTCCAGCGCATCCAGTTCTCCACGGTCGGCGCCCGCCCCGTCGCGGTCGAACTCACGGACTATGAGACGTTCGCGGCGGGCGACACGGGACGGGTCCAGCTCCTGCCCGAAGCGTCGACCTTCCTGGAGTACGCGTTGGTCGTGGGCCGCGACACCGTTCCGCTCGGCGACTGGGCGTTCGAGCCCTCGACTGAGGTGCTCGACGTGGATGGCGGGCCCGCCACGCTGGAATGGGTGGCGCGGCAGGGCGCGCTCGAGGTGCGCCTGCGGTACACGTTCGATCCCGCGGCGTACGGGTTCGACGTGGAAGGGTCCATCACGGGGGCGCCCGCGGGGGTCCTCCTCATCGGGCTCGGCCCGCGGATTGCCGCGGTCGAGGCCGACAGTGTCGACGACTACCGCTCGTATGGCGTCATCACGAAGGCTGCCAAGACGGAGAGCCTCAAGTTCGGGTCGCTGGACCCCTTCGAGCTGCGCGTCCTCGACGGGCCGTACGCGTGGGTGGCCATCCGCTCCAAGTACTTCGTCGCCGCCGTGATGACGACGGACGAGGGTGCCCCGCAGATCGGCGGAGCGATCGCCACGGGGGGGCTGCGGTCGGGACGGAGCGCCACGCTGGTGGACGTGGTGACCACGCTCCCGGTCCCGAGCGGCGCGTTCCAGTTCTCGGTGTACGCGGGCCCGCAGGAGTACCGGCGGCTCGCGAGCCGTGGGAACGACTTCGAGGACATCAAGCCGTACGGCTGGATCTTCCGGCCCATCATTCGCCCGTTCGCCAACTTCATCGTCCTCATCCTGCTCTGGATGCACGAGACGCTCAGTCTGGAGTACGGCTGGGTCCTCATCCTCTTCGGGATTGCCGTGCGGATCGTCCTCTGGCCGCTCAACCAGAAGGCGATGCGGTCCAGTATGGCCATGCAGGCGATTCAGCCGGAGATGAAGGCGCTGCAGGACAAGTACAAGACGGACCAGCAGAAGCTGCAGCAGGAGATGATGAAGCTGTACAAGGAGCATCAGGTGAATCCGCTCGGCGGGTGTCTGCCGCTGTTGATCCCGATGCCAGTCCTCTTTGCGCTGTTCTTCGTGTTCCGCGAGACGATCGCGTTCCGCGGCGTGTCGTTCCTGTGGTTGCCCGATCTGTCGCGCGCCGACCCACTCTACATCATCCCCATCGTCATGGGGCTCTCGATGTTTGCAGTGACCAAGTTGGGCCAGCGCGGCATCCCGCCCAATCCGCAGGCCAAGATGATGATGTACATGATGCCGGGCATCCTGACGTTCGTCTTCTTGAACCTGTCCTCCGGGCTCAATCTCTACTACGCCGTGAGCAACATCGCGAGCATTCCGCAGCAGTGGCTCATCTCGCAGGAGCGTTTGCGGCGGAAGGCCAAGAAAGCCGACACCTAGCGAGGCCGGGTGGTGCCGCGGCGTCCGCGGCGACACACTTCGGCCCATGCTTCTCGATCCAATCGTTGCCCTTGCAACCCCGCCGGGACGCGGGGCGCTGGCGCTGGTCCGGCTTGCCGGGGTGGGCGCATTCGAGGTGGCGGCGCAGGTGCTGACCCCGTTTGCGGTCATGCCCGCGCGAACCGCGCGGCGCGCGCACGTAATCCGAGCGCCACGTGGCGAGGTGATCGACGAGGCCCTCTACCTGACCTACCCGGGCCCGGCCTCGTACACGGGGCAGGACACCGTGGAGATCACGACACATGGCGGCCTCCTCGTCCCGGCCGACGTTCTGGCGGCGGTGGAGCGCGCGGGTGCCCGCATGGCGACGCCGGGTGAGTTCACGCGCCGCGCAGTCCTGAACGGAAAACTCGACCTTCTGCAGGCGGAAGCCGTTGGCGACCTCATCGACGCCACGGCTCCGGCGCAGCGTCGTGCCGCGCTTCACCAGCTCGACCGCGGACTCTCACACCAGATTGCTGGGCTGCGCGAAGATATTTTGGCGCTCGAGGCGCTCCTCGGGTACGACATCGATTTTCCCGACGAGGACGACGGTCCCGTCGCGGCCGACCGCATCGACGCGGCGACGGTGGCCGTCCAGGAACGCCTTGCGAGCCTCCTAGCGACGGCCGCCGAGGGCATGCGCCTCCGCGCCGGCGCCCTCGTCGTCATCGCGGGACAGCCGAACGTCGGCAAGTCGTCGCTGTTCAACGCGCTGCTGGGCACCGAGCGGGCGATCGTCACCGCCGTGCCGGGAACGACCCGGGACGCGGTGGAGGCTCCGGCGGTCTGCGACGGATTTCCGTTCCGCCTGGTGGATACGGCGGGGCTTCGGGAGACGGCCGAGCCGGTGGAGCGGTTGGGTGTGGAGGTGAGCCGCCGCTACTTGGCCGGCGCGGACCTCGTGCTGTTCTGTGCCGAGGCGGGCCGAGGCCTCACGACGGAAGAGGAGGCCTTTCTCGCCTCGTGCTCGGCACCCGTCGTCGTCGTGCGCACCAAGACGGACCTGACCGACGCGCCCGGCCCCCCGGACCATCTCCACGTGTCGGCCGAGCGCGGCGTTGGGCTGGATGCGGTGCGCAGCGCGCTGGCGCAGCGGGCGTTCACCGGTCTCGCGGACGCGGGTGAGGTCATGGCAGCGGTGACCCGGGAGCGGCACCGCACGGCGCTGACCGCGGCTGCTCGGGACGTCGATGCGTTCGCCGCCGCGCGCCGCACGGGTGTGGACGCGGTGGTGGCGGCCGTGCACCTCCGTGCCGCCGCGGAGGCGGTGACGGCACTGGTCGGGCCGCTGACGCCGGACGACGTGCTCGACCGGGTTTTTGCGACGTTTTGTATTGGGAAGTGACGCTCAGGCCGACTGCACACCCCGCGCGCGTTCGTCGAACGCGAGACAGGTGTCGGCCGACTGTCGGAGCGCCTCGGCAATCCCCCGCTCCCCGACGATCGCTTCGACCATCCGGAGCCCGAGATAGTAGCCAGCGCGCTCCGGAATGACGCGGCCCTCGACCAGACGCTGAGCGGCGGAGACGCCCCCTGAGAGATACCGCAGCCGGTACCCGAGGCCGCGGAGCGACAGCTGCGGGGTGACCGCACTGGTGAGGAACGCCTCGAGTTGGCGGAGCCGCCGATACTGCCGACGAGCGTACCCGAGGTAATCCCACGGCTCGAAACCCGGCACCGCCTTGCGGGCGCCCGCAACGGCGAGACCCTCGTTCACCAGTAGCTCGCACAGCGTCGCCCGCTGCCCCGTGTCCCAGTAGTCGTAGTTCCCGCCGCGGTCGGCAACCAGTGTTGCCAGTTCCGCTTCGCTCGTCGGTGACGTGTAGCGCACGGTGTGGGCGATCTCGTGCGCCAGCCACAGCGGCGCCAGCTCCGGACGCAGGCCGAGTCCCAGAGTCTCGTGGTTGGGGCGTCCGGTGAAGTGCTCGAGGCAGACGAACGCCACGCCGCGACCGTCGACCACCAACTCCCCGGCGTTGGCACCGCCAACGCCCACCATGAGGACCACGTCGTACTGCCGGTCGATTCCGAACACGTCGACGCAGCGCTGCATGGTCTCGCGCACGGCGCTCTCGAGATCGGTATGCTCGAGGAGCGTGAACAGGTCCCGCCGCTCCGCGCGCAGCGCGCGGAGGATGACCTCCTCCGCGTGCGGGCTCTCGAGATCGAGGATGTAGTTGTGCCAGTACGCGGCGAGGATCGCGCGGTGGTCGTCCAGGTAGCGGCGATACGCCTCCAACGGATCGCGGGCTTCGGTGGCCGCGATGAAGTCCGGAAGGAGGTTGATGAGCATGAAGGCGCACCCAATTTGCGATGTGCCGGCGTGCGTGACAAGACCTAGCGCATTTCGGCGAGCAGTGCGTGTAGTTCGTCGACGCGCGCCGCGCCGAATCCGTAGAAGACGATCTCGGTGAACGGGCCATGCGGCGTCGCCCGTACGACGTCGAACATGATCCGCGCGGCCTCGGTGAACGGGAATCCACCGATCCCGGTCCCCAAGACGGGGAACGCGATGCGCGTGATGCCGTGAGAGGCCGCGAGCACCAGGCTCGCAGCCGTGCTGTCGCGGATCGACCGGGCCGTCACGGGTTCGTCGCCCATCGCGGCCGCGTGGATGACCCATGCGACCGGGAGCGCGCCCGCCTCGGTGATCGCCGCTTCGCCGACGCGGACCGGACCGTGACGGTCGCACGCCTGTTGGATCGCCGGACCGCCGGCGCGGGCGATGGCGCCCGCGACGCCGGCACCCAGACGCAGATGGTTGTTGGCTGCGTTGACGATGGCGTCGCCATCGTAGGTCGTGATGTCGCCCTCGCGGACCGAGATCACGGCCGACGGATCGTCAGTGCCGGCGGAGTTCGCGGCTGCGGTCGTCGAGCAGGCGCCGCTCGGCCGGCGTGAGGCTCTCGAGGCCGGAACGGGAAATCTTCTCCAGGACACGGTCGATCTCGTCGTAGGCGGCGCGTCCGTGCCGCGCCGCGGTGTCCGCGGTCTCGCGCTCGTCGCGCTCGGGACGGTTGGGCGGTGGGCGCCGCGATCGTGGCACCTGTGCCATTGCGTCCCGTCCGCGCTGGAGCACCATCGCCTCGCCCTTGAGGTAGATGAAACCGAACAGCAGGCCACCGAGGTGTGCGAGGTAGGCCACGCCGGTGTCGGCGCCGAGCAGGGCCGAGACGAGGTTGGCCACGACGAAGAATGTGACCAGCCACTTGGCCTTGATCGGGAAGGGGATCGGGAAGACGAAGATCGGCGCGTCGGGCCAGTAGATGGCGAACGCGAGCGCAACGCCCAGAATGGCGCCCGAGGCCCCGATCACGACGCCTCCCGGCGCCGTAAACAGCATGCCCAGCGACAGGACCGCACCGCCCAGCCCACACATGAGATAGAATGTGCCGAACGTTCGGCTGCCCATGCGCTCTTCCACGGCGGATCCGAAGAAGAAGAGCATCAGCATGTTGACGGCGAGGTGCGGCAGGCCCGTGTGGAGGAACATGTAGGTCAGAGGCGTCCACCACCGCACCAGCAACTGCGCGGGCTGGAGCCCGAACCAGTCGATCACCCAGGGGCCCGTGAAGACGGTCAGCCGTAGCAGATGCACCACCGCATTGGCGATCAACAGTGATCGCACCCAGGGCGTCAACGCGAACGGTGAGTGTGTCTGGCGCATGATCCGTCTACAATTCCCCTGACTCCCTGACTTTGTTCCGGTGCTCCCGCCGCCGCAAGGCCAGCTGCACCAGCCGACCGCAGAGCTCGGGGAACGCAATGCCCGCCGCAGCCGCGGACTGCGGCAGCAGACTCGCCGCCGTGAGACCGGGTAGGGTGTTGACCTCGAGGCACTGCGGCGCGCCGCCGTCGTCCAGCCGGAAATCCACCCGCGAAAAATCCCGCAGCCCCAGGGCGCGATGGGTGGCGAGCGCCAGGGCGCGGAGGTGGTCGGCGGTCGCCGCAGGCACATCGGCGGGAAAGATCTCGTCCGTGAGCTCGGGCGTGTACTTGCACTCGTAGTCGAAAACCTCGTGCCGGGGGACGATCTCGCCGACCCCCAAGGCCGCATCGTCGAGCACGCCGACAGTCAGTTCCCGGCCGGGCAGGAAGCGCTCGAGGAGCACCGCGTCATCGACGGCGCGGGCACGCGCGACGGCGTCCGCGAGGTCGTCGTGGTGATGCACGACCGATAAGCCGACGGTGGACCCCGCCTTGGACGGCTTCACGATGAGCGGGAGCCCCAGCAGATCGACCGCGGCGGCCGTAAAGGTGGCGTCGGGTGCGGCGGGCCACATGATCCATTCGGGTGTCGGGATGCCGGCGGCGCGCATGCGATGCTTGGCCTCGTCTTTGTCCATGGCGAGCCGGCTGCCCTCGGGGTCGCTCCCGGTGTACGGCACCCCCACGGCGTCCAGCTGCGCCTGGACCGCGCCGCCTTCTCCCTCCGGGCCGTGCAGCACGAGAAATACGACGTCCGCCTCCCGGATGGCGTCGTGGTCGGCGAACCGGACCGTGCGCTCCTGCGCGGCCAGGGCGGCGAGGTGGTCGGCCTCCGGCGGCGTGCGGCCCACCGTGGCGGGCAGCGCGTCGGCCTCCGCCGCGCGGGCGACGGGACCGCGGGCCGTGTCGAACACTTGGACCGTGTGACCGGTCGCGCGGAGCGCCGCCACCACCTGCGCGGCGCCCGCCAGGGCGACGTCCCGCTCGTGCGTCGAGCCGCCGGTCAGGACCGTGACGCGCATCGAACCGGCGCTAACGGGCGCTCGTCAGGTGGTGGAGCACGTCGTAGCGCGTGATGATCCCGGCGACGGCGGCACCGTCGCGGACGAGGACGGCCGGGACCTCTCGGGCGAGCTGATCGAGAAAGCCGTCCATGGCCTCGTCGAGCGCGACGT
Source organism: Gemmatimonadota bacterium (assembly GCA_039587215.1). GTDB lineage: Bacteria > Gemmatimonadota > Gemmatimonadetes > Gemmatimonadales > GWC2-71-9 > CAMYLY01. The sequence continues at coordinate 11,222 of JBDHIW010000012.1, read as the reverse complement.
CTGGATACGCCCCGTCCATGATCTCGCGCACGGGCTGCTCGAGGACGTTCGCGTGCGCGATGGCCTCGGCCTGCAGGGGACCTTCGCTCACGGAGCCGACACATGCGTCTCCGTCCATCACCGGCAGCTGTGAGACGTCGTACGTCTCCATCAGGTTGAGCGCCTGGCGGACGGTCTGGGCGGGCGCGACCGTCACGAGCGAAGGGGCACTCGCGGTCTTGGCCCCGAGGAGGTCGCGCGCGGTCACCCGCTCGGAGTCGAGCATCTGGTTCTCGCGCATCCACTCGTCGTTGTAGAGCTTCGAGAGGTACCGCTCGCCCGTGTCGCAGAGAATGGCGACGACGAAGGCGTCGGGATCGTCGACCTTGCGGGCGATCTGCAGGGCCGCCGTCACAATGAGGCCCGTGGAGCCGCCGACGAACAGTCCCTCTTCGCGGGTGATGCGCCGCGCCATCTGGAACGCGTCCCGGTCGCCGATCGTGACGAAGTCGTCGATCTGATCGTAGTGCAGCGTCTCGGGAATTTTGTCGCCCCCGATGCCTTCGACCTTGTACGGGTGCCCCTGACCCTTGGTCTTCGTCCGGCCGTACTCGGCATAGATCGACCCCTCCGGCTCGGCCACGACGATCGACACGTCGCTGCGCTGTTCCTTCAGGTAGCGCCCGGCGCCGCTCAGCGTCCCGCCCGTGCCCGCGCCGCCCACGAGGTGGGTGATGCGTCCGCCGCTCTGCGCCCACAGCTCCGGTCCCGTGGTGCGGTAGTGCGCTTCCGGGTTGGCCTGGTTGTAGAACTGGTTGGCGAGCACGGCGTTGGGCGTCGAGTGCGCGATGGCCTTGGCCCGCTGCACGTAGTTGTCGGGATGGTCGGGGGGCACCGCGGTCGGCGTGATGATCACCTCGGCGCCGAACGCCTTGAGGAGCCGCACCTTCTCGGACGACATCTTGTCGGGCATGGTGAAGATGCACCGGTAGCCTTTGATCACGGCGGCGAGCGCGAGGCCGACACCCGTGTTGCCCGACGTCCCCTCCACGATGGTCCCGCCCGGCGCGAGCGAGCCATCGCGCTCGGCCGCTTCGATGATCGCCAGGCCGATCCGATCCTTGACCGACCCGCCAGGGTTGAAGAACTCGGCCTTGCCGTACACGGGCGTGCGCAGATCCCCCGTCACGCGGTTGAGGCGGATGAGCGGGGTCCAGCCCACCGTATCGAGGACGGTGTCGTACGGGGTCGGATGCGGGTGCGTCACTGGCGGGCTCCGTCGGGTAGATCGTCCGGGTGGCGGAAGTGAATCGGTTGCAGGAACGCCGTGGGCACGGGTTGGCCGTTCCGGCGTGCGGGTGCGAACTCCATGCGGGTTACGCCCGCGACGGCGGCGGAATCGAACTCGACGTAGCCGCTGCCCTCGGCAACCTGGGTAGACTCGGGCACCAGCGTGCCGCGTTCGTCGATGAACAGCCGGAGGATCACGGTGCCCTGTGCACCTTCGTCGTACAGGGCGAGCGGATACCCGACGGGTGACGTGGCGTTGGTGGCGACCGGCGGTTCGAACCCGCGCTCGCGAGCGCTGCGCGAGGTCTCCGGTTCGGGCGGCGGCTCGCCGCACGCGAGAAGGCCGAGCGCACAGACGACCAGGGTGAGGCGCATCATGGGCGTTCCAGGCGCCGCTTCACCTCCAGCAGCCACTGAAGGGCTTCGATCGGCGACATCCGGTTGGGGTCGAGGTTCCGCAGGTCGTCCATGATCGGGTGGTCCTGCGGCGTGAACAATGCAAGTTGCTGCGGGTCGGGAGGCGGCGGAAGCCGCTCGCCGGCCACGTGGTGACCGGATTCGAGGAGCGCGAGAATCTCTCGCGCCCGCGCGACGACGGACGCGGGGGCGCCGGCGAGCTGCGCCACGTGGATACCGTACGAGCGGTCGGCGCCGCCCGGCTCGAGCCGGTGTAGGAACACGATGTCGTCCCCGACCTCGCGCACGGCCACGTTGTAGTTGCGGGCGTGCTGCAGCTCCTCGGTCAACTGCGTGAGCTCGTGATAGTGCGTGGCGAAGATCGTCTTGCAGCCGGTCTGGTCGTGCAGGTGTTCCGTCGTCGCCCACGCGATCGCCACGCCGTCGTACGTGGCGGTGCCCCGGCCGATCTCGTCCAGCAGCACGAGGCTCCGGTCGGTCGCGCCGTGCAGAATGGCGCTGGTCTCGGCCATCTCCACGAGGAAGGTCGACTGACCACGCCCGAGATTGTCGCTCGCGCCCACGCGGGTGAACACCCGATCCACGATGCCCACGGTGGCGGCTGTGGCCGGCACGAAGGCTCCCATCTGCGCCAAGAGCACTGCGAGCCCAGTCTGCCGTAGGATCGTCGACTTGCCGGCCATGTTTGGCCCGGTGAGCAGCATCACGCGCTCGGCCGCGTCGAGCCGGATGTCGTTCGGCACGAATCGCCCGGGCGGGAGCATCTGCTCCACGACGGGATGGCGGCACTGCGTGAGATGCAACGTGCGGTCGTCGACGAGCGTGGGCCGAACGCAGTGCAGTCGAGCCGCCACGTCGGCGAGGCTCGCGACCACGTCGAGCGTGGCGAGACGCTCCGCCGTGTGTTGAAGTGCGGGGAGGCGTTCGCGCACGTCGTGCGCGAGTTCGTCGAAGATCTCGCGCTCACGCGCGAGTGCTCGTTCCTCGGCGCCGAGCACCCGGGACTCGTAGTCCTTGAGTTCCGGGGTCACGTACCGCTCCGCATTGGTCAGGGTCTGGCGCCGCTCGTAGTCCTCGGGCACAGCGTCGCGGTGGGTCTTGGTGACCTCGATGTAGTACCCGAACACTCTGTTGAAGCCGACTTTCAGCGACGGAATGCCGGTGCGCTCGCGCTCGCGTCCTTGCAGCTCCGCGATGAACCGCTTGCCGCCGTCCCGCAGGGCGCGCGCTTCATCGAGTGCCGCGTCCGCTCCCGGCCGGACGGCGTCCGCCTGACCGAGCGCCACCGGTGGACGGTCCACGAGGGTGGCGTGCAGCCGGTCGACGAGGGGCTGATGGAGGTCGTATCCCTCGGCGACCGTTTCCAGGAGGGTACTCGCCTCGCGAGCGCCCAACCCGTCGAGCGCGCTCAGCACGTCGGGCAGCCGGGCCAGGGAATCGCGGAGGCCGGCGAAGTCCCGCGGCGTGCCGCGACCCACCGCGGTGCGTCCGGCCAGGCGTTGCACGTCGCGCACGCCGTCCAGTGCCTCGCGCAGGCGCTCCCGGCCGCGCGCGTCCTCGACGACGACGTCTACCGCATCGTACCGCGTGGTAATCCCGGCGCGGTCGCGCAACGGCGCGAGCACCCACTGGCGCATCAGCCGGCCGCCCATGGGCGTGACCGTGCGGTCGAGGATATCGAGCAGCGTCGTGCCCGCACCGGGTTGCAGCGGCTCGACGAGTTCGAGATTGCGCCGAGTCATCTCGTCGATCGGCATCGCCGCGCCCGGACGAACGACCCGCGGGCGGGCGAGCTGTGGCAGACCGGCGGGTTGGAGGTCGCCGACGTAGCGGAGCAAGGCGCCCGCTGCCCCGACGGCCGCCCGGTCGTCGTCACCGATCCCGAGCCCGTCGAGCGTGGCGAGTGCAAAGTGGTCGGTGAGGGTGGCGGCCCCCGCCGCCGGTGCGAAGTCGCCGTCCGGCCGCGGCGTGACCATGGCCGCCGCGTCGGGAGGCGGGTGACTTTCCGCGACGACGAGTTCGCGCGGCGCGTACCGGGCCAGGACCGCTTCGAGGTCGTCGGGGTCCGCCGACTCGAGGATGAACTCGCCGGTCGACAGGTCGATGGCTGCCACGCCGACCGGCGTGCCCGCGTGGATGGCGACGAGGAAGTTGTTCTGCACCCCGTCCAACCACTCCTCGGCGAGGATCGCACCCGGCGTGACGGTCTCGACCACCGCGCGCCGCACGACGCCCTTGGCCACCTTCGGATCCTCGATCTGCTCGCAGATGGCGACCCGATGGCCGCGTTCGACCAGGCGGCGGAGGTAGTCGTCGCGCGCCTTGACCGGGACCCCGGCGAGCGGCACGTTCGCCGCGCCACCGTTGTTCCGACTCGTGAGCGTGAGCCCGAGCTCGCGTGCGGCGAGCTCGGCGTCGTCGAAGAACATCTCGTAGAAGTCGCCCATGCGGAAAAACAAGATCGCGTCGGCGTGCTGTGCCTTGATCTCGCGGTACTGCTGCATGAGCGGCGTCTCGGTGCCGCGAGGTGGCGTCACCGCTCCTCCACGACGAACGGCTGACCGCCGAATGCCTGCCGCAGCCGGCGGAGCATGGCCTGCGCCTCCGCACGGTCGGCGAATCGTCCGACCCGTACCTTGAAGAGCCCGTCGGCGTCCCTGACCACATGTGAGTCGAAGCCCTCGGCGGCCATCTGGCGCATCGCGTCGTCGGCGGCCTGCGCGGTGCCGACCGCGGCGACCTGCACCGCGAACATCGCGCGTGCCGGCGCGGGTGGGGTCGCCGTGTCGGCCGCGACAGGAGCCGGTGCGCTGGCGCACCGCTGCTGGTGGTAGCCGATCCGGTTCGTGAGTTCGATGTCAGCGACCGCGCCCTCCGCCGCCTCGATGAGATAGCGGCAGGCCGTACCCACGTCACCGCGGTCGAGATAGACCCGCGCGGCCCAGAACGTGGCCTCGGCGGCCGCGGGTCCCACGGGATAGTCGGTGCGCACGCGTTCCGCGGCGCGGCGCGCCCCGTCGAGGTCGCCCGCGCCGTACAGTTGCTGGGCCAAGCGCAGCAACGCGCGATCGGCCCAGGCCGATCGGGGGTACTCGATACTCACCCGACGGAGGTAGAACGCGGCGCTGTCGAGTGCGCCCGCGACGACACCGGCGGCGTACAGCACCGCGGCGTAGCTCGTATCGGCGGGTGGGGTGGCCGCGAGCCGCCCGCGCACCAGGCTCCGCGCCGAGTCGCCCTGACCCTCGGTCACCAACCGCACCGCCTCCAGCAGTCCTGAGTCCAGCTGCGCGAGCCCCGAGTCCTGCTGGGCGGCGAGCGGCTGCACTGCAACGAGGGTGGTCAGGAGGATGAGTCGAACCGTCATGCCGCATCTCTTTCTCGGGCGCAGGCCAGCACGAGGTCGGTGAGGACCCCCGCGTCGGTGCTTGCGCGTGTGCTCTTCAAGTGTCGGTCGGCATCGTAGCTCGCCCGTACCGCGCGGTCGAGGGCCGCGAGCGACCAGTGCGGGGCGGCGGCGGCCCAGCGGCGGGCTACCGCATCCGGGGGCCCGAGCGCCCACAACCGCGCGGTACGGCACTCGCGGGTCAGCACCGAGATCGCGTTGCGGCGCCGCCCGACCATGACCGCCAGCCGAAGACCGATCAGATGGCCGCCGAGCACGGCCACGAGCCGCACCGCCGACGCACCGGGTAGCGCAAGGACGCGGTCGAGCATCCCGATGCTGCGCGTGACGTCCCGCGCGAGGACGGCGTCGATCCAGTCCTCGGGCGTCTCGCCCCGGTGGACGCCGACGAACACCCCGACGTCGTCGACCGTGAGCGGTCCCTCCGCCGCCGCCGCCAATTTGTGCAGTTCGCTCACGAGCGCGCCGAGCTGCCCCTGCGTGACGGCGATGAGATGCTCGACCGCGTCCGGCTCCAACACCACGTCGAGCGTGCTCGCGCGGTCCGCGACCCACGCGCGGAGGTCGGCGGGGCCGAGGGTCGTGCATTCGACCTGCTGAGCACGACGCGCGAGGGCGGCCTGCAGCGGATTGCCGCCCTTCTTGCGGGCGATCTCGGTCAGGACCAGCGTCGTGGTCGGCGACGGCTGGTCCAGGTAGCGGTCCAGCACCTGCCACACCTTCGCATTCTTGCGCCACTGGTCGATGTGCTTGACCACGACCACGCGCGTTTCCGCCAACATGGGGGGCGTCTCCACCAGCGCGTGCAGGCTCTCGCCGTCGAGATCGGCGGCCTGGCGCACATCCACGTTGAAGTCGCGAGTCGAGGGATCGACGGCACGGTCGACGATCGCGGTCACGAGGTCGTCCTTCAGCAACTCCTCGTCGCCGACCAAGTGATAGACGGGTGACAGTGCGCCCGAGTCGATCGCCCGCCGTGCCGCTCCGAAGGCGTCCACGTCGGCCATAGAACTGGAAGGTACAGGGTGGCCCGGCCGCTCTAAAGGTCCGCGGGCGCGGAGCGCGCTACGGCGCGTGACGCACGACCCGTACGAGGGGTTCGTCGGTGCTGCGCGGCGTCCGCCACTCCCCGAATGCCGGAACGACCAGCGGCGGCGTCTCGGTGAGGGCTGGCCGCAGTCCGGCGGGGGCGACGGCCGAGACGGCGGGCGCGACGGGAAGCGCGGTGGACCGCGGTGCCACCCTGCCGGGGAGTGCCACGGTCGCGATCGTGGCCGCTACCGCGAGCGCGGCGGCAATGCGGCTCGCGATGGGGGGCCGATCGGGCGCCGGCGTGTCTGCCGCGAGGCGGGCGGCCAGCCGCTGCCGGAACCCTGTCGAGGGCTCGAGCCGCGCGGCGGACCGCAGGACCATGACGCCACGTGCCACCTGGGCATCGTACCGACGGCACGTGCTGCACGTGAGCACGTGGCGGTCGAGTTGCCGTCGAAGTTGGGGGTCCCGGACCGTCCGATCACGGTAGTCCGAGTAGTGGCGAAGGAAGTGCTGGCAGTGCATGCGGTCCCCGGGGAAGACATGCTGTGGTACCGGTGAGACCCGACGGTGTTCCCAGAGGGGCCGGGGGATATGCGACCGGGGCGGGGGTTCGCCGTCATGAGCCCCCGCCCCGGTCACCTCGGCCGGCGACGGCCGGTCAGTCGAGCCGCGGCCCGATGATCTGGGCGAACCGGTTACGCGCCCGGTTCAGCCGGCTCTTCACGGTGCCGAGATTGCACTGGGTGATCTCGGCGATCTCTTCGTACGTCTTGCCTTCCAGCTCCCGGAGCACGAACACGACCCGGTGGTGCTCGGGGAGTGACGCGACCGACTGCTCGACCAGCTGCCGGAGATGCCGTTTCCGGTATAGGTCGTCCGGGCGGTGGTGGTGATCCTCGAACTCCAGCGGTCGATGGTCGTCGTCCCAGTTCTTCTTGATCGTCTGGAAGAGTACCAGAGGACTCCGACTGCGGTTGCGGAGCTCGTTCTTGGCCAGGTTGGACGCGATCGTGTAGATCCAGGTCGAAAACTTCTTGGACTGATCGAACCGGTGCAAATGCCGGTGCACCCGCACGAACACTTCCTGGATCAGATCCTCGGCGCGCTCGCGGTCGCCGATGGTGCGGTAGACGAAGTTGAGCAGGCGCTTCTGATACCGGTCGACCAGTTCGTCGAACGCCCGGTCGTCACCTGCCAGATAGGCGGCAACGATTCCGGAATCGTCGACCGGGGCAAAGCGCTCGCGCCGCGTGACCCGCGGCGCCGGTGCCGTGTGTGTCTGCGGTACGGTGGCTGCCGTCATTCTCGACCTCCGGCAGCGCTCCAACGAGCGCCACCTCGTCAGACCAAAGTCCCGAAATCCCCACCGAAAGGGGGCCGCGTGGGCCCCCGCCCACCGACTGGTAGGGGCAGGGAGTGTGCCTCCGAGGCGGTTTCGAGCTCTTGGTATACGCTAAGTGTTTGTTGACAAACGACTTATGGCGACATGACCGTGCCTGGGAAGAGCCTTGCAGATACAGGTCGCTGTCCTCGGGAGAGGACGGGACCGGGACGCCTGGAGGTCAGAGCCCCAGCCGGAATCCCGCGACGAAGAGAAGGGCGGCGATCGACTTCCCGTCGGTGATTTCTCCGTCGCGAATCATGCCCAGGACCTGGGACAGGGGCCGAGCCTCGACGGTGAGGAGTTCGTCGCTCGCGGGACGGGCGTCCCCTGGCTCGATCCCCGTGGCGAGGAAGAGGTGGATGCGCTCGTCGGTGAACCCAGGGGTCGTGAACACCGTGGTGAGGTGCTCGACCGTAGCGGCGTGCGCGCCCGTCTCCTCTTCCAGTTCCCGCCGTGCACATGCGTCCGGTGTTTCGCCGTCCTCGAGCACCCCGGCGGGGACTTCCCAGATCATGCCGCCCGCCGCGTGTCGGTACTGACGAATCAGCAGGACCTGTGGATCGGGGCTCTCAGGGTCCAGGAGCGCCACGACGGCAGCGGCCCCGGGGTGGCGGATCAACTCGAGATCGACCTCGACGCCGTTCGGCATGCGAATCGTCTCGCGGTCGACGGTCACGATGCGCCCGTCGTAGACCCGCTCGGAGTGCAGCGGGGTCGGGAGGTCGCCCGGAGGGGAGGGGTCCGGGGTCACGACGCACCGGCGTCGCGGACGAAGACCACGAGCAGGCGGTCCGTAGCCAGTGCGGTCATCGATTCGTACCGCCAGCCCATGCGCGCCCGCTCGTTGAGCAGGTCGGTCATCGCGTCTTCGTCGTCCCGTGCGCGCCCCGCAAGGCGCACCATCACCGTCTGGTATTCTTGCATCGTCCCATCCTCATCGCGTCCCGTACAGGCGGTCCCCCGCGTCACCGAGCCCGGGGAGTATGTAGCCGTGCTCGTTGAGCTCGCGGTCGAGGGCGGCCGTATAGACGCGCACGTCGGGATGTGCCGCCTCCATCGCCCGGGCGCCCTCGGGGGCGGCCACCAGGCAGAGCAGGCGCATGTGCCGTACGCCGGCCTCCTTGAGCGCCGTCACCGCGCGCACGGCGGACCCTCCGGTCGCGAGCATCGGGTCGAGCACGAGGAACAGACGGTCCTCTTCGTCGCCCGGAATCTTGAAGTAGTAATCGACGGGCTGGAGGGAGTCGTGGTCCCGGTAGAGCCCGATATGGCCGACACGTGCGTTCGGCACGAGCTGCGCGATACCCTCGACCATCCCGAGGCCCGCGCGGAGGATGGGGATGAGGGCCAGCTTCTTCCCCGACACGCGCCACCCGGGGGCCGTCTCCAGCGGCGTGTCGACCAGCGTCTCGTCGAGCGCGAGGTCGCTCGTCGCCTCGTAGGCCATGAGCATCGCGAGTTCGGTGACGAGGGCTTTGAAGTCCCGGGTCCCGGTATCTTTATCGCGAAGCCGGGTGATCTTGTGCCGGACCAGCGGGTGATCCACCACGGTGAGGTTCGCATGCATGCGCGAATTGTAGGAGTCGGGTCGCACGCCGTCGAGGGTCGTCCAGGGTGAGCCCCTGGCCGGTCGTGCGCACAACGCTCGCGATCTTCACGGCGGCGTTCGTGGTCCTCGGGGTGGCGTCGGGTGACCTGCGATGGTGGGCGGCGTCGGCGGCGACGGGCACGGCGTGGTGGGTATGGGATCTTTTCGTCGCCCACGTGCTGGAGCCGCTCGAGGATTGGGTCGTCCACGTGGTCAGCGGGGGCTTCCTCGAGGGCGGAAGAGACACTGCCGGGCGCCCGACGCTCGACGAGACGGTGGCCTACCTCGAGCGGCACCTCGCCAACCCCACGTCCCGCCAGGTGGACCTCAACGCCGCGATCCGACTTGCCGAGATATACCGTACGGTCAAGCAGGATTCCGCACGGGCCGAGGCCGTGCTTCGTACGGTGCGCGAGCGCTATCCGGACGCCCCCGAACTCGCGCGGTTTGCTCCGTCCGAAGCGGACTGATCGGGGGTGCCGATCGAGACGGCCCGGTGTATACTTCTCGCCCTTGGCCAGGTAGCTCAGTTGGTAGAGCAGCGGACTGAAAATCCGCGTGTCGGCGGTTCAATTCCGTCCCTGGCCACTCGCGAAGCCCCGCATCCTGCGGGGCTTTTTTCGTGACTGACACGGGGCCTCCGTCGGCGTACGCCGGTGCGTGCCCTCGAGACCCGTTACGGGCACGTCCCGTGCGACCCCTCCCCGCCCCGCCATCGTCGTCGACACACTCGAGCCGACGGGCGGGTCAGTCGTCCAGGCGCGGCACCTCCAACGGAAAGCCGGGGTACTCCTGGCGGCCCATCGCGTTGGGGTCGACGAAGGACAGGTTCTGCCGGTACATGACGTCGAGTGACGGCGGAGGATAAATGGCGTCCACCTCCGCGCCGCTCATTCCCCACTCGGCCACACGCCGACGCGGTCTGTAGTTCGCGCTCGCCGCCTCGTCCGAGCATTCCACGACCTGCATCATGCCCATGTCCTCGTGCAGGAGAATGTGGCAGTGGTGCACCCAGCGACCGACGTAGTCGTCGAAGCGGGTGCGGAACACCACGCGCCCCCCGTTGCGGGGAATCGGGACCGTGTCCATCCACCGGGGCTCGGGGAGAATGTTGTGGAGTGTCCCGTGCTCGTCCGGGACGTCGATGCGCAACACCCACATCGGGTTGATGTGGATGTGGAATGGGTGATCCGACGCCTTGGACGAGATTTGAAACTCGGGGTCGTCCCAGAACCGCCGCTGTCCCTCGGCCCGGGAGAGCGGGTACGCCTCGTAGTGCAGGTTGTAGGCACCGGGCTGCGGATACCGCTCGCGATCGGTGTGACTCCAGAGCGCGACGGAGTTGTTGTAGAGTGCCCACTCCTCCGCCGTGCCGACGAGCACCTGCGAGCGATGTTCGTCCTCGGGCATGAACTTGCGCGGTGCCCTCGGGTCGGGATCGTGGGCCAGGTCGAACTCCGTGTTGATCGCCATCGTGCGCGTGAGGTTGGGCAGCAGGATACGCACGCCGTCCTGCGTGTCCCACACGAGGTGCTCCCGCTCGGGATGTGCGTTGCAGAACGCGTCGGGGGCTTGGATCACCGGGAAATTCAATCCCCCGGTCCCGGAGTAGCCGATCACGCGCGTGCGTGCGCTGCCGGCGGGGGCCCCGGTCCGCGCACCCTCCCCGGCGGGGACGCGCAGCTCGTCCGCGCCGATGGGACGCAGTAGCGGCGGCACCGGCGGCAGGTGGTCGTTCAGGGTCTGGATGTCGAAGTCTCCGCCCTCGACCGGGGCACCCCGCACGTGGACGTATCCCACGATCACGTCGAACGCGCCCCGAAGGACGATGGGCCGCGGGCGGCTCATCCCCGTCTGCAGCATCCCCTGATAATTGTCGGTGTGGAGGTGTGCTTCGGCCGCGAAGATCGTGAAGACCTCGCCGTCGCTCTCGACCGGCGCCTTGAAGAACACGTCCGCGCGATTGGCGTTGCCGAGATAGAGCTCGTTGGGGCGCACGAATGCCCGCCGCAACGCATCGCCGTCCCGGAAGCAGTCCTCGAAAGCGTGCAGCTCCGATGCGAAACGAGACTCACCTTCCTGCGGAGCACGGTCGAACGGATTCTTGGTGCCGGCGTTCTGCC
>JBDHIW010000152.1:0-7325 GCA_039587215.1 Gemmatimonadota bacterium | reverse complement strand
GAGCTCGCCGCCGAGGGCTGTGCCGTCGCCGTGAACGGCCGCGACCCCGACCGCCTGGCGGGCGCGCTCGCGGAGCTGGAGGCGGCTCACCCCGATAGTCGCTTCGCGACCGTTCAGGGCGACGTCAGCGTCGCCGACCAGGCGGCCGACGTGGTCGCGCGGGCGGTCGATGCCCTGGGCGCACTCGAGATCCTGGTGACCAACGCCGGCGGGCCGCCGGCGGTGACCTTCGCGGACGCGCCCGCCGACGCGTGGCAGGCTGCGCTCGAGCTGAATCTCCTGTCCACGGTGAATCTCTGCCGAGCAGCCGTCCCCGCGATGCGCGCGGCCGGCTGGGGTCGGGTCGTGATGCTGACCAGCGTGGCGGCCAAGCAGCCGCTCGGCAACCTCATTCTCTCGACGACGGCGCGTGCGGGGGTCCACGGGTTCGCGAAAGCGCTGGCCGACGAAGTCGCGGCCGACGGCGTGACCGTCAACGTCGTGTGTCCCGGATTCATGCGGACCGAGCGCGTCGACGAGCTGATCGAACGCTCGGCAGCGCAGCAGGAACGGCCGGTCGCCGACGTTCGTGCGGACCTGGTCGGTACGATTCCGGCCGGGCGCATCGGCGACCCCGCCGAGCTGGGTGCGTTGGTGACGTTCCTCGCCTCCGAGCGCGCCGCGTACATCACAGGCACCAGCCTGCAGATCGACGGCGGACTGGTACGGGGCGTCGGCTGAGCGAGCGGCCCCCGACGGACCTCACGCGCGCCCCGTCACCCGGCTAGGTTCCCGCATCATGAGAGCGATCATCAAGCCCGACGCCGCCCCGGGCCTCGAGGTACGCGACGTCCCCGAGCCGATCTGCGGGCCCCACGACGTCCTGATTCGCGTGCATCACGCCGGCGTCTGTGGTACGGACCTCCACATCGCGGAATGGGACGCGTGGGCCCAGGGACGGATGCGCCCGCCCGTGGTGGTGGGGCACGAATTCGCCGGCGAGATCGTCGAGATCGGTGCGGACGTCGCCGAGACCTTCACCGTCGGCCAGCTGGTCACCGCGGAAGGACACATCGTCTGCGGGCACTGCCGGCAGTGCCGTACGGGGAACGCGCACATCTGCCAGCGGACGCAGATCATCGGCGTGGACCGCGACGGGGCCTTCACCGACCTGATCGCCATGCCGTCGATCAACGTGATGCCCCTCGGCGAGATCCCGACGCGCGTGGGCGCGATCATGGACCCGCTCGGCAATGCGTTTCACACCGTGCTCACGGGTGCGGACCTCGCCGGTGCCTCCGTCCTCGTGGTGGGGTGCGGCCCCATCGGCTGCTTTGCGGTCGGCATCGCGGTGGCCGCGGGTGCGAGCAGGGTCATCGCCACCGACGTGAACCCCACCCGGCTGGGCCTGGCGCGGACAATGGGGGCGCACGTCGTGCTGGATCCGCGGACGGACGACGTCGTGGCCCGGGTGCGGGACGAGACGGCCGGGGAGGGCGCCGACCTGGTGTGCGAGATGTCGGGGCATCCAGCCGGCATCCGACAGGCCTTCCAGGCCGCGCGGCTCGGCGGACGGGTGAACCTGCTCGGCCTTCCCGACGGCGAGGTGCCCATCCGCTTGTCGGAGGACGTGATCTTCAAGGGCCTGACGACCTACGGGGTCATCGGACGCCGCATGTACGAGACGTGGCATCAGATGCAGACCTTCCTGGCGTCCGGCCTGCTGGACCCGACCCCGGTCATCACGCACGCGTTCGGGCTCGAGGAGATCGACGCGGCGCTCGATGCGATCCGGTCCGGTGAAGCGGGCAAGGTGATTTTGAACATCGGAGGGGAGTGATGCGGGAGAGTGTGAACGCACGTCTCGTAGACGAACTCGAGCAGTTCAGGCGCGACGGCGTCTACAAGCGACTCAACTACCTCGACTCGCCGCAGGCGAGCCGCGTTCGGATGGAGGGCAGAGGGGACGTCATCATCCTCTCGAGCAACAACTATCTCGGACTCTCGGCGCTGCCAGAGGTCGTCGATGCCGGCAAGGACGCGCTCGACCGCTTCGGCGCCGGAACGGCGAGCGTGCGATTCATCTGCGGGACGTTCACGATCCACCGGGAACTCGAGCACGCGCTGGCCCGGTTCGTCGGAACCGACGCCTCGCTGAGCTACGTCTCGTGCTGGAATGCCAACGAAGGCCTCTGCGCCACGATGTTGGGGCCCGACGACGCCGTGATCTCGGACGAACTCAACCACGCGTCGATCATCGACGCGATCCGACTCGCCAAGTCCATGTCCAAGTGCCGGGCGGCCGTCTACGCACACTCCAACATGGATGACCTCCGGGCCAAGCTCGACGCGGCCAAGGACGCGCGCACGCGGCTGATCTTCACCGACGGCATCTTCTCCATGGAGGGCGACGTCGCGAAACTCGCCGACATCCTGGAGCTCGCCCGCATGTACGACGCCATCGTGGCGGTCGACGATTCGCACGCTACCGGCGTGTTGGGTGCCACCGGGCGCGGGACCGCGGAGCACGCCGGCGTGCTTGGCGAGGTGGACATCGTGACGTCCACGCTGGGGAAAGCACTGGGCGGGGCCGCAGGCGGCTTCACGGCGTCGTCCGAGGCGCTGTGCGACTACCTCACACAGCGGTCGCGACCCCAGCTGTTCTCGAACGCACTGCCCTGTACCGTCGCGGGCAGTGCCCTCGCAGCCGTGGAATACCTCGAGGCGCACCCGGAACGCGTCACGACACTGCACGACAACGCCCGCTACTTCCGGGAACAGTTGACCGCGCTCGGGTTCCACCCGCTGGAGGGCGACACCCCGATCATCCCGGTCATCCTGGGCGAGACGGCCAAGGCCATCGAGATGAGCAACCTCCTCCTCGACGAGGGCGTGTTCGTGACCGGCTTTGGCTACCCCGTGGTCCCCAAGGGACAGGCACGCGTTCGGTGTCAGATCTCGGCCGGACACAGCCGGGACGACCTCGACGAGGCGCTCCGGGCGTTTCGAACCGTGGGAACGACGTTGGGGCTGATATGACGCCGCCGGCCCGCGCCGTGCCGGTTCGAAGAGGAGCGAACGATGGATAAGCTCGCCGATCTTGAAGGATTCATGATCGAACAGGAACCGGACTTCGGGGAGACGTTCGGGACCGCACCCGTGCGCCATCGCTACCGCATCCTCACCCTGGAACGCGAACCGCTGCTCGTGGCCGAGGAGCGGATGGGCTCGCAGCTCGCGACGTCCGTCTTCAAAGGATACCGGCCGTTTCGCATCGACGTGTGGGACCTCACCAAGCGTCATGTGCTCGAGGTCGTCCGGCCGCTGCGCGTGTGGCGCGACGAAGTTCGCGTTCGCGACTTTCGCGGACGGCCCATCGGTACCGTCGCCATGAATCGATCGGTGACCCACCACGTGTACGAGGTCGCCGATCGCACCGGCACCCAGCTCAGCGTCCTGCGCGGCGCGCTCGTGCTCCCGGCCCGCTTCGAGATTCTCCGGAAAAACCTCCCGTTCGGCACGATCTTCCGGGCCGACCGGCGCGCGAGCGCCGATCGCGAGGCGGACGCGGACGGGTTCGGGGCGACGTTCCACGTCGAGTACGCGGCCACCACGAAGGCGCTGTTCCTCGCCGGCAGCTTTCTCCTCGACTTCGTGCACTTCGAGCGACGCGCGTGACGCAGCGGCAGCTAGGCCTGCCCATCTGCACCGCACTCGTCGTCGGCAACATGATCGGATCGGGAGTCTTCCTGCTCCCGGCATCCCTCGGACCATACGGCGGCATCAGCATCGTCGGCTGGCTCGTCAGCACCGCGGGCGCGCTGGCGCTGGCATCCGTCTTCGCCGCGCTGGCACGATCGACCCGCCGCAGCGGCGGACCGTACGTGTTCGCCCAAAAGGCGTTCGGCGACCTTGGCGGCTTCCTCGTGGCGTGGTCGTATTGGATTTCCATCTGGACCACCAACGCGGCGCTCGCGGTCGCGTTCGTGAGCTACCTGACCGTGTTCTGGCCAGCGTTCGGCACGACGCCGGCGTTGGCGGCCGGGACAGCCCTCGCGGTCATCTGGGGACTCACCGCCGTCAACGCGGCAGGGGTGCGTTCGGCCGGCGTCGTGCAGCTCGTAACGACGGTGCTCAAACTACTGCCCCTGATTGCGATCGCGACCGTCGGCCTCCTCTGGTTCGACCGGTCGCACTTCGTGCCCTTCAACGCCAGCGGCCAGAGCACCATTCCGGCCGTGAGCGCCACGATCACCCTCACGCTGTGGGCGTTTCTCGGCCTGGAGTCGGGCACCGTCCCGGCGGAGAACGTGCGTGATCCTGAGCGCACGATCCCCCGTGCGACGCTGCTGGGCACGGTGATCGCCGCGAGCGTCTACATCCTCGGCACGGTCGCCGTGATGGGCATCATCGCGCCTTCGACGCTCGCGTCCTCCACGGCGCCGTTCGCCGACGCCGCCCGCGCCGTGTGGGGACCGTGGGGCGGATACGTGCTGGGGCTCGGCGCCGCGGTCTCGTGCTTCGGCGCACTCAACGGGTGGATCCTGCTTGCCGGTCAGATCCCGTTCGCCGCGGCGCGGGACGGGCTCCTGCCCGCACCGCTCGCCGTGCTGTCGGCCTCCGGCACGCCCCGTACGGGCCTACTCGTCTCGAGCGCCGTGGCCACCGTACTCACGCTGATGAACTACACCCGCGGTCTCGTAGAGGCGTTCACGTTCCTCATCCTGCTCGCGACGCTCGCCACGCTCATCCCGTACGTGCTCTCGAGTCTGGCGGCGGCGGCACTCGCACTGCGGCAACGCGCCGTCGCACGGGCCGGCGGACTGGGCGCGCTGACCGTCGCGGGATGCGCGTTCGTCTACGCAATGTGGGCGATCGTGGGCGCGGGGCGTGAAGCCGTGTACTGGGGGTTCGTGCTGCTGATGGCGGGACTGCCGGTGTTCGTCGCAATGACGTGGCGCCGCTCCGGCACGGCGACCGAGGGTAACTAGAGCGCGTCCACGACCTCCGGTCCGTTCGCCAGATCGAACTGGAGAATCGTGTTGCGCGGAATCGCGACCCACCGATCGTCGTCGGTGAGCCGCTCGGATGCGACGACCACCGACGGGCTGTCCTCGCGGTCGCGCCGCGCGGGGGATCCGGCCGACGCCGGCTCGTAGAGCTCGCCTTCGTAGTAGTAGAGCGACTCCGGTGCGACCGCGTCGCTGCTCGCGATGCGGGAGACCGCGACGTGGTGACCGTCCGCGACCGCCACGTTGAGTAGGGACGGCACTCCGTCGCCGACCGCATCGACCAGATCGAGCAGACGGCGCACGGCCCGCCGAAGCACGAGCGCCAGCGACGGCTCCGCCGTGCCCGCCGCCCGTGCGGCAAGCAGCTCGTCGATCACCAGCGCGAAGAAGTGCTCCGTATCGGTGCTCCCGTACACGTTGCCGAACGCCGCGTCGCACACGCTGTCCAGCAGCCGGCGGCGCACGCGTGAAAAATTGCCGATGACCCCGTTGTGCATCAGGAGATACGGTCCGAACCGGAACGGATGGCAGTTGGCTTCGTTGACGCCGGCACCTTCGCTGGCGGAGCGCACGTGCGCCAGGATACACGGACTCGACACCAGGCGCGCGATGTTGCGGAGGTTCCGGTTGTTCCACGCCGGCGTGATGGCGCGAAAGACGGCGGGGTCGGGATCGACGTGCGGCTGGTACCACCCCACCCCGAACCCGTCGCCATTGAAGGTCTCGTGCCGTTGCTCGAGGGAGTGTACGCTCTGACGAATGAGCGAGTGCGAGGGCTCGATGAGCAGCGCCGACAGACGGATCGGCGGGCCAAGGTACATCGTGAAGCGGCACATGATCGTCTGACCACAATCTAGCGACGAGCGGTAGATCGACGCTAGACGCCCGGGGTGCCTTCGATGGGATCCCATGTCAGGACCTTCCAGCTCCACCAGTCGGCGGCCAGCGCCACCACGGCCACCGCACCCATGAAGAGGGAGTAGGCGCCGGAGGTCCCGATGAGGAACGTCCCCGCGATCGCGACGGCCACCCCCGCGACGCCCGCCCACATGATCATGCGATACCCGTGGAGCCGCACGACTCTCCCGCAGCTCCCGCACACACTGGTGGGCCGAAAGTGCACGAGGTACTGATAGTACGGCATCACCGTCCCGCCGCACGCACCGCACGTTGCCGGCATACTCACCTCCGCGGTGCCGGTGCCTTCCTCTCGGTTGTCCGCCTGCCTACATCCCCAGCCAGTAGCTGACCTTCACCAGCAGCGTGTTATCCGACTCGAGCCCAAACAGATCCCCGAACGCCCCCAAACCGCCGAAGGTGCCGCCGGGCGCCCACTCGCTGCGGCCGTGCTGCCACGCGACGTAGACAACCGATCCGGGTACGTACTCCCAACGCAGCACCGCCGTCGCGCGGAGTGACTTGAAGTTGAAGTCGGGTCGCCCGAAACTCGCGTCCGTCGTGCCGTCCAGATCGCGATCGATGGCGCAAGACGACTCGTCGCATTGAATCTCCGGCCCATAAAGGTGATACCGGTCGGCCTGCGCTGCCGCCTTGGGATCATCCACCTCCAGGTAGCGGGAATACGCCCCGGACGCGACCAAGGGCTGGGCATACAGCTCGAAGCTGAGCCGCGGCGTCATCGTCCAGTTGAACCGGATGCGGGTGTTGAGCGTCTGCTGGCGGATCTGCGCCAGGATGTACCGCGTGGAGTCGGCAATCGTCCGACGCGTCACCCACTGCTCGGGATTCTTGTCCCAACTGTAGTTGGTGGAGAGGGTGAGATCGATGGTCGCGGTCGGCTTGACCAGCACGTTGGCGTAGATACTGAAGAAGCGATCCGCGTTGCCGAACTCCCCGCCGATGTTCCCGCCAAACGCCATGGCCACGGGCTTCCGTCGGTCGGTCGCGATGTTCACCCAGGCGTTGCGCCACGCGTTGACGCGCAGCATCGGGCCGCC
Source organism: Gemmatimonadota bacterium (assembly GCA_039587215.1). Taxonomy (GTDB): domain Bacteria; phylum Gemmatimonadota; class Gemmatimonadetes; order Gemmatimonadales; family GWC2-71-9; genus CAMYLY01. The sequence goes on along the minus strand of JBDHIW010000152.1, from coordinate 376 downwards.
CCGCAGCGCGAACGGCGATTGCTGCCACAGGTTGACGTTGAGCGGGGCGATATTGATGCTCCAGTTGTTGCGGAACGTGGCATTGAAACCGATCGGGCGCATCCACGTCCCCATGTGCTCCCCTGCCGTGGTCCACTGGGAGTTCCACGCGAGATGAAGGTCGAAGTTGCGGAACGGACCGGTCGGGCGTGCCCGCGCGTAGGCCAGATTCCCACCAACCGTCTGTCGACCCACCGACCCCCGGAATCCCATGTCGGAGATATCGTAGCCGGGGCTGTTGCGACCCGCGAAGCCCCAGTACCGCCAGGTCCCCGTCTGCTTCCCCGCGTTCACCGACAGCGCGTACCCACTGAGTGTCGTCCGGCTGCTGTCGATC
>JBDHIW010000301.1:0-2792 GCA_039587215.1 Gemmatimonadota bacterium | reverse complement strand
GCTCACACGGCGGCGCGGTGCAGGATGGTTCCGAGACGACGAGCACGTTTTCGAGCGGCACGCCGAGGGGGTCGCGAAGATCGTCGAGGCGGGTGGCCGCGCCGGTGTCGGCAGCCACGGCCAGCTGCAGGGGCTGGGCTACCACTGGGAGCTCTGGGCCATGGCGGCAGGTGGCCTGTCGAACCACGACGCGCTCCGTGTGGCGACCATCCTCGGCGCGGAGGCGATCGGCCTGGGCGGGGACCTGGGCTCGGTCGAGGTCGGGAAGCTGGCGGATCTGGTGATCCTCGACGGGGACCCGCTCGACGATGTGCGGAACACCAACACGGTCCGCTACGTGATGAAGAACGGACGACTGTACGACGGGGATACGCTGGCGGAGGTGTGGCCGGAGGAACGCGCGGCCACGCTGCCCTCCGCGTGGAACGATGTGCCCGACGGCAGTCGGTAGCCGTGCAGGAGCGCGATGATCCTCGGGGGCGTCGCTCGTCGTGAGCGCCGCCCCCGCGGCGTTCCGGCCGGGTGGGAACCGTACGGCTCGGATGCCAGTTTCGAAGATGATGACTGAGGCACCTCGAGCGCGCCGGAGCGAGCCCTGAACACGACCACCGTGTGGGGCGTGTATCACGCCAACGGTGGGATCGTTGGCGAGCTGGCGTACGTCGTCGGCAAGCTGCGCGGGACGGCGCACTGCGCCCTTTGCGACATCACCCACGGCGCGGTCCGCATGAAGCCGGCCTTCGCCGCCTTGCAGCAGCGGTGTCCCGTGCCGGTGCGGCTCGTACACCTGAACGAACGGCCTCCCGAGCTCGCGAAGGTCTCGCGGGGCCGCACCCCGTGCGTGGTGGGCGAGTCACGGGTGGGCGGGCGTGCCGTCTGGAGGGAGCTGCTCGCGCCCGACGACCTGGAGCGATGCGCGGGATCGGTCGAGGCGTTCGAGACTGCGCTCGGCGCCGCCCTGGTGGCGCCGGACGGCTGAAACCGCGCGCTCGCGCGAGCGGTGGGGTGGCGTGCCGCGGCCGGCGTCGGCGGTTCCAACCTTTCGGGCCATCCGAACGTCCAATGGGTATCGGACAACGAACGACGACCCTGACGAGGAGTTCCCTGTGTTTACGATTGCAACGGTAGCGGCCTTGGCCGTCACGCTCGCTCCGGCCGCCCCGACGGTCACCCAGCCCCAGGACGATTGGTGCCGCAACCCCGGCGCGCGCGACCGTAGCTGGTTCTGCGAAGTCCGCGAGATGACCATCGCTCCCACGGATGAGATCCGCGTGGACGCCAGTCCGAACGGCGGTGTGAGCGTGGGATCGGATCCCGGGGTCCGGAAACTGGCGAACGCGAGTCGTGGTCGGTCAGCTTCCGCTTGTGGGTCCCCCGTGGCTCCAACCTCGATCTCGAGACGGTGAACGGCGGCGTCGAGATCGACGGCGTGTCGGGGCGGATCCAGTTCCGCACCACCAACGGCGGGGTGCACCTGAACGATCTGGCGGGCGACGTCGACGGACGGACGACCAACGGCGGGGTGCACATCGAGCTCTCCGGCACCGAATGGGATGGCGAATCACTGGACGTCGTGACCCAGAATGGCGGAGTCGAGTTGATCGTTCCCAACGGATACAATGCACGCTTGGAAACCGGGACCGTCAATGGTGGCATGCAGGTCGATTTCCCGGTCAGGGTCCAGGGACGAATTGGGCGGACGCTGTCGACCGATCTCGGAAGCGGCGGCGCACTGGTGCGCGTCCGGACGACGAACGGCGGGGTCACGGTCTCGCGCCGGTAGATCGCGGCGGGGCTTCAAGGCCAGCGACGGGAGGGGGCGGCTGCCTCCTCCCGTCGTGCGTTGTGACTGCGGAGCCTCCAGCCAACGGATCGGCCGGTTGGCCGCAGACGTTCTGTGGCGTATGTTTATATGTTTATGCAGACTTGCGCATAAACATGGGATCTGTGCAACGCGAATCCGCCCAGAATCCCCTATTCTGAGGGCGGTGGGATTCGGCTATGCTTCAGGATCACACGCATCCCGGAACGTGACATGAACACCAGCCAATACATCGATCAGGTCGACCGTTTCAGCGCGCACAACTACCACCCGCTCCCGATCGTCCTCACCCGAGGGGAAGGAGCCTGGGTCTGGGACGTCGACGGCAACAAGTATCTGGACTGCCTGGCCGCGTATTCAGCGGTGAATCAGGGTCACCGCCATCCGGCGATCATGCGGGCGGCCCAGGAGCAGCTCGACCGCCTGACGCTGACCTCGCGTGCGTTCCACAACGACCAGATGGGGCCGTTCCTCCAAGAACTCTGCGAGCTCACCGGGTACGACAGGGCCCTGCCCATGAACACCGGAGCGGAAGCAGTGGAGACGGCCATCAAGGCCGTACGGCGCTGGGGCTACGAGTACAAGGGGATTCCGGCCGATCAGGCCGAGATCATCGTCTGCTCGAACAACTTCCACGGACGGACAACGACGATCGTGTCGTTCTCGTCGGAGCCGTCGTACCGTGCCGGCTTCGGTCCGTTCACGCCCGGATTCACGATCATCCCCTACGGCGATGCTCGCGCGTTCGAACAGGCCATTACGCCCAACACGGCGGCGTTTCTCGTGGAGCCGCTGCAGGGCGAGGGTGGGGTCCTGGTACCGCCCGACGGCTACCTCGGGTGCACGGCCGACATGTGCCGGGAGCAGAACATTCTCTTCGTGGCCGACGAGATTCAGACCGGACTCGGTCGAACCGGCAAGCTGTTCTGCAGCGACTGGGAAGAGGTGAAGCCCGACGTCATGGTCATCG
>JBDHIW010000011.1:0-26801 GCA_039587215.1 Gemmatimonadota bacterium | reverse complement strand
GCCGTCGGTGTGGACCCGCCAGAGGCGACCCTGCTTGTGCACGTACTGCCCCCTCAAGACCATCATGCGCTTCGTGCCCGCGCCGTCGACGCTGCCGTTGAGGATGCGCCACCGCTCGACCGCCCCCGGACGGAGGTGCATGACCATAGGCGGGGCGACGCCGTTCACCGGGTCCACGAAGGGCGCCCGGCGGCTGTTGCGGCGGGGTCCCGCATCCAGATCGATCGGATTCACGAACACGCGCTGCAGGAACATCAGGCGCTCGCGGTAGTCGAAGCGGCCGGTTTTGAGTTCGGGGTCCGGTCGTTCCTCGCCGGTCATCGCGGCATTGACGGCGTCGTCGACGTCGCCTTCCACGATGAGAAAGCCGGCCATGCCGCTCGCGACCTGATCGTGCGTGGCGCCGTGGGAATGCGGGTGGTACCAGTGCGTCCCCGGGGGGTGGGGGGTCGCACCGCCCTCCGCCGCAATCGGCAGTCGGATCTCGTAGTCCACCGCCCCAACGTGTTCGTGGTCGGCCAGCGTGTGGAGTTCCGGATCGTCCGCGGCGCGGCGCGCGTCCCAGTCGGCGCGCGGCAGAATCCTCAACAGCACGTTGTCCGAATGAGTCCCGTCGGGGTTCGCGACGGGTTCGACGTGGAGCCCGTGCACGTGGAGGTTGGTCGTGTGCGCGTTATGGAGTCCGTTCACATGTCCTTTGAGACTCCACCCGGGGCGCGTCTCGACCGGAAGGACCTGGCTGTAGAGGTCCGGGAAGAACATCGGCGGCAGCGAGAACGGCGAACAGTCCGCGGGGTTGTCGGGGTCGCCCTCCCGGAGAGCCTCGCGGATGCGGCACAGCTCGCGGTGCTTCTCGCTCGGCAGCTCGACCGGGTCGGGGCAGACTGAGACCGGCGTCGGCTGCTCGTTCCGACCGAGGAGATTCCGGACGCGGAGGCGCAGTGTGCCATCCGCCCGCATGCGCACGGTCGGGCCCGGGCTCGCGCCGTTATAACTGAAGAGGGCCGGCCGCGGATTGCCGGGGGAGGTGGAGGCCCCCGGGTTCTGTGTCGCGATCACGTTCAGCTCCAGCCGGCCGTCCGGCCAGTCCTCCGGCCGCCACACCCAGGGCTCCTGCCACGTCTCGTACGGGACCGCGGCGGGGCGCACGAGATCGCCGACCTCGGGAACGGGCGGTGTGTCCGCTGCCTGTGGCGGCGGCGGCGGGTCGGTGGGTGGCGGGGCCGGGGCTGGGGCCGGAACGGGGTCCGTCGCGGGCGCGCAGCCGGAGAGCGCGGCAGCACCGAGCATCCCCACCTTGAGGAACGCACGACGTTCGAGACGGTCGGACGGTGGAGCGGATTCGTCGGACATGGCAGCCAGCCGCGTGGGAGGTTGGAAGGGAACATGCCAGAAGCGAAGCGGAGCGCAAGGAACGGACGTGGCGACTAAAGACACGAAGCGCCGGCCGCACGGGGGCGACCGGCGCTTCGAGCGGTGCTCGACGCGTCCGTGTTGTCTAGAACGTCGCCGTGACCCCGCCCACGATCCGACGGCCGACCACGCTGCCGCCATAGAGGTGGAAGCGCTGCTGGTCGAGGATGTTGGTTCCGGTCGCGAATACCCGGAGCATGTTGTTGATGGCATAGCTCGCGGAGACGTCGATCGACAGGCGGGACGGAACCCATCCGTCGAACACGCCGGCCAGCCAGCGGTGACCGGACGAATACCGGGCGGTCGTGCTGACGTCGATGCCCTGACGGCCGCGATAGGAGACGCCGAAGTGCCCTTTGTACTTGGGCGTGTTCGGAATCAACTCGTCGCCTTGCTGGAACTCCCGGACCTTCACCTCGATGAACGCGAAGCTGCCGTCCACCTGGAGTTCGTTCGTGATCTTGGCGCCGACTCCGATCTCCGCACCGTACTCGATGACGCGACCGGCATTCCCGTAGGAGACGACGATGGCACGCTCACCGTTCGGGAGGGTGGCGAGCACGGTGCCGGCCTGCCCGACGAGCGCGTTGTAGCCCACGCGAATGGTGTTGATGGGCTGCCGCAGTGCGGCGGCCGTCGCGGGGTCGATGATCAAACCGGCCTCGAGGGCGTTGATCTGTGCCTCGGCGGCGTTGAGATCGGCCAAGACGTCGGTGCCCCCCTCACCGAGCGAGTAACTCGGGTACGCGGGATTTACGCCCGGCAACAGGTCGGTGACGAAGTTCTTGAGCTCGCTGAAGAAGAGATCGAAGGAGACGAACACCCGGTCGTCGAACGTTCCCTTGTAGCCCCACTCCCATCCACGGACCGTCTCCACCTCGAGGTCGCCGTTCCCCAGTGCCAGCACCAGCGTCGTGTCGCTGAAGTTCCAGGGGAGGTCGTTTGGCAGGTTGAGTGCTGCAAACGCGGGCCCGAGCAGCGGGTGGTTGTTGAGGGTCTGGAAGTAACCCTCGGCGCCCCGCTCGATCGCGGCGGCGCTCGTCGACGGGGCGCCGGCCGGCGCCTGGAGGAAATACTCCGAGTAGTTCGGGATCTGGAACGCACGGCTGAACGTGAGGCGAATCGCATGGTCGTCGTTCGGCGCGAAGACGAGTGCCGCCTTCGGCGAGATCTGCGACTGGATGAGATCGCCCTCGTCCCAGCGTGCCGCCACGACGGCGCGCAACTGGCGGACGGGCCGTACTTCGACCTGTCCGTAGGCCGAGTAGTAGTTATCGCTCCGGCCGTCGTTGGCCAGGTTCATCAGCGTGCCTTCGGTGTCCACCTGGTAATTCCGGAATGACCCGCCGAGGACCACGCGCGCCTTGTCGTCCGCAAAAGCGCGATTGTACTGCGCCTCCGCATGCCAGATCGACGAGGTCTCCTTGAAGTTGATGCCGGAGTTGAGCGTGAGCTGCGGTCCGGGCGACGTCCGACCCGAGTACCATGTCATGACGTTGAAGTGATTCGCAGCCCAGTTGAGGCGGGCCCACGGCCGGAGGCTCTCCTGGATCTGCACGCGCCCGAGCCCTGTCACGATCGTCATGTTCTTCGACTGAGACATGCCGCCTTCGGCGGTGAAGACCGACCCGTTGTCGAAGTAGTAGTCCAGCCGTCCGGTCCCGTAGAGGCTCGTGAGCGCGGCCGGGTCACCGACGGCTTCTCCCGAGACAGGGTCGATGGTCTGGCCGTTGAGGGGAATCACCTCCGTGAGGCTACCCACGGCGGAATCCGTGGCCGGCGTGTACTCGCGGGCGAGGTCCGACCCGTCGAACCGCGTGCGGGCCGTGCTCCACGTACCGCTGCGCATGTATCCCGCGTTCAGGCGATAGCCGAGCCGGCCGTCCGCGAAGAGTCCGGCGTGGCGCAGGTCGGCTTTCAGTGTGCTCAACTCACCGCCTGCCAGTGTGATGCGTGTCCCCACGACGTCGCGCGCGGGCGGGGTGATGATGTTGAGGACGCCGCTGAAGGCGTTCGCGCCGTAGAGCGCCGACCCCGGACCACGCACCATCTCGACCCTGCCGAAGTCCTCCGTGGGCATGGTCACGGTGCTCCATTCCTGGGCGCCCAGGAAGGCGACCGCGAGGTCCCGACCGTCCTGGAGGACGAGCACGCGACGGTTGAGGGTCGTGTTGAACCCGCGGGCGTTCAGGTTAAAGTCGTTGACGTCGCTTTGGACAAGGTCGACTCCCGGCACCTTGGCGACCACCCGGGCGGTCTGACCCGTGGCAGAGACGTCGCGGGCCTCGACCGGATCGACCAGGGTGACGGCGGCCGGGGCCTCGACGACGCGCTCGGGCAACCGCGAGGCCGTGCTCACGACCACACCGCCTAGCGTAATCGGGGCGTCACCCAACGTGACATCCAGCGTCAGGGTCGCCCCGGCCTGCACGGTCGCGGTCCGGGACTCGGATCGCTGCCCGAGGCGCCGCAGAAGGATTGCCCGTTCGCCGGATGGCACCCGGGCTAGGCGATACCGACCGTCGGTGCCCGTTACGGCACTGAGGCCCGTGCCTTCGACGCTGACGATCACTCCCGACAACGGGCTCCCGTCAGCGTTGGTGACTCGGCCCTCGATGGTCCCGGTTGTCTGGGCAACGGCAAGTGTCGGCACGAGCGTCACCAGGCTCATGGCGGCCAGCCAGCACCGGGCCTGGGCGAACGCGTTGCTCAACCTGGACATACTGATCTCCTGACAAGCACGTGGTGGTTCCACGAGAGCCCGCCTGGCCCCCGTCGTTCTCGCCAAAATGCACCCGGAGGGCCAGGTTGGCGAGGGGAAGCCGCGGAACCTCGGCGAGGGCTCGCGGGTTCCACGGGCGCCCACCCCCGGACAGGCGGAGGTCCCATGCAGGCGGTCATCGGTCAATTCGCAACCCTGAGTCTGGTGCTTGCCCTGGCGGCCTGCGGCGGGAGCACGGGCCCCGATACAAACGACCCTGACGGGAATGACAGCAACGACGGGACCACGAGCCCCTGCTCGGCGGCCGCGGACCCCACGGCCTCCCTGTCGTGCGACGTGCAGCCCATCTTCTCGGCCAGTTGTGCGCTTTCGGGCTGTCACGCCGGCCCCAGCCCGGCCGAGAACCTCGATCTTGGGACCGGCGCAGCGTTTGGCGCGATCGTCAACGTCCCGGCCGTCCAGGCAGCCCTCATGCGTATCCGACCGGGCCAGCCGGACTCGAGCTATCTCGTTCACAAGATTCAGGGCACCCAGGCGTCCGTCGGCGGCTCTGGCGTGCGCATGCCGCTGGGACGTGCTGCCCTGAGCCAGGCGCAGATCGACACGGTGCGCGCGTGGGTGAGCGCCGGCGCGCCGAACAACTGAACACCGGCGCGCGCGCGTCCCGAACGCGTGCCCCCAAGATTATCTTTGACCCCGCTCGGCGCGCCGACGCCGACGGGGTCGAGTCGTGTCCGGCACGATGTGACGGGGGGTCCACCACAAGGAGTCTAGAATGAGCGGAGAGGTTCGAGTTCCGGCGGCGGTCAACGAGCCCATCCTCGACTACGCGCCGGGCAGCGACGAGCGTCGATCGCTCGAGCGCCGCCTCGCGACGATGGCAAGTGAACAGATCGAGATCCCGTTGATCATCGGCGGGAACGAGGTACGGACGGGGCGCACGGCCGAAGCCGTCGTGCCGCACGCGCACGGCCACGTCCTCGCCACGTGGCACAAGGCCGGTACGGACGAAACGGTCCAGGCAATCGCCGCGGCCGCTGAAGCGTACCGCGACTGGTCGCGGTGGCCGTGGGACGAGCGGGCCGCCGTGTTCCTTCGGGCGGCCGATCTGTTGGCGACCACCTGGCGCGATACGATCAACGCCGCGACGATGCTCGGGCAGAGCAAGACGGCGCACCAGGCGGAGATCGATGCCGCGTGTGAGTTGATCGATTTCTTCCGGTTCAACGTGGAGTTCGCTGAGCGGCTCTATGCCGAGCAGCCCGAGTCGGCCCCCGGCATGTGGAACCGCATGGAGTACCGCCCGCTCGAGGGGTTCGTCTGGGCGGTGGCGCCGTTCAACTTCACGTCGATCGCCGGCAACCTGCCGAGTGCGCCCGCGCTGATGGGGAACTGTGCGCTCATGAAGCCCGCGAGTTCGGCCGTGTTCAGCGCCTATTACCTCGCAAAGCTGTTCGAGGCGGCCGGGCTGCCGCCGGGGGTCATCAACTTCCTGCCGGGCAGCGCATCGGCCATCGCCGAGGTGGCGCTCAACCATCCGGACCTCGCCGGCATCCACTTCACCGGCTCCACCCAGGTGTTCCAGGGGATGTGGCGCGCGGTGGGCAACAACATCGAGCGATATCGTTCCTATCCGCGGATCGTCGGCGAGACGGGCGGCAAGGACTTCATCGTCGCGCACGCCAGCGCCGACCCCGACGCGCTCCGGACGGCGATCGTCCGCGGGGCGTTCGAGTACCAGGGTCAGAAGTGCAGCGCGGCGTCGCGGGCCTACATCCCCGAGTCGCTGTGGGCCGTGATGGGCGACCAGTTGCTGCAGGAGGTGGGCGACATCGCGATGGGTGACGTGACGAACTTCGGGAACTTCATGGGTGCGGTCATCGATCGCAGTGCCTACGACGGCATCAAGGCGTACATCGACGCTGCCCGCACGGCGGACGACGCGGAGATCCTCGTGGGCGGCGGGTGCGACGACCGCGAGGGTTTCTTCATCGAACCGACCATCATCAAGGCCAACCGCCCCGACTACGTCACGATGTGCGAGGAGATCTTCGGTCCCGTACTGACGGTGTTCGTGTATCCGGATCACGCGTGGGAGGACACGCTGGACCAGGTCGACGAGACCTCGCCCTACGCGCTCACGGGCGCGGTGTTCGGGACCGACCGTCGTGCGGTACAGGCAGCCATGCACCGGCTGCGCCACGCCGCCGGAAACTTCTACATCAACGACAAGCCGACGGGTGCGGTCGTGGGGCAGCAGCCGTTCGGCGGTGCGCGCGCCAGCGGCACCAACGACAAGGCGGGTTCGATGTGGAATCTGATGCGCTGGGTCTCACCGCGCACGATCAAGGAGACCTTCGTGCCGCCTACCGACTACCGCTATCCGTACATGGACGCCGAGTAGGATCGTCCGACGCCACCGTCGACCGGCTCCGTCCGATTCGTCGGGCGGGGCCGGTTCCGTTTTCGGGGTTGCCTGAGCGGCAGGGGTATCGGAGTTTGCACGGAGCGGAGGGTCGACGGATGCGGATCTGGCAAGCGGCCGCGGTGTTCGCCGCGGGAATGGCCGTGATGGGATGCGAACCCGCGTCGATTACGGAGGCGCGTGATCAACTGCGCGGGGGACCGGCGCGCCGCGTCGAGCTCGCGGTCCCGGTGGCTCGCGACACGTTCGCGGTGCAGGACGTGCTCACCGACCTCTCGGGGGTGCAGACGACCACGCTGCCCTCGGGCGTCCTCGGGGTGCCGATCGCCGAAGACTCCGTCACGTTTTCGACGGGTGGGCTGATCGGGGGCACGGTTACCGCGATCCTCGACCCCGCAGTGCTCACGTTCGGCGTCGACGCGACCCAGGAGCTGCCGACGGGCGCCCTCGATCTGCAGGGCTTCGAAGACGCGATTCGCGATGGCACGATCCACACCGCACCGGTCACGGTCGCGATCGTGAACACCGCGGACGCGCCGGTCACCCTCACAGGGTTCACGATCGGATTGGTGCGGATCGATCCGGCGACGGGCAACCCCGCCCGCGACCCCGGTACAGGGGAACTCGTCTACGAGACCGACGGCAGCGTGCCCATCGTGGCGCCGCTCGCCGCACCGGGGGACACCGCCGTCGCAGTGGGTCGGCAGACGACCACGACCGTGGACCTCGCTGCGGCGCCGCTGGTGGATCGGCTCGCCGACCTCCTGATCGACCAGGTCCGAACGACGATTGCCATCGCGGGGACGCTGAGCATCGGCGACGGCACGCTCGGCACCGTCACCGGCGCGGACGAGGTCCTGATCCGGGTGGCGCCGGTCGTGGGGTTCGACCTCACGCTCCCCGCCGGCGGGGTGAGCTTCGACTCCAGCCTGGTCGAGAACGGACTCGACCTGAGCGCAGACGTGGCGGCCGAGCTCGTCGCGTTCCTGGACTCTGCGGCGTTCGATCTCGCGGTCACCAACGCCACGCCGTTCGGTGTCGAAGCCACGATGGCGTTCGTACCCAGCGCCGTGACGGGTGACGTGTTCCAGCTCCCGGGGCGGGTGGAGGTCGCGCCACTCACGGTAGGCGCCCCCAGCGTCGCCGGCGACGGCACGGTCGTGGCCCCCGCGACCGCGGACGTGGCGGTCGCGCTGGCCGGCAGCGACCTCGGGCCTTTCCTGGGCACGGAGTTCACGGCGGGAATCCGGCTGCGCCTGTTGCCGCCCACAGGGGGCCGCGGGGCGTTGCGCGCGACCGACTGGCTCGCGGTACGCGCGGGTGTTCGGATCGTGTACCGGACGGGAGGTGCCCCGTGAGGCGGGCGTTCTTGGGTGCCGCCGTGGCGCTCGTCTGCCTGTCGAGTCCACTCGGTGCGCAGGCGGTGCCCGACGACTCGCCGGCGCGGCGGGTGGACTTCGGCTACCGCCGGACGCCGCTCCGCGGCGTCGATCCATTCCGTCATCTCACGATCCATCATTGGGGGTTCGTCGTGTCGGGCGGGGCCACCGGGGGGAACAACGCGCTCTCGGTGAAGGACGTCCGCGCGCTGGTGTTCTTGGAGGAGCAGGGCGCGCTGGAAGTCAGCGACGTCGTGAACGCCCTGGGGCTCGTGCCCACGGGATCCGGACTGCAGGCTGACATCGAGGCCGAAGCAGGCGCCTCCCTGGGCGGACCGTTCGGACGCCACCTCTCGATCGGGTTCACGGGGATGGGCCGCGCATACGGGGGGGTCGACGTGGACGACGCGGCGGTGAGCCTCCTCCGCGACGGCACGGCGAACCGGCAGGACTTCCCGATCGGCACCACGCAGGGGTACGCGCTCGCGACGCTCGAGGTGGGTGCCCACGCCATCCTCCGCTTCGGACCCATCGGCTCCGGCGATGGGGCGATCCTGAGCCTGGGAGGGGGTGCGCGAGTCGTACGGCCGCTCTTCTACGGGCGCGGCGCGTCCCAACTCGACAGTCGTCTTCTCGTGAGCCCGGACAGTGTCGGTGCCCGCGTCGGCGTGGATCTCGCGTTCACGCCCGATCCGACGATCACCTTCGATCGCGGCTCGGGGGTCGTGGGCGACTTCCTCCTTCGGCTCGACTGGCCGAACCAGGGCTTTGCCCTCGAGGCGATGCTCATCAACGTGGGCACCGTGACGATCCAAGATGTCGAGCGGAGCGCATGGAGCTTCGATGTCGCGAGCAGCACGCTCGCCGAGGTCGTCGATTCGCTCGACGCGGACCCGGCCACGCCGGGATTCGACCTGCGTGAGCGCACGATTGCGGACACCACGGCGTTGGCGGTGACGCTCCCCCGCACGCTGCGGCTCACGGCCACGGCGTGGGCGAACCGGATCTTGCAGCTCGACGCCACGGCAAGTATTCCGTTGGGCGGCGATTTCCATGCGCCGCTCGCGGTCGACTTGGTCTCCACCTGGCGCTTCGTTCGAGTGCTCCCGCTTCGCGCCGGTCTGGTGTTCGGCGGCCGTCAGGGCATCGGGTACACGGCGGGACTCGGGATCGAAGGTCGGAATTTCCTGTTCCGCGCGTCCGCGGCCTCGCTGGGCGGCTTTCTTCAGGACGCCCGCGGAGCCGCGGGGCGGGTCGAGCTGGGCTTCTTCTTCTAGACACTCCACCCCGGTGCAGGCACGCCCCCGACCGTCGTTGGGACAGGGGCGTGCCGTGTTATACTTCCTCCCCTTGTGAGGGGTAGTGTCAGACCTGTTTTTGGGGAGCACAATGCAGCGGACAACGACCTATCTGATCGTGTGGATGGCCGCGACTGTCATGGCCTGCGGTGGAGACAGCGAACCCGCCGACGCCGGCCCGGCCGTCGTGCACGCACCCGAGGAGGGCGAGGCGTTCTTCGGCGACCTGCGACAACTCACGTTCGACGGCCAGAACGCGGAGGCGTATTGGTCGCCGGATGGAACCCACCTGATCTTCCAACGAACGGCCGCCGGAGGGTCGTGCGATCAGCAGTTCACGATCCGCGCCGACGGATCCGACCTGACGCGCGTGTCCAACGGACTCGGCGCGACGACCTGCGGCTACTTCTACGACGGCGGGGCGCGCGTGCTCTACGCGTCCACGTTCCACGCAGACAGCGCCTGTCCTGCGCGGCCGGACATGTCCCGCGGATATGTGTGGGGGCTGCACGCGTTCGACATCTATGCCTCGTTGCCCGATGGCAGCGAGTTGCAGCGGCTCACCGAGGAGCCGGGCTACGATGCGGAAGCGACGCTGTCGCCCGACGGGCAGACGATCGTGTTCACGTCGACCCGGGACGGCGATCTCGAGATCTACACGATGGGCGTGGACGGGTCCGACGTCCGCCGGCTGACGGAGACTCCCGGGTACGACGGTGGTCCGTTCTACTCGCACGATGGATCGATGATCGTCTACCGGGCGTGGCACCCGACCGACCCGCAGGAGTTGGCGGATTACCAGGCGCTCCTGGCGGACAACCTGGTCCGGCCGAGCCGGATGGAAGTGTTCGTGATGGATGCCGACGGCTCGAACCAGCGGCAGGTCACGAACCTCGGCGGTGCGAACTTCGCGCCGTTTTTCCACCCGGACAACGAGCGCATCATCTTCTCGTCGAACCACCACGAAACCGATCCACGGTCTCGCAATTTCGACCTCTTCCTCGTGAACCTGGACGGGACGGGCCTCACCCAGGTCACGGCGACCCCGGTATTCGACGGATTCCCGATGTTCTCCCCCGACGGAACGAAACTCGCGTTTGCCTCGAATCGTCATGGGTCAGTAGAGGGGGAAACGAACCTCTTCGTCGGCGAGTGGGTCGAGCCCTAGGCGGGGTGGAGGAGCGCGAGACGTGAGCAAGAAGGCGCAGGCGAAGCCCGGCAAGCCCGGCAAGAACGGCGAGGGCGAGTCGAAGTTTCCCGCGGCGCGGCCGAACCCCATGTGGGAGTGGACCAAGTCCATTCTCATTGCCCTGGTGATTTGGTTCTTCCTCCGATCGCTGCTCGTGGAGGCGTTCCGCATTCCCTCGGGGAGCATGGAGAACACACTGCTCATCGGGGACTTCCTGTTCGTCAACAAGGCGCTCTACGGCGCCGAGATCCCTCTCACCGGTGTCCGGCTCCCGGCGTTCCGCGATCCCAGGCGCGGGGACATCGTCGTGTTCGACTCGCCGGAAGAACCCGGAATCAACGTTGTGAAGCGGTTGGTCGGTCTCCCGGGTGACACGCTCTCCATGGAGGGCAACGTACTCTTCCTGAATGGCGCGCCGATCGACGAACCGTACGTCGTGCGGACCAATCCGATGCACGATCCCGAGGACCCCAGGATGCGCTTCTGGCAGTCCCGGTATCTGGTCGAGCGAGACGCGGCGGCGTATCGGCCGTCGCTCAAGAACTGGGGGCCGCTCACGGTTCCGGCCGACTCGTTCTTCGTGATGGGAGACAACCGCGACAATTCGTACGATTCGCGGTACTGGGGCTTCCTGGGTCGCGACCGCATCGACGGCCGGCCGCTGTTCATCTACTACAGCTACGACAAGAGCGGCCTCATGCCCCTCCCGTTCCTGACTGGAGTGCGGTGGGGACGGCTCTTCTCGACCCCGGACTGACCGGGCCCGGCGGAGGCCGGGGCTGACGGGGGTGCCGACAAGGCCCGCGACTCACTCGTCGCGGGCTTTCTTTTTTGCTTCACATAATTGCCTTATATGCCTAATATTCTTTTGTGATTGATCCAATAGACATCAGAATCATTGCTGCGTATCAATCCGATGGTCGCGCAACGTATGAGGAAATCGGACGCGAGGTGGGACTATCGGCTCCGTCCGTGTACCAGCGGACGCGAAAGCTCGTGGCGTCCGGGGCGATCGCGGGGTTTCGGGCGAGGGTCGATCCAGCCCAGGTGGGGTACCCCGTACTCGCATTCGTGCGCGTCGAGTTGGGGGCGGAGGCTGATGCCGATCAGTTGCTGGCGCAGTGGGCCGCAACGCCCGAGTGCGAGGCGTGCTATGCGCTCGGGGACGCCGACGGATTCCTGCTTCGGTACCGCCTGCCCTCGATGGAGGCCCTCGGCCCACATCTCCGCACGATGCGGTTGAGGGGTGCTCGTCCACACGCCGACCTCACGATACGGACGATCTTCGAACGCGATGTGACGCCTCGGGCGGGGGCGTAGTAGCCCCGCCCGCCGGGGATCTAGGTGCCGACCAGCTCCCGGTCCGACGGCTGCGTGGTGTTCGCCGGCACGTACGCGGCCTGACGGCCGCATTTCGCACAACGCAGCGTGACCTGTCGGTGCGCTTGCCAGCGCCCCTTGGGCAACCGCCGCTTCGGCGAGCGTTCGATGACCTTGTGACCGCAGGACGGGCATGGAACCCGCTCCCGATCACGGTCTGCGAGGATGAGTTGGAGGGCTTCAGCAGCCCGATATTCCTTGATTCCTCTACGTCCCACGTTGCCTACTCCCGCTAATGCTGTGATGCGAGGGAAGTGAATGTATCCGCATCGGAGCGGGTCGGCAAATCGCGACTCTTGACTCCCGCCCGGCCCGGTCGCAACCTCTTGAAAGGCATTGCGTTGAGGTTGAGACCATGAGTGATACGCCCGAAGGAGACGCGTTCGTACGGGTAGCGGATATCGAAATCGACGCCGTGGCACCGGCCGCCTTGGGCTTCCTGCTTACCGGGCGGGGTCAGGACCGGGCCGATTACCGGCTCGAAATGACCATCGAGATGCCGATGAATCCCGAAACGCGCGCGGTCGTGGCCGAACTCCTGTCCCAGTCGGACTTCCGCTTGTCACGTCGGGCGCGTCCGCCCCTCGGAGCCGGTCGGGCGCGTAAGGCTGCCCCGTCCCAGGGGTAGTCCGTCGTCACACGGCCGTAAATCGTTATGATGTATGCATTTGTGGTGTTTTTTGCTCCTGCGCCGTCGCTTGACTCTGCGGGGGGGACTCGCTAATCTTGCCCCCCACGAAGCTCACCCCCCGAAGGAGTTCCAATGGCCGAGCTCGGTGGCTCGCAGATTTCTGCTCTACTCGAATCCGTTCCGGGGATCGCCAAGGTCCTGCGGAGCCCGGTTGCCGACGCCCTCGTCTCCATGATCCGGGCCGGTGCGGGGCTCGGGGACTTCCGAATGTCGGACGTCGAGGAGCTGGTGCAGTACTCCGTCCGGCGCGGGTTGATCTCCGCCGACGAGGGCGAACGCCTCACCCAGGAAGCCCATGCGACGGGCCGGGGGCGCTCTCGCGGGTCCAAGAGTGGGCGTGGCAAGCCCGCGAAAAAGCCTGCGGCCAAGAAGCCGGCCGTGCGGACGCCCTTCGCCAAGAAGGCGGCTGCGGCGGCGAAGCAGCCTGCGGCGAAGCAGCCTGCGGCGACGAAGCCTGCCGCGAAGAAGCCTGTTGCGAAGAAGCCTGCTGCGAAAAAGGCCGCCGCGAAGAAGAAGCCGGCTGCCAAGAAGCCCGCTGGGAAGAAATCGGCCGCGAAAAAGCCCGCCGCAAAGAAGCGGACCCCAGCCAAACGACGCTAGGACGGCGTGCGCCGCGTTCGCGCCGCGCCACGATCGTGGGGCCGCATGCCTGACACCATGCATCGGTTTGCAGAGGCACTGCGGAGTCTGCTCGACGAACGCAATCCGCAGCACTTCGACGCCGCGTGGGACGCAGAGGGGGTCGATGCGCTGGGGTGGTCCGCCCTCGCGCGCGCGGTGCCGGGAGAGACGCCGGCGTGGGAGTCGACGCTCGACGAGGCCGACGGCCTGTTGCTGCGGCTCCTCGACCGCGTGCCGCGGTTGGCCAGCGGGCCGACCGACGCCGCCCGACACATCGCGACGTTCCGTCTGCCCCAGCTCGAGCGCCTGCAACACGCAACGGCCGCAGCACTCGTGGGACTGCGGTACGGCGCGGCGGGGCTCGCCACGGTCGTCGCGGATCGCCATGCGCCGCGCGCGCGCCGCTACTTCGCGTTCCTCGGGCTCGCGGAACGGCATCCGCCACGCGAGTGGCCCATCTTTGCGCGGTACCTCGTGCCCGACGCACATCATGCCTTTGTGGGCGCGGCCGCGGAGGCCGCACGCTTCTATCCGGAAACCGACGCCGCGACGCTCGTCATTCGACTCTTTCGAGCGACGTGGAACGACCGACACCTGCGCACCTTTCTGGCGCCGCGCATCCTGCGCTCGCTCTACGAACTCGCCGACCCGGCGACACTCCCATTTCTGCGGGATATTCTCGTTGCCGGATACACCCACCGCGATCCACTGCAGTGCGAAGTGACCCAAGCGCTGTTGGCCGTCGAGCGGCTGACGGGCGTGCTCGAGCCGAGCAGCAAGTTCCCGACGACCACGAGTCCGGCGGTGCGGCGACGGATGCAGGATGCCGAGAGGCGATGGCGTCGGGAGGCGCGCACGCTGGCGCCGGTGACGGTGATCTAGGTCGGGCGCACGTTAACGGAACACGCGCCGCAGAATAGTCATGCCGCTTCCACTGAACGTCGAATCGAAGAGCAGCGCCCCGCCTGAAGCATCGTAGCGCGCCACCCACTCGGTCGAATCGGCGTCCCACGCGAACGTGATGACCCGAGACGCCCGGTTCCACTCGCCGACGGACGATCTGCCTCCGCTGAGGGCCCGCCACTGCGCGGTCCCGCCGCGATACATGGCCAGCTCCAGGCGCATGTCGCTGGCCATCGGCGAGCCGCGCCAGCGTCCCTCGAGCGGACGGGCCATGCGGTCCTGCGGTGCCATCGTGATGAGCCGGCCGTCGACGGTCTCGACCAGGAGGCGGTCCATGGCGAACCAGAACACCACGTCGAACGCCGTGTCGCCCCACACGCGCAGCGAGTCGTCGCGCACTTCGAAGTGCAGCGGGTGGAGGTCGTTCACCACGACCATGGTGTCGCCGTAGAAGTCGAAGTGCAGCGGACGGCCCTCGTGCGTCCCGACCCACCGCGAGAGCAGGGCCTCGGGTGCCTGTGCCACCAGGGGTGCGGCCACGAGCAGCGACGCGGCAAGACTCATCACCAACACGCGTGTGCGCATGCCGCATTCTACACCCGGCGCAGCAGGAGCGGAACGCGCACACGGGACGTTACTTTGGATGCCTATGTCGATGTCCGTGGTGCACCGTCCCTCGCTGGCGCTCGAGGATCGCGCCGCCGCGCTCAGCGCATTCTTCGAGCGCGCGGGTGAGGCCCCGCGCCTGATCGCGTACGACGAGGATCTCGGATGTCCGCTGGACCAGGCGCTCTCGGCCATCGAGTGGACGGTGACGGTGGGGATCCTCCGCGACGACGATCTCGTGCACGCAGCGCGGCTGGGGGCGGAGTCGGCCGCCGCGGTCATCGAGCGGTACGGAGACGACGGGCATCGCACGTTCGTGTTCCTTGGACCGCGCATGGACGCGCGCCCGGTCGATCCGATGGAGGGCGTGGTGCTGTTCGACCAACCCGGGGTGCGGGCGTACGCGTTCGCTGAGCGCGCCCCCGCGCTGGGACACTTCCTGCGGGCCACGCACGGGGTAGGTGCGATGGTCTCACTCCTCTCGCGCCGCGCGCCTATGATGCTACACGTGCGCCGCTGGCTCGGAGAGGTGCTGCGCGCGCCGGTGCCCGAGCGCTCGACGACGCTGCTTGCCGGGTGGTTCGCCACTACCGGTGGCGGGCTGCTCTTCGGCCCACGGCTCACGGGGGAGCCGTTCCGGTACGACGAGGTTGGATCGGCACCGGAATGAGGGCTGTGCGGTGTGTGGAACGACTGTGCGTTGCGCGAATACACAAATCCACATGCCGGTGGAAATCGTCGGTACGTGCCACGAACTAAGCGTAGGTTTGTCCACAGAATTATGGACACGGTCCCCGAGAGCCCAAAGAAAAAACGGCGCTTGCGCGGCAATCTGGCGCTCCTACATTGGCGAGTAGTGCGCAGGGGGCGGAGCTCGTCTCTGTGATCCTGTGACAGGCCCGATGGAAGAATTCCGGGGAGGGAGCCCACAATTAAACGGGGGCGACCGACGAGCCGGGTAGCTGCCTTCCGCGGGCTGGCAAGGCCAGTCGCGCGTCTTGCCCACGCCGATGTGGCGTCTCGGCGTGCAGTGTGGGGAGCCGGTCCGCGACCCGGTTGACCTGCAGCGCTCGCACCGGTGAACCATGTGGCATGGCCATGCCGTGTGGGGATGGAAGCCGGAGCTCCCGACCGCCCTCCCCGGGTGAAGCAGCCCTGGCGGCGGGGGGAAGAAGAACAGAGGGAGTCAATCCCCTGGCTCCGGGTAGCCGATGCGACAGGCGGCCTGCCGTCCTCCGGGACGCGCAGGCCGCCTGTGTTTTCTCCCCCATCAACACGCGTCGCGTCGCACCGCCGGCTCACGCATCCCGCGGGGCATGGCCTCCGTGCGCGGCACCGCAGCGGACGTCGCGGATTCGACGACTGATTCGACGTTCGGGTGTGCGCCGCCGCCGTCTCCGCGTCATGCTGTTAGTCGCCCATGCCTCCTCCGACCCAGCACCGTCGCTCACTGACGGCACTCGACCGCGCCGCGCTCGGACATGCCGACGACGCGCTCGCAGCGGCGCTCTGCGCGCTCGTCCTGCTGGAGCGCGCGGTGGGGACGGAGGCCGACCCCCTCGTGCGGGCCGTGCGCCGAGCGCTGTCGGAGGCCCGAGCGGCGCTTACGCGCCTCGGGCACCGCGGGATGGATTCTTGATCATGGTGCCGCCGCATCCTCCGCGCGGCCCCAGTCACTCGTGCCCCGGTACACGCGTCGACGATCCAGCGTCCATTGCGAGGGAGAGAACCCGTCCGGATCGAACTGCTCCGGCGCGGCGAGCACGTCCGCAAAGCTCGTCGTCTTGGCCGAGGCGTTGTCCGCCCAGTGGAGGATGTCCGCCTCCAGCGTGGATGGCCGCACGGGACTGCCGTACTCCAGGTGGCCGTGGTGGCTGAGAATGAAGTGGAGCAGGATGTCCCGTTCGTCCGGGGTACAGGGTGGCGGCGTCGATGATCGCCACCGCTCCTCGAGCGCCAGGGCGCCGAGCACGACGTGTCCGAGCAGTCGTCCGCGCACCGTCATGCGGAACGCGCCGTCCCACCGATAGCTCTCGAGCTTGCCGATGTCGTGGAGGAGCGCACCGGCCAGGACCAGGTCGGCGTCACCCCCCGAAGTCCGGGCGATGGCGCGCCCGATGGTCGCGACCTCCGCGGTGTGCTTGAGCAGTCCGCCGAGCGCGGCGTGATGCCCACGCACCGCGGCGGGGCAGGACTCGTACGCACTCCGGAAATCGTCGTCGTCGTAGAAGAGCGCGAGTACGGCCCGAAGCCGGGGTTTGTCGATCGCCCGGCGCCAACCGTCCAGCAACTCCCAGTACGGCGCGGGGTCGCCGACCGACGGAAGGAGCGCGCGCCAATCCACGCGATCGGGCGTGAGCACGCGCAGCGACTTCACTTTGAGCTGGAGACGCTCTCGGTACCGGCTGATGTGCCCCGTGACCGCGACAACGTGTCCCTCGCGGAGTCCGCGAACTTCGTCCTGCCGGTTCAGCCAGAACGGTTCGGAATCGATCGTGCCCGATCCGTTGCCCAACTCGAGCAGCGTGTAGGGGTCGCCGTTCGCCTGCTCGCGCCGCCGCACCTCGCAAACGAGGAGCGTCGTGTCGACCGGCGCGCCTTCCTGCAGGGACCGGAGATCGCAGGGGGGGTCCATGCCTCGAATCTACCTCGTCCCTCCGACAGACGGACCGACTTAGGATGCCTCCGGCAGTTCGCCGGTCTCGTCCAACTGGTAGGCCATGGCCTTGAGGCGGGCGACCCGCAGCCCCATGGGCGGATGGGTCGCGAGCAGGTCTGCCAGGAACCCCTGCGTGTGCGTGAGCCGACGGCCCAGCGGGTCGGCGATGCAGAGGTGTGCGGTACCGCGCTTGATGCTCTTCGTCGGTGCCGCCGCCG
The DNA here is from genome assembly GCA_039587215.1 of Gemmatimonadota bacterium. Classification (GTDB taxonomy): domain Bacteria; phylum Gemmatimonadota; class Gemmatimonadetes; order Gemmatimonadales; family GWC2-71-9; genus CAMYLY01. The sequence goes on along the minus strand of JBDHIW010000011.1, from coordinate 9,297 downwards.
TCTCGATCGTGTGCAGGGCCGCTGCGAGGGCGGCGGGATTCCGGGTGAATTGTGCCGCGGTGGCATCCGCCAGGAGTTCCCGCTTGCGACTCACCGCGAGCGAGAGAAGCCGAGAGACGATCGGTGCCAGGAGCACCGAGACGAGCCAGACCACCAGCACGACGACTGCCAGCGGATTTCCCTTGCCGCCGCCCCGCGACCGGCTGCCGCCCCGCCGACCGCTCGAGCGCATCATGCGGCTCGTGCCGTCTGCCACCAGGGCGAGCGCACCAACGAGAGCGGCCAACAGGGTCATGAGGCGCACGTCGTCGTTGCGGATGTGCGCCATCTCGTGCGCGACGACCGCCTGGAGCTCGTCGCGATCCAAGGTCGAGAGGAGACCTTCCGTCACGGCCACGTGGGACCGGTCGGTCGTCATGCCGGTGGCGAACGCGTTCGGGTCCTGGTCGGGCACGATCCACATGGACGGGCGCGGGAGGCCGGAGGCGATGGCCATCTCCTCGACCACGTTCACGAAACGCCGTTCGGCGTCGGACGACGGCTGCACGAGCTCCCACGCGCCGGACGCCCACAACACCTGGCGCGGTCCGCGCCGCCAGGCCACCACGACGAACCCGACCCCCAAGAGCGTGGTGGCGATGCCGCCCAGGGGCACGCGGTGCCGATACGACCCAGGCGGGACGTCCAGGGTTCCGAGGTAGAACGCGAGATCGCCCCCGACGCCGATCCATGCGAAGAAGAGGAGGAACGCGGCGACGAGGGCGAGAGACCGGCGGCGATTCGCCCGCTGCTGGTCGAACAGGTTCCCGGGAGGACTCACTCGTCCTTATCGAACGAGAGATCGACCTTCGGGACGTCGCGGACACTCTCGTCTACGATTTCCCAGAGTTCCACCTGCTGGGCCTTCGCCATGCCCGCCACGAGGTTCCAGGGGAACTGCTGCTGCTTCACGTTGTAGGTCGTCGCCGTGTCGTTATAGAGCTGGCGCGCAAACGCGACGCGGTTCTCCGTGGACGTGAGCTCCTCCTGCAGATCGGCGACGTTGCCGGTGGCCTTCAGGTCGGGGTAGCGCTCGACGACCACCGCCAGGCGCGAGAGCGCGCCGCCCAGCGCCGCTTCGGCCGCCGCGAGCTGCTGGAGGCCGCCGGTGGGCGACGCGTCGGCTTGGATCTTCACCGCCTGGTTCCGTGCCTGGATGACGGCCTCGAGCGTCTCGCGCTCGAACTCCATCGCGCCCTTCACGGCCTCGACGAGATTGGGAATCAGGTCGTGCCGCCGCTTGAGCTGGACATCGATCTGTTTCCAGGCGTTGAGGGTCTGGCCTTTGAGTTCGATAAGGCGGTTATAGGCCGAGATACCCCACACGACGACGGCGGCGAGCACAATGAGGAAGATCCACGTGGCCACGACGGACTCCTTCCTGGGGTTCCCGGTAATCTATTCGGCTGGTTCCGCTCCTGCCGCGTCGAGCAGGCGGCGCAGCGTCGCGACGAGGTCGGCCTCGTCGGTCTGCCCCACGTGTCGGAGACGATCGTCCCGTACGTGCAGTTCGATGCCGTCCGTGACGGCGATGCGTCGCCACCCCTGTCCCGGTGCGTGCGTCGTCCGGTCGCCGTCCGGCGGACGATCGACCGTGCCGAGTGCGCGCCCCGCCCGCCCGCCGCGCAGTCCCTGCTCGGCGTCCAGGGGGAGCATCGAGGGCGGCGGGAGCCGATCCCCGAGGGCGGCGGCGACACGCCGTTCCAGCACGTCCCCCGTCATCTCGCGCACCTCGGTGTCGATCGTAGAGAGGGTTGCCCCTTCCATCTGCCGCAGCTTGATCATGAGCACGTGCAGCAGGTGCCGATAGCCGTAGGTGGCGGCCGTCCCACGCCCGTCGGGGGCCGTGACCAGTCCGCGCGTCACGTAGAAACGTACGGTACGCTCGGTGGGAACTGGGCTCGCGGCCGCATTGATGGGTGTGACGCCCGACGTGCGGAGAATGGCGGCGGCTATGCTCGTGAGTGCGCGGAGACTCCACGGCGCGAGTGTGCGATACGCGCGGAGGGCCAGCAGCGGGTCGCTCATGCGGACCGTTCCTGGGCGGCCGCCCGGTTGAGCCGTGCCCGCGCGCGTGCCGCGACGATCTCCGGCGGAAGCAGCCGGAAGCGGCTGGGCGGCACGCCGAACGTTCGGCGGACATGCGTGGCGAAACTGCGCGGGCGACCGTACCCGAGCAGCATGGCTACCTGGGCCACGGTGCGGCCCGGTTCCTGGAGGAGGTCGTGTCCCGTGACGAGCCGGACCACCTGGAGTACGGCGGCGGGCGACACGAGCCCCGCTCGGGCGAACGCGCGCGAACACGTGCGGCGATCGACACCGATGCGCTGCGCGAGGTCGGCGACCGTCCACGGTGCCCGGGGGCGCGCGATGCACGCCCCGAGGGCGGCGCGGATCGCCGACGGCAGTGTCTCCACCGACGGCGCCAGGCAGTCGAGCACCCGCGACGACCGCACGCGAAACGCGACGCGTTCGAGCACCGCCCGCACCCGGTCTCGATGGTCGTCGATCCCGCGGAGCAGCACCGTGTCGACCCCGACGGCGCCCACGCGGAGCAGCGTGGGCACGAGAGCCGCGTCGAGCGCGGTGTGCAGGAGGACGGCGGTGGACGGATAGGTCGCGCGGATGCACTCGATGCGCGCCGCGTCGCCCCGCCCCTCGAGCGCGGGGTCCACGAGACACGCGTCCACGGGCTCTGCCACGAGCGCGGCCTCGAGTGCCGCCCACGTGTGCACGACGCGCAGGGCGTATGCGCCGGTGAGTCCCGCCACCACGTGTGGCGCGGCCGCGGTCGGCAGGGCGACGACGACTACCATCGGCCGCGTGGCGTTCGGGACCGCCGGGCGAGGATTCGATGGCGGTGTGCCGGTCGAAGGGGTCTACCGTCGGCGGAACACGATTCCCTCACCTCGGAGGCTTCATGTCGCGATCGTTCCGCTTCCTCGTGCTCGCAGTCGGTGTTGGCGCGCTGGCTGCTTGCGCGCCCCCGACCGGTCCGGTGGACCCCTGTGCACCCGATGCGCCCGCCTGTGTCGAGGCTGGCAGTACACAAGGATCGGGAACCTGACGTCATGGCGTGGGTGCGAGCGCCTCGAGGTCCTCGATCGTTCCCCGCAGTTCCGGCGACGACACCCGCGCGCTCGGCGACGCAAGCGGCGCCGTACCACGGTCGCCGGCGCGGATCTGATCGAGGGCCGCCTCGACGGCGAAGAGGCGCTCACCCAGTCCGTAGGTGTCCGCCAGGGCGAGCGCAGTCTCCAACGCGGCCTCGGCGTCGTCGTAGCGCCCGAAGCGTGCGAGGCCGAGGCCCGTCTTCAGCGCGAGGTCGAGTCGTTCGTCCACCGGCAACGACGGCGTAACCCCGTCGAGGTCGCGCCGAACCCGCTCGAAGGCGAGGCGGTCTCCTTCGATGGCGTGGATCTCCATCAACTCGAGCGCGGCGCGCGTTCTGACGTCGAGCGGCGGGGCATGCGACAGCACGACGACGAGGGCGTGACGCGCCTCCGACGAGTAGCCCAGCTCCTTCAGGAACTGGCCGACGTCACTCAGCGCACGGAGTCGGGCGACCGTATCGTCGTAGAGCTGCCAGGCCCGGAACGCGAGCGGGACGGCCTCCGCGCCGCGACCCATGTAGTGCAGCGTACCGGCGAGGTCGTGACGCGCGCGGGCCTCCGCGTCGCGGTCGCCAGCGTCGCGCGCGGTCGCGATGACCTCGTCGAGCAGGCGCGCCGACTCCGGGAGGTTGCCGGTCTTCTGCAGCACGAGTGCACGGCCGATGCGACTGAGCTGTGCCGCGTGCGAATCGTCGGACAGCTCCGCCAGCTGGTCCGCCGCGTCGTAGGTGCGCTGCGCTTCCAGGAACCGCGCTTGGTGGCGCAACAGCCGGGCGCGCCGCAGACAGACCGGCAGCAGCGCGGCCTCTCCGTGGTCACGGGACACCCACCAGTGCGTGTCCGTGACGTCCATCGCCTCGGTGAGGCGCATCTCACCTTCCAGCCACGTGGCATAGCCGGCGAGCGCGTCGTGCAGGGCTGCGCCGGCCGTCGACCCGTCGGGACCGATGGCGTCGAGCAGCGTCGTGAGGTGCCGGCGCTCGGGATCGGGCGGCAAGCGATCGACGAAACTGCGTGTGGCGTCGTACTGCTGCTCCATCGCGGCCGGCGACGCGGCGTCGCCGGCGTGATCCAGGACCCGCAGGGTGAGAAACGCCGCGAGACCGGTGCTGGTATTGCCGTCGTCGGAAGCGGCGGCTCGCTCGAGGAATGCCCGGTGATGCGCACGGGGCACGGCCAACTGCTCGAGCGACGCGAACGCCACGATCGTCTCCTGGGCGGGGGGTGGGTGCAGTGAGCGGGGTCAAGTATGGACGGGGGGTCAGGGGGCTGCAAGAGGCGCGCGACGCGGGCACGACACTCGTGGAGACGGTGATCGTCCTTGCACTGATGGGCGTGCTGGCGCTCGTTGCCGTCCCGCGGGTGCGCGACTGGCAAGATCGCCTGGCGGTCGATCGCGCGACCGCGGAGGTGATGGCGTTTTACAGCCGCGCCCGCATCGCCGGTGTCATGCGTGCCGCCGCAGTCGAGGTCGTGTTTCGTGGCGACACGCTCGTGGCCCGCCTCCGGTGGGGTCGGGATTCGCTCACGCTCGGCATGCCTGGACCGACCCGGCGTCGCGTCACGCTCGCCGCGAGCCGCAGCCGTATCCGTCTGCAGGCAAACGGCGTGGGCTGGGGAGCGGCGAACACCAAGCTGGTGCTCCGCCGAGGCGCCGCCGCCGAGTCGCTGACGACGTCGCGGTTGGGTCGACTGAAGCGGTGGTGACGCGTTACCAGTTGAAGACGGGCGTCGCCTCGGGCCAGGCGCTCAGGCTCTGCATCGGCGAGCCGAAGGACGCGAAGGGCGTGAGTGCGGTCGTCGCGGGGTCGAACGCGAGGATCTGGGACGTCCGCTCGTGGCCCACGAGCACGAGCAGCCGTCCGTCGGCTGCCGCCACCATGTCTCGCGCCGGTGCGGACAGCGCGATCCTCGCGGTGACGGTGCGCCGGGCCAGGTCCACGAGCAGGAGCGTGTCTTCCGACAACACGACCCCTCGCCCCTCGCTCGCGAGGAAGGTGCCTCCCGGCGCATCCAGCTCCATGGTGCCGAGGACGGTGAGGGTCACGCGGTCGAGATAGAGTATCCGGCCGGGGTCGCGACACATGACGAACAGGATCGACCCGTTACTGCTCAACGCTCCGCCGGTGGCGTCGCATTGTTCCCGTGCGTCCTCGCTCGGTGTATTCGTGCGGAGCACGGTCTCGAGCCGAGTGTCGACCTCGGTGACCTCGCCCTGGCGGCAGATCACGAACAGGCGCCGCGCTTCGTGGAACGGCACGAGGGCGACGCTTGCATCCCGACAGACGTCGAGAACGCGCAGGCGGGTGCCGTCCGCCAGCCAGATCGCCTCGACGACCGGGCCGCGGGCCACGAACGCCCGCCGCCCCTTGTGGTCGAGCAGGAACGCGGCGCCCGGATCCTCCAACCCGTACGACGACAGCACCCGTCCCCCGTCGCGCTGCATGCGCAGAAGGCTCGCTGGCGGTGCTGCGGACAGGACCAGCAGGGATGCGCCGTCCCGTCCGTACGCCACGCGATTGGCCATCGCCGGTGCGGTGGCGACGCGGAACGTGTCCACCGTAGCACCCGTGCCGTCGAGCGTGACGACCGTGCCGTCGGCGTCGCCGGTCACGGCAACCCAGCGGGCATTGGGAGAGCAGCCGGCGAGCAGCGCGGCGAGGGCCGCCGCCGTCACGATCCCGGATCGCGCGCGTGTCCGCGGTGCGGGCCCGGCGGGCACCTCAGTCCTCGACGAAGTCCACGGTCATCGGTGCGGGGATGATGCCGGCCGCCGCCGCGCGATCCAGCAACTCCTGGACGGCGCGCCGACCGACGTCTCCGTAGTCGACCGTGAAGTCGTTGACATACATCCCGACGAACTCGTTGGCCTGATCTCGCTCGAGGCCGCGCGCATACTGCATCGCGTGGTCAAGCGCGTCCGCACGGTGCTCCAGCGCGTACACGATAGAGGCCCGCAGGTCGCGGGACACCTCGGGAATGAGCGCGTCGCCGAGGTCGCGGCGGATGGCGTTGCCCCCGAGCGGCAGCGGCAGCCCCGTTTCCTCGAACCACCAGGCACCCATGTCGGCCCACAGGTGCAGCCCGCCGGTGTGGTAGGTGAGCTGGCCCTCGTGGATGAGGAGTCCCACGTCGACCTGACCGTCGCGAACCGCCTCCTCGATCACGTCGAAGGGCATCACCACGGTCTCGACCTGGGGCTGGTAGAGCCGCAAGGCGAGCGCGGCGGTCGTATGCACGCCCGGGATCGCCACGCGTACGCCGCGGAGGGCGTCGCGAACATCCTGCGGGGGTGCCTCGCGGGCCACGAGCCTCGGGCCGTAGCGGTCGCCGATGGAGGCGCCGTGCGGCAGCAGCTGGTAGCGGTCGGCGAGGTAGGCATACGCGTGAATAGAGACGGCGGTGACGTCCAGCTCACCGCGGAGCGCACGCTGGTTCAGCGTCTCGATGTCCTGCAGTTCGTGCTCGTAGACGCGGTCGCCCGTCTCGACCTTCCCGGTGGCCAGCGCGTAGAACATGAACGCGTCGTCCGAGTCGGGGCTGTGGGCCAGTGTGATCGTGGGCATCTAGTTCTGGACGACCCCCGAGGCTTCGGCCTCCGCCCGGAAACTGTCGACGACCCGCTGGTGCGCCTCGTACTCGGGGCGTTGTGCCGCGAGTTCGGCGTCGACGTTGGCGAGGAACGCCGCGTACGCCGCCTGCTGGCCCGCGGCGTCCTGCTGCATCTGCGCGACCCGGCTCCGGATCATGGCCACCATGAGGTGTCCGGGAAACTCGGCGTCCAGGGAGTCCGCCTGCGCGACGGCTGCGGCGAGGTCGCCGGCGATCGTCGCGATGAGCCCCACGTGATACCGTGCGTCCGCATCGAGTGACTCCAGCAGGCCGTACGTCTGGATCGCCATCGGCGCGAAGAACGCCACTTCCTGCGCATTCCCGCTCTCGTGGGCGCGCATGACGCGGTCGAACAGACGGTCGGCCTGTTCCCGTGGCGTCATGGTGGAAAGGTCCGTCGTGGCCGCCCCGAATCCGCCCTGCGCGGGCGCCGCCTGTTGCTGGGCTGCCGGGGTCGGCTCTCCGGACGACTGTCCGACCTGGTAGAAGATGACCGCGATCATCACGACGCCCATCACGGTGGCGAGAATCCAGGGCCAGACTTGGCGCTGCCCGCCGGAGTCGGATCCGCCTCCCGCCGACGGCTTGCCGCACACGTGACAGAAACGGGCGCCAGGCGTGATCGAGGCGCCGCAGGCGCCACACGTCGCGTCGCCCAGCGGGGTCGCACAGCTGCTGCAGAAGCGTCCCGAGGCCGCGGCGCCACACTTGGGACAGGTCGAAGTCGTCATCGGGGAATCCTCGTGAGGGGTGCGCAACGGCAGGAATAATAACAACCGGATGCCGCGTGGTGGGGCGGGAGGCGACGGCACGGTGGCGGCCCGGCCCCCAGGGGTATTACTGTAGCGCGTGGCGCATGACCCGGAAGGCGGCGAGCGGCCGTCACGATTCGATCCGTCCTTGCATCAGATCAAGGCACGGCTCATGGGGGAGCTGCAGCGGGGGGACAGCCGCTGGGACGTGCTCCTGGAGAGTGCAGCGGACGGCGACGTCGGGGTGGGGGCCGTGCGCGGCCGGATCCACTTCGTCGACGGCGCCAAACATCGGCTCTCGAGTTGGATCTTCCTGGAGTTCTCGGAGGCCGATCTGGAGACGCGCTTCGCGGAGTTCTCCGCCCCGGACCTGTGGACGCTGCTCAACTCCCTCGACGAGCGGTGAGCCGGCCGGGCATCTCGATCGTCATGTGTTTCCGTCGCTTGTTCCTTCCCCGAGGCGCTCCAGCGCGGTCGCTCGGCGGCGCCCTCGCGGCGACGGCGGCGCTGATGCTGCCCTCGTTCGCCGAGGCCCAGGGCCCGGCCGACCCGCCGGTACTCGACTCCGTCATCGTCGAAACGATCAACGTGTTCGACCCGGCGCAGGCGCGCACGAACGTACTCTTCCGCATCGCGAATGCGTTGCACTTCACGACCCGACCGGCCGTCGTGCGCTCGGAGCTGTTGCTTCGCCAGGGAGAGCCCTTCGACCAGACGCTGTTGGACGAGTCGCTCCGCAACTTGCGGGCGCGCGCGCTCTTCCGAAGCGTCACTGCCGACACCGTGCGAGACGGCGAGCGACTGCACCTCGTCGTCCGGACCTACGACGGCTGGACGACGCAGCTCGTTCTGAACGGCGGGTCCGTGGACGGTCAGTTCACGTGGGCCGTGGGGGGCGTCGAGCGCAACCTGCTGGGACTCGGTGCCCGGTTCGGCGTGGTCTACAAGCACGAGGTCGACCGTAACTCCGTGACCTTCGAGACGGGCCTGGATCGGATTGGCGGGACCCGCGCCGGTGTGGCAGTGGCGTACGAGGATCTGACCGACGGGAATCTCGGGCTCTGGACGGTCGGGGTGCCGTTCCGCGCACTCAGCGACCGCTACGGCGTCGTTCTGTCGGGCGAGGCGGGGCGGCAGCGGGAGCTCCAGTTTCGCAACAGCCTCCTCGACGCGGAGTTCCAGCGGCGTGTGCTCCGGCAGCGGCTCGAGGTCGGGCTCGCGCCGATCGCGGGCAGCGGCGGGTATCTGCGCGTTGGCGTCATGGGCGAGGTTCGCCGCGAGGACTACCGCCGGCTCGCCGACTCGGCGCTGGTGATTCCCGATACGGTGCGCGGTGCGGCGGGCGCGTTCGTCGAGTGGATGCGGGGGCGCTTCAAGGTCGTCACCCATTACAACGGGTTTGCCCGCGAACGCGACCTCGATCTCAGCACGCGCGTGACGTTACGCGGCTGGGTGGCGCCGAAGGGGTTCGGCTACGAACGGTCGGGGATCGGTCCCAGTCTGTCAGTGGTGACCGGGTTCGATGCGGGGCCGGTGTTCGGGTGGCTTGCCGCACACGCCAACGGGCTGTTCACGTCGGCCGGACTCGACTCGGGGCAGGTCAACGCGGGCCTCACCGTCGCGATTCAAGGCATCCCTCGGGCGCCCACCGTGCTGCACATCGAAGGCGGAGCACGGCGCGGACAGGCGCCCGGCCAGGAGTACGACCTGGGTTACGGCGTCGGCCCGCGCGGGTTCAAATCCCACGCGTTCACGGGCAACCGCAACCTCTGGGGCTCGAT
>JBDHIW010000010.1:6123-41659 GCA_039587215.1 Gemmatimonadota bacterium | reverse complement strand
ATCGTGGGCTGCGACACCGTGGCCCAGCTGGAGGAAAACATCGCCATCGCCCGCGAGTTCACCCCGCTGTCGCCGGACGCCATGCACGCGCTCGAGGAAGCGACCAGCGGCTACGCGGAAGACGCGGCCTTCTTCCGCAAGAGTGGAGCCGGCTGGCGTCGAGGCGAGTAGACCGAAACTGCTGGTGTCGACGGCGCGGAGGCCGAGCTAGATTCCGGTTTCCGCTTACGAAGGACCGACCATGTCCCGACTTCTGCTTCTCGCTGCCGCACTAGTGATCGCCGTGCCCGCGGCGGCCCAGGACGCCCCCTCCGAACCGCTGGCCGTCGGTGCGGTCGCACCGGATTTCGAGATCGCCGGCGCGACGCGGCACGGCGTGCTCGCCGACCCGATCCGGCTCTCGGATTACGCGGGCAAGACCGTCGTCCTCGCCTTCTTCTACCGAGCGAGGACACGCGGCTGAACGATCCAAATGCATGCGTACCGTGATCAGTACGCACAGGTGTTCAACGGCGGCCGCAACATCACGCTGATCGCGATCAGCCGCGATCCCGTCGAGGATCTCGCATCGTGGGCGCGCGACGACGAATTCCCGTTCGCGATGGCGAGCGACCCGGACGGCGCCGTGCACGCGAACTACGGATTCCGAGCCGGACGGCACGTGTTCGTCGTCGGTCCGGACGGACGGATCGCCTGGCGGGCGGTTCCGTTCCGTGAGATCGACCCGACGGCCTATGAGGAGCTCGGGGCCGCGCTCGAACGTATTGCCGAGCCGGTGGACGACGGGATGTAGCGAACGGAACCTGCCGCTCGACGACGCGGGGCCGGCGCGCGAGCGTGCCGGCCCCGCGTGTGTTTTCCGGACGCGTCAGCGACTCAGCGCAGCCTCGATCCCCGGTTTCAGGTCCTGTTCGCTGCCCACACCCGTATACACGACCGTCCCCGACGCGTCCAGAATCACCACGTAGGACGTGGTCGGCGCCATGAAGGCCCGCGTGGCACGCCCTCGGGTATCCCAGACGACATGGAACGGGAGCGGGTCGCGCTCGAGATGGCGCCGGATCCTCCGCTTGGACTGATTGACCGCCACGGCGACGGCCACGAATGCCACGTCGTCGCCATACGCGGCATGCATCGCCTTCATGTGCGGGAAGAGGCGTTCACAGTCCGGGCACCACGTCGCCCAGAACTGGAGAAGCACCGGACGTTGGCCCACGAGGTCGCCCAGGTCGAACGGCTCACCGTCCAAGTCCTCGACGACGACGGCTTCCGCCACCGTTCCGCGCGCCAACCCGATGTGGTCCTGCGCGGTGAGTGTCGCGGCGCCCACCGTCCACGCCATGGCAAGGAGCACCGTCATTCGAGTGGTCGTGCACATCGAAAACCTCATCCCCAGAAGTACGTGGCTGCCAACCAGACGTAGTACGCTGCCACCGCGAGCATAATGCTCCCCGCCCCGCGCTTCACCCATAGCATCCAGGGGCCCGTCTTGGGCAGTGTCGCCACCGTGCCCGAAAAGACCCCGACGACCGCGAGCACCGCGGTCATCCCAAGCGAGAAGACGAAGAGATAGCCGAAGCCCAGGGCCGCGCTGCCCGTGGTCGCCACCCAGGTCAGGACCGCCGCGAAGGCTGGCGCGCCACAGGGCGCCGCCACGAGGCCCGAGGTGGCCCCGAGCAGGAAGACGGCGGGATAACTGCCGCCCGGGAGCGCGCCGGCCCAGGCGAGCAATCGCGCAGGAATGGCCACGGCGTAGACGTCGAACATGGCGAGCGCGAACAGGACGAGCAGCACGGCGATCGCCACCCGCGCCGCCGGATGGGACGCGACCGCGCCGAACAGCGAGCCCGTGAGCCCCGCCAGCAGTCCCATACTGGCGTAGAGAAGGGCCAGTCCCGCGACATACGTCCCAGTGAGCCCCATCCGGCGCCGGAGCCGCGCACCCTCCCCCGCGGTTCCCGCGATCACGCTCGCCGTAATCGGGATCATGGGATAGATGCACGGCGTGAGACTCGTGAGCACACCCGCACCGAACAGCGACGCCGCCGCCAGCAGCGGCGAGTGGCTGATCTGCTCGGACAAACTCTGTAGCATCGCGAACATCGGCATGTCGTCGAAGGATATCCGCGTTCGACAACACCGGAAGGCCGGGTTCCGTTCCCCGGTCTGTCCCTGTCCCGGTCCCGCGGATACCTTCACGGGCGACCCCGCAGGAGCGACGCCCATGTCCAGAATGCAGGACACGTTCGACGTCTGCATCGTCGGCTCCGGAGCCGGCGGCGGCATGACGGCCAAGATTCTCAGCGAAGCCGGCGCCAACGTTCTCATGCTCGAAGCCGGTCCGATGTGGGACAACACGACCGATACGGCCATGTTCAAGTGGGCCTACGACTCGCCGCGGCGCGGCGCGTCGACGCCCGAGCGGCAATTCGGCGAATTCGGCGCCAACCTCGGGGGATGGTCCCTCGAGGGTGAGCCGTACACGTCGGCCCCCGGCACGCGTTTCGACTGGTTCCGCTCCCGGATGCTCGGCGGGCGCACCAACCACTGGGGCCGCATCTCCCTGCGGTTCGGTCCCGACGACTTCCAGCGGCGGTCGATCGACGGAATGGGCGACGACTGGCCGATCACTTATGACGAGATCGCGCCCTACTACGACCGGGTCGACCGGCTGATCGGCGTGTTCGGAAGTGCGGAGGGTATTCACAATCAGCCCGACAGCATCTTCCAACCGCCGCCCCGCCCCCGTTGCTGGGAACTCCTGGCCCAGCAGGCCTCGCAGCGGCTGAACATTCCGTGCATCGCGTCGCGGCTGTCGATCCTCACACAGCCGCTCAACGGTCGCCCGGCCTGCCACTACTGCGGTCAGTGCAGTCGCGGGTGCTCGACGAACGCCAACTTCACGTCGCCCAACGTGCTCATCTTCCCGACACTCACGAGCGGGAATCTCACCCTGCGGACCAACGCCATGGTGCGCGAGGTGACGCACGACCGGAGCGGTCTGGCGACGGGCGTGGTGTTCATCGACAAGGAGACCGGTCGTGAGGAACACGTCCGGGCGCGCATCGTCGTCCTGGCGGCGAGCGCGTGCGAATCGGCACGCATCCTCCTCAACTCGCATTCGTCGATGTTCCCCGAGGGGCTGGCGAACTCGAGCGGGACCGTCGGGAAATACCTGACCGACACGACGGGCACCGATGTCGCCGGCTTCATCCCGGCCCTCATGGACGGCATCCCGCACAACGAAGACGGTGTCGGGGGCGCCCATCTGTACATGCCCTGGTGGCTCGACAACGCCACGCTCGACTTCCCCCGCGGATACCACATCGAGATGTGGGGCGGCCGCGGCATGCCGAGTTACGGGTTCATGGGCAACATTCACAACTTCCCCGGGCAGAACGGCGGTTACGGCGCGTCGCTCAAGGACGACTATCGACGCTACTACGGCTCGGTCGTTGGGTTCTCGGGACGGGGCGAAATGGTGCCCAACGACGACACGTACTGCGAACTCGATCCAAATACGGTGGACAAGTGGGGTATCCCGGTCCTCCGCTTCCACTTCAAGTGGACGGATCATGAGTACCTGCAGGTCAAGCACATGCAGGAGACCTTCCGCGCCCTCATCCGGGAAATGGGTGGCGAGCCGTTTGGCGACATGCCGTCGGCGGAAGACGGCTACGGCATCGCGCCGGGCGGCCGGATCATCCACGAGCTCGGCGTGACCCGGATGGGCGATGATCCCGGACGCTCGGTGCTCAACGCCCACTGCCAGGCGCACGACGTGCGGAACCTGTTCGTCACCGACGGCGGGCCGTTCGTCTCCCAGGCCGACAAGAACCCGACGTGGACGATCATGGCACTGGCATGGCGTACGTCGGACTACATCGTCGAACAGCGACGCGCGGGGGCCCTATGACACAACGACCCACCACCCCAACGGCCCGCACGGCCGAGGTGACCCGCCGCGACGTGCTGCGGGTCCTGGCCGCGGCAGCCGGCGCCTCGGCATTTACGTGGTCCACCGACGAAGTGGATCGAGCCGCTCGGGCACTGTCCCCCGCCGGGCGCGCCCGGCAACAGACGCCAGAGTTCTTCACGCCGCACGAGTGGGATACCGTACACCTTCTGGTCGACATCATCATCCCGCGCGACGAGCGCTCGGGAAGCGCGACCGATGCGGGCGTGCCGGCGTTCATCGATTTTATCATGCTCGACGGCGACGACGAGCGGCGCCAGACGGCGATGCGCGGCGGGCTCGCGTGGCTCGACACGGAATGCCGGGAGCGGTTCGGCAGCAACTTCCTCGAATGCGCCGACGAGCAGCGCGCCGCGGTGCTGGACGACATCGCCTACCCCGATCAGGCCGCGCCCGAGCACTCCCACGGGGTCGCCTTCTTCAACAGTTTTCGGAATCTGACGGCGAGCGGCTTCTGGTCGAGCAAGATGGGTGTGATGGACCTGCAGTACATCGGGAACACGGTCGTCGCCGAGTGGAACGGCTGCCCGGAGGAGCAGCTGCGCCGGCTCGGCGTCGAGAACGAATAACCCCAGACAGCGCGAGAGGCGACGGCATCATGGCACGGGATCGGTTGGGTATCGGGTTCGTCGGAAGCGGATTCAACGCGCGCTTCCACATTCAGACTTTCGTCGGCATCCGGGATGCGGACGTGCGCGGGGTGTGGAGCCCCAATCGGCAGCGGGCCGCCGCTACGGCGCGGATGGCAAGCGCCATGGACGTGGGCGAGGCACGCGCCTACCGGTCGATCACCGAGATGGTGGCCGATCCCGAGATCGACGCCTTGTGGATCTGCGGCCCCAATCACGCCCGCATCGAGAACATCACGGAGATCGTCGAGGCGATCCGGAGCGGCAAGGGAACGCTCAAGGGCATCGCCGTCGAAAAGCCGCTCGCGCGCAACGTCGCGGAGGCCAAGGAAGTCCTGCGCATGGTGAAGCGGGCGAAGCTGCGACACGGCTATCTCGAAAACCAGGCCTTCTCGCCGCAGGTGACACGCGGACACGCGCTTCTGTGGGCGCGCGGTGCGTCGCTCACGGGCCGGCCCTACCTCGCGCGAGCCGCCGAGGAACACAGCGGTCCGCACATGCCCTGGTTCTGGCAGGGCAACCTGCAGGGCGGCGGCGTCCTGAACGACATGATGTGCCACTCGGCACTGGTCGTTCGGCACCTGCTCACCCAGCCGGGACAGCCCCTGTCGACCGTGCGACCGGTCCGGCTCACGGCACACATCGCGAGTCTCAAGTGGACGCGGCCCGAGTACGCCAAGCGACTGCAGAAGATGATGGGCAAAGAGGTCGACTACACGCGGACCCCCTCCGAGGACTTCGCGAGTCTCATGATCGAGTTCCAGACCGACGACGGTCAAACGGTCATCGGCGAGGCCACGACCTCGTGGAGCTTCGTCGGTGCCGGCCTCCGGTTGTCGGCGGAACTGCTCGGACCCGAGTACTCGATGCAGTGGAATACGCTCGAGACGGGTCTCAATCTGTTCTTCAGCCGTGAAGTCAAAGGGAAAGCCGGCGAAGATCTGGTCGAAAAGCAGAACGCCGAGATGGGACTCATGCCGGTGGTGGCGGACGAAGCGGTGGCGTATGGATACGAGGCCGAGAACCGGCACTTCGTGCGCGTGTTCCTCGGGCTCGAAGAGCCGCTGCTCACGCTCGATGACGGGCTCGACGTGGTGAAGATTCTCATGGCAGCGTACATGAGCGCAGAGAAGCGCCGCACCATCTCGTTCCCGCCCAAGGGGCTGGACGGGTTCGTCCCGCGCGTCGCCAAGGGCACCTGGAAACCGTAGGCGTGTCGCCCGCCCTGTCCAGCGTCATCGCCGTGGGACTCGGCGGGGCGGCAGGGTCGATCATGCGGTACGGCCTGAGCGGGGCCGCGCAGCGTTTTGCGAACACGGCGACGTTCCCGATCGGGACCCTGGTCGTCAACGTCGCGGGGTGCCTCGGCATCGGTGTGCTCGCCGGGCTCGCGGACGGGCGCTTCATGCTTGGACCGCACGCCCGTGCGTTCCTCTTCCTTGGTGTCCTCGGCGGCTTCACGACTTTTTCGACGTTCGGGTACGAGACGATGATGCTGGCGCGCGACGGCGAGCACCTGCGGGCACTGGCCAACGTATTCCTGCAGGTGGCACTCTGCCTCACCGCGGCGTGGATGGGACTGGCGATGACGAGGGCATGGTGATGCCGACATTCGACGAAGGCACCCTGCTCCGTGTGTTCGTCGGCGAGCACGATCGTCACGACGATCTGCCGCTCTACGAATGGCTCGTGCACGAGGCTCGTCGCCAGGGCATCGCCGGCGCCACCGTGCTCCGCGGCATCGAGGGTTTTGGAGCACACAGCAGCATCCACAGCTCGAAGATTCTGCGGCTCTCGACCGAACTGCCCGTCGTCGTCGAGATCGTAGACTCCGCCGACAAGATCGAGGCGTTCCTCCCGACGCTCGACGGCGCGGTGCCCGAAGGCCTGGCCACACTCGAGCCGGTCCAGATCCGGCGCTATCGACGGGACGACTGACCACGGACCATCGCAACTTCTCGTGGCCGAGCGGGTACGGTGCCACGACCATCTTCTACGACGCACGGGATTCACGATGAAACGACCCCTTCGGCTGGCGGTTGCCGGCCTCGCGCTCACCGCCACGGTCGCACCCGCCCAGTCGGTCGACGCAGACGTCGATCGGCTCCGCGATCACCTCGTGACGATCGCTCACGACTCCATGGGCGGACGCTCGACCGGCACCCGAGGCAACTTCCTCACCGCGACGTACGTCGCGCAGCACTTCGACGCCGCGGGGCTCGAACCCGCAGGTGAAGACGGCACGTTCTTCCAGACGCTGCCGTTCACGCGCATCGCGCTCGATCCGAGTTCGAGCATCGCGGCAGGCGCGCAGATGCTGCCCGTCGGCGTCGACATCGTACCGATCCGAGAGCGGGTCGATTGGTCGGCCGACGGGGTCGAGCCGGTCTTCGCGGGCGCAATCGCCGACACGCTCACCTGGCGAACCGCCGACGTCGCGGGTCGCCTCGTGATCTTGTCGGCGGGCGACCTGTCCTGGCAGGTCGCCTACGGACTCGTGCGTACCGCCGCCAACGATCTGCAGAACGCGAGCGCCGTGGCCCTCGTGGTCGACGACATGGTGCTGGGTTTCTTCGCGTCGCGCGCCCGCCGCCCGTCGCTGACGCTCGATGACGGCCAGCCCGCCGCGGCGACCCGGCCGCAGTACGTCGTGTCGAGCGCCACCGCCGCCGCCCTGCTCCAGACCGATCTCGCCGCGGCGACCGTGGGCGACCGCGGACCGGCGCTCACCGGTGGCGTTGCCTATGACCGCAGCGCGGTCGAATGGCCCGCCCGCAACGTGGTCGGCATCCTCCGCGGCAGCGACCCCGCGCTGAGCCGGACGTATCTCGCGGTGTCGGCCCACAACGACCACGTCGGCACCACGACGACGCCGGTCGACCACGACTCGCTGTTCGCACACAACCGCGTCGTCCGCCCGATGGGCGCGGATTCACGAAACCGCGTCGCCAACGTCGTCGAGTCGGTCGAAATCCGGGCGATCCGCGACAGTCTCGCGGCGCACCGTCCGTCCCGGCTCGACTCGGTGTTCAACGGCGCGGACGACGACGGGTCCGGCACGGTCGCACTCATCGAGCTGGCCCGGGCCCTTGCCGCAGGCGAGCGGCCGCGACGCTCGGTCCTCTTCGTGTCGCACGCCTCGGAAGAAGTCGGGTTGCTCGGATCGGAGTGGTTCACGGACAACCCCACCGTGCCGCGCGAGTCCATCCTCGGCCTGGTCGACATGGACATGGTGGGACGCGGCCCCGACCGCAACATGGACTATCTCGAGGTCATCGGATCGCGTCGCCTGTCGACGGCCTTCGGCGATCTGTTCGACACGGTGAACGGTGCGGCGGCGGAGGGATTCGCTCTGAACTACGAGTACGACGCGCCGGGGCATCCGCTGCAGTACTACTGCCGCGTCGACGCCTACAGCTATGCGCGTTACGGCATTCCCGTGATCTCGCTGTCGCGGGGCGCCCACCCCGACTACCACCAGCTGACGGACGAGACCCAGTACATCCACTTCGGCGTGCTGGCCCGCGTCACGAATCTCGTGCGGGACTTTGCCCTCGCGATAGGGAGTCTCGACGAACGCCCGGCCATCGACGGCCCGGTCGCCGGTCCGGACGCCCGCTGCGTGCAGTAGCGGCGGGCCCAGTGGCGCTGGACCCGCGCGTCGACATCGGACACGTCCACCTCAAGGTGGCCGATCTCGAGCGCGCGCTCGAATTCTACCGGGACGTGCTAGGGTTCGAGGTCACCCAGCAACTCGGCGACCACGCGGCATTTCTGAGTGCCGGGGGCTACCACCACCACATCGGTCTCAATACATGGGAGAGCCGCGGCGGCCCGCCACCGCCGCCCGGCACGACCGGCCTCTATCACGTCGCAATCCGGTATCCCGACCGCGCCGCGCTCGGTGACGCGCTGCGCCGGCTCGCGGATGCCGGCATCGCCCTGGAGGGTGCGTCCGATCACGGGGTGAGCGAGGCACTCTACCTTCGGGATCCAGACGGAAACGGCGTGGAACTCTATTGCGATCGACCCGAGCAGGACTGGCCGCGCAATGCCGACGGATCGATCGCGATGGTGACGGCCCCGCTGGACGTGAGCGCGCTCCTCGACGCCTAGGGCACGGTGCGAGCCCACGTCTCGACCCCGCCGTCGAAGCGAAGCACGAGCAGTCGCTGGGCCGGTCCGCCTGAGGCTCCGGCACACCAGAACCGTATTCCCGGCACCTCCATCGCCTCGAAGAGCGTCTCGGCCACCGGCAGGAGGGACCACGCCGCCTCGTCGGGTCCGCGCACCGTGAGTCCCGCCGCCGAGGCCGTCACACGATATGGGCCGAACGTACCGGCACACCGTTCCAGGACCTCCGATGGCACCGCCGCTGGCTGGCGCCGCGCCGCGAGCGATCCGTCGATCCAGTCGAGTCGCTTGCCCGAGGTCGGGCTGTAGATGTCGAGCTCGAGCGAGCGGAGGTAGGCGGCACGCGCCTCATCCAGCCGTTGGGCCGCCATGAGTGCGCTCCCCAGGGCGCGATACGGCACCGCCGCCTGCGGGAAGAGGGACGCCGCCGCCTGCAGGGCCGCAATCGCGGCATCGGTGTCGTCACGGGATCGGAGCTGCCGTGCGGTGGCAAGGAGGATCGGTACGGTGACCGCGTGCGGGCGAGCGGCCTGCAGGCGGTCGAGCTCGGCCTGACCCGCTGCCGGGCCGCGCGCGAACGCCTCTCGCAGCGCGGCGGTCACCGCCGTGTCCGGCGGCGCCCCGCTGAGAGCCGCGACGGCCAGGAGTGCTGCGATCACGCCGGGACCACCGCGTCGTGCGCTAGAGCGTCCAGCCGTCTCGATAGGACGGGCGGACGAAATCCTCCGGGACCGCCACGTTCGTCACGTCACCGGAGGACGTGTCGAACTCGAGCGTCCGACCCATCCGGACCGCGAGGTTGCTGAGCAGCACCATCTCCGTAAGCGGTCCGGCGTACTCCGCGAAGTCGGACCCCGACCGGGTTCCCGCCATGATCGCGTCGATCCACTCCCCGTAGACGCCCTCCACGCGTGGATACCGCTCGGGGAGCGGGTTCGCGGTCACCTCCGCATGTCGCTCCGCATCGAGCAGCCGCGGATTGCGGCCGTAGATGTCCGCAAGGAGTTTGCCCTCGTCGCCGATCCACAACTGGCCGCCTTCGGCACTCGGCGGCCACCCGCGCACATCGTCGATCTCGGGGGGCGCCGCCGGAACCAGGCCTCCGTCGCGCCACACGACTTTCACCGGCGCGCGGTCACCCTTGCGGGGGAACGTGTACTCGACGCGCGACGACGTGGGAGCGGTTTCCGGAAACAGCTGCGTCGCGTCGGGCTCCACTCGCTCCGGGTAGCCGAGGTCCAGCACCCAGAACGCTGCGTCCATGGCGTGGCACGCGATGTCGCCCAGCGCACCGGTTCCGAAGTCCCACCACCCGCGCCACCGGAACGGGGCATAGGCCGGGTGGTATGGGCGCTCCGGCGACGGACCCAGCCACAGATCCCACTGCAGATGCGGCGGGACGTGGTGGACTTCGGTGGGGCGCCGGATAGCCTGCGGCCAGATGGGGCGGTTGGTCCAGTACTGCACCTCGCGCACCGTCCCGATGAGTCCGGCCTCGACCCACTCGCGCATCACGCGGACACCGTCGCTCGCGTGCCCCTGGTTCCCCATCTGCGTGACCACGCCGGCGCGCCGTGCCTCGTCGGCCACGGTGCGTGCCTCGTGCACCGTGCGGGTCAGCGGTTTCTGGCAGTACACGTGCTTCTTCAGGCGGAGCGCCGCCATCGTCGCGGACGCATGCACGTGATCCGGGGTGGACACCGTGACGGCGTCGATGTTGTCGGCCTCAGTCGCCAGCATCTCGCGGAAGTCGGCGTACCGCTTGGCCTGCGGGAAGCCGGCGAACGCCCGCCGTGCGCTGTTGGTGTCGACATCACAGAGGGCGTACACGTTGTGATCGCGTCCGACCCCCCGCACGTCGCTCCAGCCCATCCCACCGACGCCGATGCAGGCGAAGTTCAGCGTGTCGCTGGGGGCTCGATACCCGCGACCGAGCACGTGGCGCGGTACGATCGTGAACGCTGCCGCCGCCGACACGCCTTCCATGAATTCACGCCGTGACCACCCATGTTCATTCATTGAACCACTCCACGTCCGGATCGAGTCTCGCTCACGTCCCGCCGCCACCCGACTCGTCGTCCGATCGATCGGCGCGGTCATTGAAGAGGACGGCGAACCCAACCATGATCAGCCCGGCGAAGCCCGCCGGTACGAACCAGAACTGCTTCCACTGCGCCAGCGTCAGGGCACCGGCCTCGCCGAGGAACGCGTTGAAAAGATTCCCGGCCGCCTGCGCGCCGATCAGCATCCCCAGTCCGTACGTCACGAGGACGAGCATCCCCTGCGCCTGTCCGCGAATGGCCGGGGTCGACTTCTTGTCCACGTAGATTTGCCCCGTCACGAAGAAGAAGTCGTAGCAGATGCCGTGGAGCAGAATGCCCACGATGATCATCCAGAAGACTTCCGTCGGTGCGGCAAGCGCGAAGAACACGTAGCGGAGGACCCACGCCCCCATGCCCGCGACCAGCATCCACTTGACGCCGAGCCTCGCGAAGAAGAGCGGCATCAAGAGCATGAAGACGACTTCGGACATCTGACCGAGTGTCTGGGTCCCCGCGATGTTCTGGAAGCCCGTGGCCTCCAGGAAGAGCTGCGTGAAGTTGTAGTACGCCGCCAGCGGGATCGAGATGAGCAGCGAGGCACCGAGGAAGACGTAGAACGGTCCACTTCCGAGCGCCTTCAGTGCATCGACACCCAAAATGCTCCGCATGGAGACCTGCTCGCCGCGACCCGGCGGGGGCGTGTGGGGAAGCGAGAAACTGTACAGCCCCAATACGATGCTCGTGACCGCCGCGGTGTACAACGGGAGCGGCGTCTGCTCGGGCAGACTGTCACCCGTCACGAACGCCCGCAGCACCAGACTCACGAAGAGCCCGGCGACGATCCAGCCGATCGTACCGAATACACGAATGAGCGGGAAGTGCTTCTCCTGATCCTCGATGTTGTGGAACGCCAGCGAATTCGCGAGCCCGAGCGTCGGCATGAAACAGAGGTTGTACAGCAAGAGGAGCAGGACGAAGAGCAGCGGGACGCTGCTGAACTGCGGGACCGCCAGAAGTACGACACCGCCGAGCACGTGCAGGACCCCCAACACCTTCTCCGTCGAGAAGTACCGGTCGGCCACGAGCCCGAGGAAGAACGGCGCAGCGATGGCGGCGATGGGATTCACCGTGAACGGCCAGTGCGTCAGGTCGCCCATGCCCTCCGCCGACATGTAGACCGCGATGGAGGTGTACCAGGCTCCCCAGACGAAGAACTGGAGAAACATCATCACGCTCAACCGGGCCTGTGTGCTCACGGCAAACTCCTCTCAAACACAAGGGACAACCGACGAATCACAGCCACCTGCGCGTCACGCCAGAGCGGCTGCGCCAAGGTATCCGTCGGGCTTGCGGTCCGCCAGGCGGCGGCGGGAGCGTCGCAGACGGCGCGATTCCGTCCTACTTTAAAGTCATGCTCGCCGACTCGCCCCGCCCGACGCCGCGCGATTGCGGCTTCGTGGCCGGCGCCCGCTGTGCCACCGTGACCCTCGCACTGTGCGTCGCCCCAGCCGCGCTCAACGCGCAGGCCGCCGACCACCGGCTCCCCGCGTGGCTCGCCGGATGCTGGGTCATGCGCGCGGGCCCGCTCGTCATCGACGAACAGTGGATGGCTCCGGCGGGTGGAACCATGCTCGGCATGAACCGGACGATCGTTCGCGATACGACGCGCCAGCACGAGTTTCTCCGCATCGCGGTGACGGACTCCGGCGTGGTCTACCACGCGGCGCCGTCGACGCAGGCGCCGGCAGCGTTCGTCGCCAGCGAGATCACCGGGTACCGCGCGATCTTCGACAACCCCGCACATGACTTTCCGCAGCGGATCGGGTATCGGAGCGCCGGCGACTCGCTCTACGCATGGATCGAAGGCGAGGGCGACGACGGGCCGGCACGAGGCGAGTTCCGCTATGCGCGTCGATCGTGCGGAGCCGCCGGCCCCGGCGGAGGAGGATGACGGATGCCGTACAGTGACCGCGCCGCGGCGCGCGTGCGAGCCGCGCTCGCGCGACGCCGGGGGGTGGTGGAGCGCCGCATGTTCGGCGGTCTCGCCTTTATGGTCCGCGGGCACATGGCCGTCGGCGTCCTCGACTCGAACCTGGTTCTGCGGCTCGGGAAGGAAGGCGCCGCAGCGGCGCTGACCACGCGGCACGTTCGACCCATGGACTTCACCGGCACGCCCATGACAAGCATGGTGTACGTGGAGCTCACCGGTTATCGCACGAAGACACAACTGGACCGCTGGATCGCGGCGGCGCTCGCGTTCGTGCGAACGCTCCCGCCTAAGGAGCCTACGACGCCTCGGCGTCGCGCCTAAGCGCGCCGCGATCCACCTTTCCCAAGTGGGTGCGAGGCAGTTGCGGGAGGAACGTGAACCCCCGCGGCTGCTTGTAAGTCGCAAGTCGCTCCTCGGCGTACGCGCGGAGCTCGGGCTCGAGGTCGGCGGGCGCCGTTCCCTCGGCAACGACGAACGCCTGCGGCACCGTGAGGCCGCTCGCGTCGGTCACGCCCACGACCGCGGCGTCCGCGACGGAGGGGTGCTCAAGGAGACAGCCCTCGACTTCCTGTGGTGACAGCCACTTCCCTGCGATCTTCAGCATGTCGTCCGCGCGTCCGCCATACCGGACGAACCCCTCGTCATCGATGGCAATCATGTCGCCGGAGACATACCACTCGCCACGAAACGCCGCCTGCGTCTTCGCCATCTGCTGCCAATAGCCCTGCGCTCGCGCACCGCCGCGCACCCACAGCGCGCCCATCTCACCGGGAGGGACGGGGTGACCGAACTCGTCGCACGCCTTGACCTCGAACCCCGGTACGACCGTTCCCAGCGTGCCGGGGCGGACCGCACCCGGGCGATTCGAGATGAAGATGTGCCACATCTCGGCGGTCCCCAGACCGTCAAGCAACTCGACACCGAACAACGTTCGCCACCGCGCATGGAGTTCCTCCGGCAGGGCTTCGCCGGCGGACGTCGCCAGGCGGAGGCACCCGAGATCCTGCGCGCCGGCCTCCGGATGCGTCACCATGTGATTCACCATGGTGGGCACGTTGACCAGGATGGTCGGCCGGTGGCGCGCGATCTGCGCGAAGAGCACGTCCGGCGTGCAGCGGGCGGGAAAGAGCACCGTCGCGGCACCTACCGCGAAGGGAAAGAGCAGGTTCGAGCCGGTCGCGTACCCGAAGAAGAGTTTGGGCACCGACACGGTCACGTCCTCCTCCGTATAGCCGATCACCTGCTTCGCATAACACTCGGTCGTGTAGGCGAAGGACGCGTGGGACTGGACGACGGCCTTCGGCTGCCCCGTCGTGCCGCCGGAGAAGAGCCAGATCGCGGCGTCGTCGCGGTGGGAGGGAAACACCCGCGCGTCCGGCGTACTCTCCTCGAGGCGCCGTGCCACGTCATCGTCGTCGACCACAAGGAGCGTCTGGAGGTGGGACGAGGCCTCGGCAGCCGGGCCAAAGGTCGCGACCGCCTCCCGCGTCACGAGCGCCGCGCGGGCCCGCGTGTACTCGAAGAAATAGGAGACCTCGTGCCCGCGAAGGTGCGGGTTGACCATGACCACGACGGCCCCAATCTTCAACACGCCAAAGAGCGCAGCCACATACTCCGGTCCATCGGGCAACGCAATGATCACCCGCTGCTCCGGTTCCACCCCCGCCTCGCGGAGCAACGTGGCGTACCGGTGGCTACGCTGCTGCACCTCGTGATAGGTCAGCGCCCCGTCGTCGGTCAACAGTGCCGTTCGATCGCCGCGACCCTCGCGGATGCGTGCGTCGAGAAAATAGTCGGCGATGTTGAACTGCTCGGGAGGCTGGAACGTCATGGAGACAAGTTGACACGAGCGATGCCGGGACACCAGTTCGCCGAACTCACGTGGGAGGAGGCGCGGGCGCTGCCGCCCGACGGCCTCGCGCTGCTTCCGATCGGCGCGATCGAGGCGCACGGGCCGCACCTTCCGCTGGCCACCGACGTGATCATTGCCGAGGCCGTGGCGGCGAGCGCGGCGGAGCGTCTGCGGGCGCGCGGGCGGTCGGCCGTCGTGCTTCCGACGCTCGCGTACACGGCCGCTCCGTTCGCCCAGGCGTTCGACGGGACGGTCTCCGGTCACGCCGACCACATCACCGGTCAGATCGTGGACATCGCACGGAGTTTCTCGGGCCGTCCCGTCGGGATGCTCGTGCTCGTCAATGCCCATTTCGATCCGGCACACCTCGAGGCGCTCGGCGAGGCGGTGGCGATCTGCCGGTCCGAGGGACTCCTGCCGGTCGCCTATCCGGACTTCACGCGCCGTGCGCTGGCCGCGCAGCTCGGCGACGAGTTTGCGAGTGGCGCGTGCCACGCCGGACGCTACGAGGGATCCATCGTCCTCGCCGTGCGGCCCGACCTGGTGCGCATCGACCGGATGCGCGCCCTGCCGGCCAACCCGGCCTCCCTGGTCACCGCCATCCGCGAGGGCAAGACGTCATTCGCCGATGCCGGCGGCCCGGAGGCCTATTTCGGCTTTCCCGCGGACGCGACCGCCGAGGAAGGCGCGGCGCTGCTCGACGTCCTGAGCGGACTGGTCGTCGACGCCGCGGACCCGCAAGCTCCATGACCGCCACGCTCCACGGTCGATCGGCCCTCGTGACCGGAGGCGGCCGCGGTATCGGCGCGGCCGTCGCGGCGCACTTGGCGGACCTCGGCGCCTCCGTCGTGGTGACCGCGCGGACGGAGACCGAAATCGGCGCCGTCGCGTCCGACATCGTGACCCGTGGCGGCTCGGCCGTGGCCGTTCCCTGCGACGTCACCGATGCGGATCAGATCCAGTCGCTGGCCGATCGACTGCGCAGCGACGGACGCACGATCGACATCCTGGTCAACAACGCCGGTGTCGCGGACTCCGCGCCGCTGCACCGGATCACGCTCGAAAACTGGAACCGACTGCTCCTGGTCAACGCCACCGCACCGTTTCTGGTCACTCAGGCGTTCCTGCCGGCCATGCTCGAGGCGTCCTGGGGCCGCGTCGTGAACGTCGCGTCCGTGGCGGGCCTCGCAGGGGCCAAGTACACCGCGGCCTACACGAGCGCGAAGCACGCGGTCGTCGGCTTCACACGTGCCGTGGCCGCGGAGGTGGCCGACCGGGGCGTCACGGTCAACGCGGTCTGCCCGGGCTACGTGGACACGTCCATGACGGAACGATCGATCGCCCGCATCGTCGAGAAGACGGGCATGGACCCGGAGGGCGCGCGCGACGCCATTCTCTCAACGTCGTCGCAGCATCGTCTCATCGCGCCCCAGGAAGTGGCGCATGTCGTCGCGTCACTCTGCGCCGACGACGCAGGCGGCGTAAACGGTCAAACGGTCGTCATCGACGGAGGATCACTGGCATCATGACGTTCGAGCAGATCAACCCCGAGGCGCTCGGCGTGCCGCGCGGGTGGACCAACGGCATGCTCGCCCCACGCGAGGGCCGCATGCTCTTCGTGGCCGGGCAGTCCGCGGCCGGTGCCGATGGGGCGATGCCCGACGGCATGCCCGCACAGTGGGAGCAGGCGCTTCGGAAGATCGTCACGGTCGTCGAGGCAGCGGGCGGCGACCCCCAGGACATCGGGCGGCTCACGATCTTCGTCACCGACCTCGAGGCCTATCGCACGGATCTCGGGAACATCGGGGCGGCGTACCGACGGGTGATGGGCAAGCACTTCCCGGCCATGGCGCTGCTCCACGTGGCCGGCCTCGTCGAGCACGGGGCGCTGGTCGAGATCGAAGCCACCGCCTGGATTCCCGATCACCGCGCTACCCAGGAGAGCTGACATGGCGCTGCAGCCGACGACCTTCCTGTACGACGTCGACGAAGCCACGTCCGTCGCGACGATCACGCTGAACCGTCCGGACCGGCTGAACGCGCTGACGTTCGAGGTCTACGCGGAGCTGCGCGACACGATGGCAGCCCTCGATACCGAGCCGGGCGTGCGGGCGATCGTCCTCACCGGGGCCGGGCGCGCGTTCTGCTCCGGCGGCGACGTCGAACACATCATCGGGGAACTCTTCGCCCGCGACCACGTCGGTCTCCGAGAGTTCACCAAGATGACGTGCGACCTGATTCTCAACATGCGCCGCTGCCGCCGTCCCATCGTGGGGGCCCTCAACGGCACCGTGGCGGGCGCCGGCGCCGTGATCGCCACCGCGTGCGACATCCGGATCGCGACCGAATCGGCGAAAATCGCCTACCTCTTCACGAAGGTGGGTCTGTCGGGTGCCGACATGGGCGCGGCCTGGATGCTCCCGCGCATCGTCGGGTTCGGGCGGGCGACGGAACTGCTGATGACCGGCGACTTCCTGAGTGCCGCCGACGCGGAGCGCATCGGGCTCTACAACCGCGTCGTTCCGCAGGAACACGTCGTGGTCGAGGCCCAGGCCATGGCGGCACGGCTGGCGCGCGGTCCGTCGCACGCGCTGGCGGTGACGAAAGCGTCGCTCAATCTCGAAGCGACACTCGACCTCGCATCGGCGCTGGACGCCGAAGCCAACGCACAGGCCGATTGCATGCTCAGCCCGAACTTCCGGGAGGCCTACGAGGCGTTCCGCGCCAAGCGAGACGCGGTGTTCGTGTGAGGACTCCCGACACCCAGGCCGTACGCGCCTTCCTCGAGCCCGCGCATCACGAACTCACGAAGGCCGTCGTCGAATTCGCCGACAAGCACCTGGCGCCGCTGCCGGAGGCGGCGAGCGACGCCGACGCGCGCGTGCAGGCGCGGGACGTGCTCCTCCGCATGGGCGAGGCCGGGTGGTTCGCTGCGATCGGCGACCAGGACCTGCGGGCCTGCTGCCTGATTCGCGAGGCCGTCGGCGCCGCCTCGCCGCTGGCAGATGCGGTGTTCGCCTTACAGGCGCTGGGCACCACTCCACTCATTCTCGCGGGTTCGGACGACCACCGGACGAGGTGGCTCGACCCCGCCCTCGCGGGAACGGCACTCGCGGCCTTTGCCATGACGGAGCCGGAGGCCGGCTCCGACGTCGCGGCCATGCAGACGCGGGCCGTTGCCGACGGCGACGAGTGGGTGCTGACCGGGCGTAAGACCTACATCTCCAACGCCGGCATTGCCGACTTCTACACCGTGTTCGCCACCGTCGACCCAGCGATGGGGCATCGCGGGATCGCCTGCTTCGTCGTTCCGGCGGACGCGCCGGGGTTCCGATTCGTCGGGCCGCAGATCCTGAGCGCGCCGCACCCGCTCGGCGATATCGCCTTCGAAGACTGCCGGCTGCCGGCTTCCGCGCTGCTCGCCCCGGCGGGGGACGGGTTCAAGCTCGGCCTCGCCACGCTGGACCGCCTGCGCGCGACCGTGGCCGCCGCCGCATGCGGCATGGCGGGCCGCGCCCTCCACGAAGCGGTGGCGCACGCCACGGCGCGGCGACAGTTCGGGAAAGCGATCGGTGAGTTCCAGCTGATCAAGGACAAGCTCGCCCAGATGGCGACGGACCTCACCGCGGCGCGGCTCCTCACCTACCGCGCCGCGTGGGAGCGCGACGGCGGCGCCGACCGTGTGACCGTCGAGTCCGCCATGGCCAAGGCGTTCGCGACCGAAGCGGCGCAGCGCATCGTCGATCAGGCCGTGCAGATCCTCGGCGGACGCGGCGTGCTCGCCGACGGCCCCGTCGACCGGCTGTACCGGAGCGTGCGCGCGCTGCGGATCTACGAGGGGACGACCGAGATCCAGCGGCTCATCATCGCGGACCGACTCCTCGCACACGCCACCGACGCGTCATGAAGATCGCCTGCATCGGCGGCGGCCCCGCCGCGCTCTTCTTCGCGATCCTCATGAAACGGGACGACCCGACCCACGACATCGTCGTCTACGAGCGCAACCGCCTCGACGACACGTTCGGGTTCGGCGTCGTGTTCTCGGACGCCACCCAGGAAACGCTGGCCGAATCGGATGCAGCCGTGCACTCCGCCGTCGCCGAGCAGTTCTTCCACTGGGACGACATCCACGTGCACTATCGCGGCTCGCTGCTCACCTCCACGGGGCACGGGTTCAGCGGCATCGCGCGTACTACGCTGCTCGAGGTGTTGGCCGCGACCTGTCGCGATCTCGGCGTCGACGTGCGCTTCGAATCGGACGTCACGGACCCCGCTCAGCTCGATGCCGTCGATCTGATCGTCGCGGCGGATGGGGCCAACAGCGTCATCCGCGACCGGTATGCCGACACGTTCCAGCCCACGATCGATTGGCGTCCGAACCGCTTCGTATGGCTGGGTACGACCAAACCGTTCCCGGCGTTCACGTTCTACTTCAAGGAAGATCCGCACGGCCTCTGGCGGGTGCACGCCTATCAGTACGCGCCGGGCCACTCGACCTTCATCGTAGAGTGCACCGAGGCGACCTGGCGGGCGTCGGGTATGGCGGACGCGCACGAAGCCGACACCGTCGCCTATTGCGAAGCGCTGTTCGCCGACGAGCTGGAAGGACACCGGCTCCTGTCCAACCGCTCGATCTGGCGGAGCTTCCCGACGGTGAAGAACGCGGCGTGGTCCCACGAGAACGTCGTACTGATCGGCGACGCCGCGCACACCGCGCACTTCTCGATTGGATCGGGAACCAAACTGGCGATGGAAGACGGCGTCGCGCTGGCGGCCGCGCTGCGGTCCCACCCCGGAGACGTGCGCGAGGCCCTCGCGGCGTACGAGGACGACCGCCGGCCGGCGGTGGCCAGCGCGCAGCGCGCGGCTCAGGTGAGTCTCGAATGGTTCGAGAACACGGAGCGGTACATGGATCTCGAGCCGATCCAGTTCGGCTTCAACCTTCTCACCCGGAGCCTGCGGGTCACGCATGAGAACCTCCGCACGCGCGACCCCGGTCTGATCGCGGACGTCGACCGCTGGTTCGCGGGCGTCGCGCAGGGGCAGAGCGGACAGGCGGTGCCCACCGCCCCGGCACCACCACCGATGTTCACGCCGTTCAAGTTGCGCGACATGGTACTCGCCAACCGGGTGGCCGTCTCCCCGATGTGCCAGTACAGCGCGGACCACGGGACCCCCGGCGAGTGGCACCTCGTGCACCTCGGGTCCCGCGCGATCGGCGGAGCGGGCCTGGTCATCACCGAGATGACCAACGTCAGCGCGGACGCGCGGATCTCCCCCGGATGCACCGGCATGTACGCGCCGGCGCACGTGGACGCCTGGCGACGCATCGTAGACTTCGTGCACACGGAGTCCAAGGCCAAGATTGCGCTCCAGCTCGGGCACGCCGGGCGCAAAGGCGCGACCAAGCGCATGTGGGAGGGCGACGTCCAGCCGCTGGACGACGGCGGCTGGCCGCTGCTCTCGGCGTCGCCGCTTCCCTACTTCGCGCACAGCCCGACCCCCCGGGAAATGACGCGTACGGACATGGATCGGGTCGTGAGCGACTTCGAGCGCGCGGCCGCCATGGCGGACGACGCCGGGTTCGACATGGTGGAGGTCCACGTCGCCCACGGGTACCTCCTTGCGAGCTTCGTGTCGCCCCTGACCAACCTCCGCACCGACGACTACGGAGGGTCGCTCGACAACAGGATGCGCTTTCCGCTGGAGGTCTTCGACGCGGTGCGCTCCGTGTGGCCGAGCCACAAGCCGATGTCGGTCCGTATCTCCGCGGTCGATTGGGCGCCTGGCGGTGTGACCGACGCCGAGGCCGTCGAAGTGGCTGCGCGGCTCAAAGAGCACGACTGCGACATCGTCGACGTGTCCGCCGGGCAGACGGTGCCGGACCAGCGACCGATCTACGGCCGTCTGTTCCAGACCCCCTTCGCCGATCGCATCCGGCGCGAACTCGGCATGGCGACAATGGCGGTCGGCAACATCTCCTCGTTCGAGGACGTGAACACGATTCTCGCGGCGGGCCGCGCCGACATCTGTCTCCTGGCTCGGGCCCATCTCTGGGACCCCTATTGGACGCGGCACGCCGCGTACGAGCTGGGATACGACCTGCCGTGGCCCGATCCGTACGAGTCGCTCGACAACTACACGCCGCGATTCAAGTGACCGAACCTGCGGGCCCGCGCCCGCCTCGCCCGCACATCCGTGCGTCGCGCGTTTCACTTCTCAGACCGTAGGTGCAGCGACGATGCCCACGTACGCGGAATACCTGAAGATCGACGAACTGCTCGACCTCCAACGCCCGTTGTCGGACGGGCCGGAGCACGACGAGATGCTGTTCATCGTGATTCATCAGGTGTACGAGCTCTGGTTCAAGGAAGTTTTGCACGAGATGGACTACCTCGTCGTGCGGCTCACCGACAACGACCGCCCACGCGCCACACACACGCTCACGCGCATCCTCACCGTGCTGAAGACGCTCGTCGCGCAGATCGATGTGCTGGAAACCATGACGCCGCTCGAGTTCAAGACGTTCCGGGACCGACTGGAATCGGGCAGCGGGTTCCAGTCACAGCAGTTCCGCGAACTGGAGTTCGCCATGGGCGTCAGGCACTCGTGGGCCCTGGACCACTTCCCCGAGGGGTCGAAGGCCCGGGAGCGACTTCGGGAACGCCACACCCAGTGGACCGTCTGGGACGCACTCCTCGAACATCTGCGGCTCGCTGGCTACGGGGTGCGGCCGCGCGAGGACGTGACGGTCGCGATCACGCCGGACCTCGAGGTCCAGGGCGAACTCATCCGCCTCTACCGGGCCGATCCGTCTGCCGCCGAGCTGTGCGAACGGTTTGTCGATCTCGACGAAGGCGTGCAGGAGTGGCGTTACCGACACGTGAAGATGGTGCAGCGCACGATCGGTACGAAGACGGGAACGGGCGGGACGACCGGCGTCGAGTACCTCACGACGACGTTGCTCAAGCCCGCCTTCCCCGATCTCTGGGCCATCCGCTCCGAGCTATGATGCGACGCCCGAGCCTCGACACCCTCCGGGCGACGCCGAACGCCCTGGCGCCCGCGTACTCGCGCTTCCGCGTTGCGGATCGCCTGCTCCTGACGGGCCACTCGCACCAAGCGTGGCCGGACGTGGGGTTCGACGCGCAGGCCCACGCGTGGAGCGACGCCGCCGAACTGGTGGACGCCAAGTGGGACCGGGCCTTCGCCGAAGCGGAGCGCGTGCGCGCGGGATGGGCGGCGCTCCTCGATGACCGCGACGGCGACATCACACTGGGCGGCAACACCCACGAGCTCCTCATCCGCCTGCTGTCCGCACTCCCCCTTCGCACGCGGCCACGACTCGTGACCACCGACGGTGAGTTCCACACCGTGCGGCGACAGCTCGATCGGCTGGAAGAAGAGGGTGTGGAGGTCGTGCGGATACCGCAGGAGCCCGCGGCCCACGTGGCCGATCGCGTGGCGGAGGCAGTCGACGACCGCACGGCCTTGGTCATCGTGTCGAGTGTCTTCTACCTGTCCGCGCGGATCGTCCCCGGACTGCGCCGCGTGGCCGAGGCGTGCGCGCACACCGGCGCGGCGCTGCTCGTGGATACCTACCACACGCTGGGCGTACTGCCCTTCTCACTCGAAGAGGACGGACTGAAGGACGCATTCGTCCTGGGCGGCGGATACAAGTACTGCCAGCTCGGCGAGGGGAACTGCTTCCTCAGGGTTCCGCCCGACTGCGGCCTCCGGCCGGTGATCACCGGCTGGTTCAGCGAGTTCGCAGAACTGGCGGACGGGCAGCGACCCGACGTCGTGCAATACGGCGCCGGTCCGGCACGCTTTGCCGGTGCAACGTACGATCCCGTGAGCCACTATCGTGCGGCGGCGGTGTTCGAGTTCTTCGCCGCACAGGCGCTCACGCCCGTGTTTCTGCGGTCCGTCTCGCAGCATCAGGTGGGACTGCTCGCGCGGACCTTCGACGCGCTGGATCTCGACCCGGCGGTGGTCTCACGCGACCGCGATGTCCCGCTGGATCAGATCGGGGGGTTCCTGGCGTTGCGTGCGCCGGACGCCGCCGGGCTTTCAGCCGGACTCGCCGCGCGAGGGGTCTCGACCGACTTTCGTGGTGACGTCCTGCGCTTCGGGCCCGCACCCTACCTGGCAGATGCCCAGCTGGAAGCCGCGATGACGGCGCTGGACGAGGTGACCCGAAGCGTCTGAGGGGGCCGCGCCACGAGTTCAGTCAGTCCGATCGATCTCGCGAATCTTGATGTTTCGGAACGCGACGGAGACCATCGGGGCGTGATCCTGCAGCGCGATGTGGCCTCGACGGGCGCGGCCGAACAAGGGCCACTCGCCGAACTTGCTCGCCGCGACGAGCGCCTCCCATTCCGGCGACCACAGCTCGTATTCGACGACCTTCACACCGTTGAGCCAGTACTCTACATGCGCGCCGTCGACGAGCAAACGGACGGCATTCCACTCGCCGGCCGGCCGGGCCACGCCGCTTGGCACGGCGTGAAGCGCGTAGTCCGCCCCCGCCGACGTCAGCGGTGATCGCCCGTCGGCGTGCCCGTCGTCGTCGAGCACCTGCATTTCGGGGCCGGTCCAGTAGGGCTGGACTTCGTCTTCGGTCACCCGGAACATGATGCCCGCGTTGCCGCCACTGCCGACCCGCCACTCGAGCTGCAGCTCGAAGTCGGCGAACTGCTCGACGGTGATGATGTCCCTGTCGCGCGCGACCCGCGCCAGCGTGCCGTCCACGACCTGCCAGCCGTCGGACACCGCCTCACGCTGGTACCCGCGCCACCCGTCCGTCGTGACTCCGTCGAACAGTAGCCGCCACCCCGCGTCGACCTCCGTGTCCGTCAGCCCGTTCATCGGTCCCTCCGGCTCGGACGGCTCACCGAGCGCGCGGATCTTGATGTTGCGAAACGCCACCCAGTCACCGTGATCCTGCAGCGCGATGTGCCCGCGCGTCGCGCGGCCGTACATCGGCCAGTCGGCAAACTTGGTCTCGGCGACGAGCGCCTCCCACTCCGGCGACCACAACTCGTACTCGACGACCTTGGTGCCGTTGAGCCAGTGCTCCACATGCGGTCCCTGCACGAGGAGTCGCACGACGTTCCACTCGCCCGCGGGGCGCACGACGCCCGCCGGTGCCGCGTGGAGCCCAAAGTTGGCGCCCGCCGACGTGAGCCGGGACTGCCCGTCGCCGTGCCGCGCATCGTCGAGCACCTGCATCTCGGGGCCGCTTTCGTATGTGCGGTCGGCCTCCTCCGTCACCCGAAAGAAGATTCCCGAGTTTCCGCCTTCGGATATCTGCCACTCGAGCGACAGTTCGAAGTCGGCGAATTGTGCGGTGGTCATGATGTCCCCGCCGCCGCCGACCCGCGTAAGCGCCCCGTCGACGACCGTCCAGCCCGGCGCCGGGTCGTCCTGGCGGAAGCCTCGCCACCCGTCGAGCGACGCCCCGTCGAACAGCAGGTGCCACCCGGCCTGGGCCTCCGCGTCCGTAAGGAGGCCGGCTTGCTGATCCTGCGCGGCGGACGCGACACCGCAGGCCAGCATCACGCCGGCGGTAATCGGGACACCGATGATGCGCACGAGCGAACGGCCGAACATCTTATGTCTCACAGTTACGGGACGCCCCAAGTTTAACGACACGGGAGAGATCCCGGGAAGCGGACGAATAGTCGATCGTGACCACGCCCCCCACACACGTG
The DNA here is from genome assembly GCA_039587215.1 of Gemmatimonadota bacterium. Lineage (GTDB taxonomy): Bacteria > Gemmatimonadota > Gemmatimonadetes > Gemmatimonadales > GWC2-71-9 > CAMYLY01. The sequence continues at coordinate 17,320 of JBDHIW010000010.1, read as the reverse complement.
TATCTGGTACCGCACACCCACTGGGACCGCGAGTGGTACTGGACGGCGGAGCGCTTCGGGGTCCGGCTCGAGGCGGTGATCGATGAAGTCCTCGACCGCCTGGACGACCCCTCGGACCTGCCGCACTTCCTGCTCGACGGACAGGCCATCGTGCTCGACGACTACCTCGTCCGCCGCCCCGATGCGGAAGCCCGCGTGCGGGAGCACGTGGCCGCCGGCCGCCTGGCGATCGGGCCGTGGTACGTCCTGCAGGACGAGTTCCTCGTGTCCGGCGAGTCGACCGTCCGCAACCTGCTGATCGGCGCCGAGCGCTGTGCCGCGCTCGGCGGACGACAGGACGTCGGGTACGTGCCCGATGCCTTTGGCCACGTCGGGCAGCTCCCGCAGCTGCTTCAGCAGGCGGGGATCGACACCTTCGTCTTCACGCGAGGGAGCGGCGACGAGCTCGCCGCCGTCGGGTCGGAGTTCCGGTGGGAAGCCCCCGACGGCAGTACCGTGCTCGCGGTGAAGCAGGTGTCCGGGTACTGCAATGCGGGCGCACTCGGCTTCCGCCGCGACGCAGAGATGCAGGCGGGCGGACCGCCCGATGTGGCACTGGCCGTTCAGCAGGTGCGCGCGCTCCTGGCGCGCATGGAACCGCACGCCCGCACCCCCCTCCGCCTCCTCAACAACGGCTGCGATCACCTGCGGCCGCAGCAAGACCTCCAGACGATCGTGGCGGCGCTGCGGGAATCCATGCCCGACGTACAGCTCGCCGTGGATTCGCTCCAACGGTTTCTCTCGGCCCTCGCAGCGATGCAGGATTCGCTCGAGACCCACCGGGGTGAACTGCGCGGGGGGGCCGAAGAGCAACTGCTTGCAGGCGTTCTGTCGTCGCGCATCCCGCTCAAGCAGGCCAACGAGCGGTGTGAGCATCTGCTGACCGCGGTGCTCGAGCCCCTGGCCCTGATGACCGCCGTCACCTCTTCTCGCCCCTACCCGCGGGCAGCCCTCGACCGGTGGTGGCGCGCCCTCCTCGCCAATCACCCGCACGACTCGATCTGCGGATGCAGCATCGACCCCGTCCATCGCGATATGGCGGTCCGGCTGGCGAACGTCGAGGACGGCGTCACGACGCTCGCGGCCGAGCTCCTCGCAGCGCACGCCGACCCGGACGCCCCGCCCGGCGTGCATGCAATCGCGTTCAATCCGCTCCCCACGTCCGTGGAGAGGGTCGTGGAGCGTACGTTCGTCCTCCCGGCAGACTGGGACGTCGCGGGGGTCGAACTCGTAGACGAGCACGGTGCGCCCGTGCCCTTTGCCGTCGTGCGTGCCGATCGCATGGCGCGATTCTGGGGGCCGGAGTGGCGCGGGCTCGCCGCCGACGGACAGCGTCGCGCAATCGAGCGCTACCGCAGCGCGTTCCCGCAGTGGTTCGGCGATCGCACGCGCGAGCACGACCTGCTTGCGACCATTCAATACATCGCGTCGCTGCCGGCACTAGGAGTCGCGTCGGTCGAAGTGCGACCGCGGGGGACGGCGGGCACGCCCGCGGTGCACCTGCCGGACCGACTGGCGGTGGGCGACGGCGTACTCGAGAACGATATCGTCCGGGTGACCCTCGGCGCCGACGGACGGTTCACGGTCGAGGACAAGCGAAACAGAGCCCGGTACGACGGGCTCAACCGGCTGGAAGACGTCGAGGACGCCGGCGACCTCTACGACTACGCGCCCGGCGCAGAATCGCGATCGCTGTCGACGGTCGGCATGCACGGCGACGTCGCGCTCGTCGAGGATACCGGGTTGCGTGCGACATTGGAGGTCCGATTCGACTGGCGCCTCCCGCAACGTCTCAGCCCCGATCGGCGGCGGCGCGAGGAAGAGACGGTCGACTGCCCTGTGCACATCCGGGTCAGTCTCGACCGCGGGTCTCCCATCGTGCGGGTCGCCCTCGCGTTCGACAATCGCGCGTGCGATCACCGCCTCCGCGCACTGTTCCCCACCGGTGTGCAGGCCGACACGGTCGTCAGCGATGGCGCCTTCAACCTGGACCGTCGGCCCGTGGACCCGGCCGAGCGACCCGACTGGTGCCAGCCGCCGACGGACGGATACCCACAGCGGGGCTTCTCGGCCGTCGAGGACGGACGGCGTGGTCTCCTGGTGATGGGCCGCGGGCTCCACGAGGTCGCCGCGTCGCGTATGACCGACGACTCCGTGCGGCTGGGACTCACCGTGCTGCGTGCGGTCGGGTGGCTTGCGCGCGACGATCTCGCGACGCGCGATCGCGCGGTCGGGCCGATCCTCGCCACCCCCGACGGCCAGTGTCTCGGGCTGCATCGCGTCGAGTATGCGGTCGCGCCGTTCGTGGGCTCGCTCGAGGACGCGGATGTCGTTCGGATCGCTGCGCAGTACCGGCGCGATCCGCTGACCCTGCAGACCGCACACGCCGCCACGCCGAGTGCCGGCACGGGTCTCTGTGCTCTGGAGGCGCCGCCCGGCGCCCCCGGCGCGGCCGTGACCGCGATCAAGATGTCGCCTTCACAACTGGACGGCCCGCGCGCTCCCGCAGGCACTGACCTTCGCCCGCCCCGTCCGCGCCGCGTGGCGCGTCGATCTGCTCGAGGAGCGCACCGCGACCGTTCCTCTTGCCCCCGGTCATCGGATCGACCTGGAGCTGCCCCCGCACCGGATCGTCACCATCGAGGTCGCCCTGGACTGACGCTCCGCGTCGACGGAACCGATCCCGGCCCGTAGTTTTGAGACAGGTCACGACAGGGGCGCCTGGCACCGTGCCATTCGGCTCCACGCGACAACGCACCCGAGGGACACACATGAGACGACTGGGACGACTCGCGGTGATGACGACCGCCGCACTCGGCTTCACCGCAAGCGCGGCGGCGGCGCAGCGCCTCGCGCCGCGCATGGAACAGCGTTCGATCGGCACCCCCGACCTGCTGCAGGCCGTGAGCATCGTCGACGACCAGACCGTTTGGCTGAGTGGCCACAGCGGCACGTTCGCGCGCACCACCGACGGCGGAAGGACCTGGGCCGTGAACACCGTGCCGAACGCCGACTCACTAGAGTTCCGCGACGTGCATGCCCTGAGTGCGGACATCGCATGGCTCATGAGTGCCGGCCCCGGAGACCGGTCACGGATCTACCACACCGTCGATGGCGGACAGAACTGGTCGCTCCAGTTCCAAAGCGACATCGCCGACGCGTTCTTCGACTGCTTCGCGTTCTGGGACGCGCGGCACGGCGTCGCGTTCAGCGACGCGGTCGAGGGCCGGTTCATCATCATGCGCACCACGGACGGACGGACATGGCGGCGTGTATCGGACGCCAACGTGCCGCGCGCACTGGCCGGTGAAGGCAGCTTCGCCGCCAGCGGCACCTGCGTCACGACGGTCGGGACGCGGCACGGATGGATCGGCACGGGGAGCGGCTCGGTCGCACGCGTCCTCCGGACCGCCGACCGCGGCGGCACGTGGCAGGTATCCGACACGCCCGTGATCGCGGGACCGAGTGCCGGCATTGCGTCGGTCGCCTTCGCCGACACGCTGCTCGGCTGGGCGTTCGGGGGCACCATCGGCGCGACCGAGGCGATCGGCAACCACGTCGCCCGGACGTGGGACGGCGGAGCCACGTGGGAACTGATGACGTCCCCGCCCTTCCCGGGCCCCATTTACGGCTCGGCGATCGTTCCCGGGGCGCCCGACGTCGCCGTTGCCGTGTCCGGACCGGGCGGAGTGGCGTACACGATCGACGGCGGCATGTCGTGGCGCGTCCTCGATACGCAGAGCTTCTGGGCCATCGGGTTCGGATCGCCCAGTGAAGGCTGGGCGGTCGGGCCCGCCGGTCGTCTGGCACACGTGTCGATGTACCGCTGATCGCGTGCGGCTCACCGGTCAGCGAATTCTCGTGACGGGTGGGGGCACGGGGATCGGGCTCGCGATCACCCACGCCCTCGCGCGCCGGGACAACCGGATCCTCGTGGCGGCCCGTCGGCGTGAGCCCCTCGACGCCGTCGCAGCGGCCTACCCCGCAGTCAGCATCGCGACCGTCGATCTCGTAGACGAGTCCGCGATCCGCGGACTCGTCTCACAGGCAGAGCGCGATCTCGGCGGGATCACCGTCTTGATCAACAACGCTGGGATCCAGTTCAACGACCGGTACGCGACGGACGATCCCGACGAGATCTGCGCGCATGTGGATCGGGAGATCGGCACGAACCTCACAGGCCTCGTGAAGCTCACGACGCTGGCGATGCCTCAGCTGCGTCGCGCCGCGGAAGCGGCCGTCGTCAACGTGTCATCGATCTTGGCGTACAGCCCGAAGATGAGCGCGCCAGTGTACAGCGCTACGAAGGCGGCTGTTCGCTCGTTCACCCAGGCGCTCCGGTATCAGATGGCCGCGCAAGCACCGCATATCGCCGTCGTCGAGGTACTCCCGCCGATCGTGGACACCCCGATGACGGAGGGCCGTGGCCGTCGCAAGCTCTCGCCGGACCGCGTGGCGCGCGAGACGGTTCGCGGGATCGAGCGGGGTCGGACCGAGATCCGCCCGGGGGCCACCAAGTTGGTTCGATGGATTCACCGCGCTGCGCCGAGCATCGTGGAACGGCGCCTGCGCAGACTGTGACCGCACTGTCGTGCAAGGGAGAGGGTGAGATGCGTACTGTTCGGATCGCGGCACTCGCGCTCGTCGCCGTTGCGGCCTGCACGGCCGAAGACACGGCCCCCGACGCTACAGCCGCACCCGCAGGCCCGCCGGTCGTGGTCTTCGAGACGACGATCGGACCCATCGTCGCCGAGCTCGCCCCAGAGAGCGCCCCGGAGACGGTCCGGCATTTTCTGAAACATGTGCGCTCCAGCTTCTACGACGGCGTGATCTTCCATCGCGTCGAGCCGGGATTCGTAATCCAGGCGGGCGGCTATCAGCCGGATCTGCGCCAACGAAAGACGTCCGCCTATCCGGTGGCGAACGAAAACCCGACGGGGATGCTGAACGCGCGCGGCACGATCGCGATGGCCCGCACGACCGATCCGCATGGCGGGCTCGTCGACTTCTTCTTCAACCTCGTGGACAACCCCAAGCTCGACTTCCGCGACAGCACCGTCGAAGGCTGGGGCTACGTGGCGTTCGGGACGGTGGTGGAGGGGATCGACGTGATCGACAGCATCGCCCGCATCCCCACCGAGCGGCGCACCCGTATCCTGCGCACGTTCCCCGTCGCTCCCGTCACGATCACCCGGGCGTACATCCAGGATTCGTCGGCGACGCCGTAGAGCAGACTCCGTCGGGCCGGCACCGTACCGGCCCACTCCTCCCAATCCAACCTGAGCGCCACTTCTTCGGGGCGGGGCTCTTGCACACATGATATATAAGTGATATCATTTAGATAGCAGAGAAAAGGGGGGAAGACATGACACGCGAAAGCGCGCGACGCACCGCATCCGGCTACGTCGCCTTTGCCGTCCTGCTCCTCGTGTCGGTTGCGGTGGGGTTCTGGTTCTACTCGGCGATCCAGGTCGAGGCGGTGGGCTTGATCGTCGCCGCCGGGGTGACCGGGGTGATCGTGCTCGTGTTGTGGGCCGGCTTCTTCATGGTGAACCCGAACGAAGCGAGGGTGCTCCAGCTCTTCGGAGCGTACGTCGGCTCCGAACGGACGACCGGCCTGCGGTGGGCGAACCCGCTGTTCACGAAGGCGAAGGTCTCTGTGCGAATTCGGAACTTCGAGACAGCCAAACTCAAGGTGAACGACCTGAACAGCAATCCGATCGAGGTCGCCTCGGTCGTGGTCTGGCGCGTGGTCGACACCGCCGAAGCGATGTTCGAAGTCGACGACTATGTGGAGTACGTGCACGTACAGAGCGAGGCGGCACTGCGAACGACCGTCACGAACTACCCGTACGACGCCTTCGAAGAGGGACAGATGTCCCTCAGCCACAACATGACCGAGATCGCCGAGCAGCTGAAGGTCGACGTGCAGGACCGGCTGTCCAAGGCGGGGGTTCAGGTCATCGAAGCACGCATCAGCCACCTCGCGTACGCACCCGAGATCGCAAGCGCGATGCTCCAGCGCCAGCAGGCGAGCGCCATCATCGCGGCGCGACAGAAGATCGTCGAGGGTGCGGTGGGCATGGTCGAGATGGCCCTCACGATGCTCTCGCAGCAGAAGCTGGTCGACCTCGACGAAGAGCGGAAGGCCAACATGGTCAGCAACCTGCTGGTCGTGCTCTGTGCGGACCGCAATCCACAGCCGATCGTGAACGCAGGCTCGCTCTACTAGCGGTTTGGACTCGTGACACGTCGTAAAGCCTTCCCGCTGCGCATCGACCCCAAGGTGTACGCCGCCCTGGAACGGTGGGCAGCGGACGAACTTCGCAGCGTCAACGGTCAAATCGAGTTCGTTCTACGTTCGGCATTGAGGCAAGCGGGCCGGCTCCGTGAAGACGGTAGCGCCGAGCCCCGCGGGAAGGAGACGGGGGGATGAGGACCATGATGACACTCGGCGTCGCAATCGCCATGCTGGGCGCACCGGCCGCCGAGGCACAGATAGATCAGGACGCCGCGATCCTGCGGATGTACCAGGCAGGCACCGAAGTCGGTCGCGAGTCGTTCCGGTGGACCCCGACGCAGTTCGAGACCACTGCTGAGATTCCTGCGATACAGGCGCGGCTCGTTCGCACGACCACGTACGGGGCGGACGGCGGGTTCGCGGCGTTCACGAGTCGGCTGTACGCCCTGAGCACGGACAGTCTGGTGGCCGAATACTGGGCGGCGCAGGAAGGGGACTCCGTGCGTTGGCGCCAGCTCCGCGGTGGGCAGGAACTGACGGGTGCAACGGCCGGCCGGCCCGATGTCGTCGTGCCGAGTCAGAGCACCGCACTGTTCATGGACCTCGCGTATCGCGCCCGCGGCCAGGATACCACCCTCCACGTCTGGTCGCCAAGCCAGAGCACCATCATTCCGGTCGAGATCGCCCACGGCGACGGCACGGTGGGTTTCACGCTCGGCGGCGTCCCGGCATCTCTGTCGCTGCGCGCGGACGGTCGCGGGCAGACCATCGAGATCCAGGTTCAGCGCCTGCGCGTCGAACGCGCGGACCCCGGAGCGCCGCTCGCGCCGCTGCCCGGCCTCGAGCGTCCCATCTCGGACTACTCCGCGCCGCCGGACGCACCGTTCACCGCCGACGAAGTTGAGGTCCCCGTCACCCCGGCAACGGGCGAGGCCTTCAGCCTCGCGGGAACACTCACCCTGCCGAAGAGGGGCTCCGGGCCCTTCCCCGCCGTCGTCACGATCACGGGATCGGGCGGACAGGACCGCGACGAGAGCATCTGGCCGCTGGTGGAAGGCTACCGTCCCTATGCCGAGATCGCGGCGCGGCTGGCGGAGGAGGGTATCGCGGTACTCCGCGTCGATGATCGCGGCGTCGGTGGCTCCGGCGGCACGACGGACTCGGCAACGTCCCTGGACTTCGCCGACGACGTCGAGGCGCAGATCGCCTGGCTACGGAGCCGACCGGACATCGATCCCGACCGCATCGCGCTGATCGGTCACAGCGAGGGGGGGATGATCGGTCCGATCGTCGCCGCGCGTGACCCGCAGCTGGCGGCCCTCGTCATCCTGGCGGGACCGTCTCAGACCGGTATGGAGATTCTGCGCTATCAGGTCACCCGACCGATCGAAACCGCCCCGGGCCTCAGTGACGACCAACGTGCGGCCCTCCGCGATTCCGCGCTGGCCGCACTCGACGACAGTGCGATCATGGCCCTGCCCTGGATGGCGTACTTCGCTGACTACGACCCGATCCCCGCGGCGCGCGCCGTGCGGCAGCCGGTGCTCATTCTGCATGGGGAGTTGGATCGGCAGGTGACCGCGGAGCAGGCACCGGAACTCGGCGCGGCGATGCGGGACGGAGGCAACGCCGACGTCACGGTCCACGTCTTCCCGCGGCTCAACCATCTCTTTCTCGAGAGCATCGGTGACGGATCGCCGTACGAGTACCTGGCCATCGAGGATCCGGCGCTTCCCCGACCCGTGCTCGACATGATCGCCGACTGGCTCGGCTCCCGACTCGGGCGATGACGCCGGTGGGGGTCTCCCCCACCGGCTGGGGCGACGTCAGGCGCCCAGTTCCTCCATGTCGGCAAGCGCGCGTTCGAGCACCTCTCTGAGCCGGCGACGCTTGTCGTCGTCCTCACGGTAGCGCCACGCAAGCCGGTACGCGTTCGGCACCAGCTTGCCGATGAGACGGGTCACGTCGGGCATCGGGTCGGCCAGGAAAGACTCGATCGTCTCCTCGACCCGCTCGAAGATGTCCTCGACGGTCGAGCGATGCTCGTCGAGAAACGCCCGGCCCTCATCGGTGATCTCGTAGACCTTCTTGCCCTCTGCATCGCTCGCCCGGACGAGGCCCTCGTCTTCGAGCCACTGCAGCGTGGGATACACGGCGCCGGGTGACGGTTTGTAGCACCCGTGCGTGTGCTCCTCCAACGCCTTCATGACCTCATACCCGTGCATCGACTTCTCGCGCAGCAGTTTGAGGATGACGTACTTGAGATCGCCCGACTCGAACCACACGCGGCGGCGGCGGCCAGACCGTCGTGGACCCCGCCCGCCCCACCACGTACTCGGATCGAATCCAAACCACCATTCATCTCGATGCATGCTTCCTCCTCGTTACTACGTACGATATTACGTGTAGTAATATCGTACGACATATCGCAAAGTGCAAGCCCAACCTCCCCAATCCACGGCCCAGCGGGTACTCTTGGGCGGGAATCGACCCCTGTTCAGACCGACTTCGAGGTATGTCATGCGCCGCTGGATCCACCGCATCGGGAGTGTAGCCGTCACCGGACTCGCCCTCGTTGCGACACCGCTCCAGGCACAGCACCCCGGCACGGGGACCGACTACGACTTCTACGGGCGGGGACCGTACCGCGCCGATGTCCCCCGACCCGACGCGGTGCTGGGGTACCCGGCCGGCGCGCGGCACACCCAGTACCACATCCAGCAGCGCGTCCTCGACGCGATGATCGCCGCCGCACCCGACCGGGTTCGCACGGAGATCATGGGCACGACGGAAGAGGGCCGTGTCATGCGCGCGCTCCTGATTTCCGCGCCGACCAACCTCGAGCGACTGGACGCGATCCGGGCGGGGCTCGATCGTCTCGCCGATCCGCGAGGCGCGGCGGGGGAGGAACTCGAGGGGCTGGTCAGTACGCTGCCAGCCGTGGTGATGCTCTCCTACTCGATCCACGGGAACGAACCTGCCGGGTTCGAAGCAGCCATGTGGGTGACCCACCATCTGCTCGCATCGGATGAACCCGCGACGCGCGCCATGCTCGACAGCACCCTCGTCGTGCTCAGCCCGTCGGCCAACCCCGACGGACATGAACGCTTCGCCGTGTGGTACAACTCGCTGTCCGTCGGCACCGACGAGCCGTACGCCTACGAGTGGAACGAGCCGTGGGGGATCTGGGGTCGCTACGGGCACTATCGGTTCGACATGAACCGCGACCTGATCGCCCTGACGCACGCGCCCGTTCGTGCCGCCCTGCGCACGATGCTCCGGTGGCGGCCGCAGGTGGTGGTGGATCACCACAGCACGACGGAGCAATTCTTCTTTCCGCCCGTCGCGGAGGCCATCAACCGCAACATCCCTCCCCGGTCGATCGCCTGGTTCGAGACGTTCGGGCGGGGGAATGCCGCGGCCTTCGACGCATTCGGCTGGCAGTACTACGTGCGCCACATCTTCGACTTCTTCTACCCGGGGTACTTCGACGCCGGGCCGACGATGAAGGGCGCGATCGGCATGACCTACGAAACCGACGGCGGCAAGGCGCTGGCCCGGCGGCGTGACGACAACACGGTCATCACCTTCGCCGACGGCATCGCCCACCACGTCGTCGCCTCGCTCGCGACGGTGGAAACGGCAGCCGCCAACCGTACACAACTCCTGCGCGACTATCTCGCGTTCTACCGCGAGGCCATGGCGCTCGACCGTGAGCGTATGAAGCGCATCGTGATCGAACCCGACGCCGATCCGACCAACGCGGCGCGCGTCGCCATGCTGCTGCGCATGCAGGACATCGAAGTGCGGCGCCTGACGGAGGCGTTCACGTCGCAATCTGCCCACCGATACCTCGACGGCCCGGGCGGCGGAGCAGAGCGTCACACGTTCGAGCCCGGCGCGCTGGTCGTCGATCTCGGACAGCCTCAGGGGCGCCACGCCAAGGTCCTGCTGGAGCCGGTGGCCGACTTCGATTCGACGTTCGTGCGCGAGCAGATGGCGATCTACGAGCGCAACCTGCGCCGCGGACGCTCCGCCTCGCTCGAGGGATACGACTTCTACGACGCGACCGCGTGGGCCATGCCGTACACGTTTGGACTGAACGCGTACTGGACGGAAGACGCGCCCGCCGTGGCGACCGAGCCCGTCGTGCTGCCGGAGGACGGTGACGCCGTGCGTGCGCTCGCGCCCGCGGGCGGCGTGTCGGGGCGGGCGCGGTCCGCCTACGTATTCCCCAACGACCGGCAGGCATCGGCGGAGTTGGCGATGGCGCTCCTGGCGGACGGCTTCGTCCTGAACGTCAGCACCGAGCCGCTGCGCGCCGATGGGCAGTCGTTCCCCCGCGGTACGTTCGTCGTCCGAACGAGCCGCAACCCGGAGCGTCTCCACGCGCGGCTGGAAGACCTCGCGGCCACGATCGGTGTGCCGGTCACCGCCGTGCAGTCGGCGTACGCGGACGAAGGACCGGTCGGGGTCGGTGCGGAACACGTGGAGCCCGTCTTCGCTCCGCGCATCGTCGTCGCCGCCGGCGAGGGTATCTCCGCCCTGAGCTACGGATTCCTCTGGCACTTTCTGGAAACGGAACTGCGGCAGCCGTTCGTGCCCGTCGCGCTGGGGTCGATCGGCGGCATGCGTACCCTGTCGGACTACAACGTGTTCATCATCCCGCACGGCAGCAGCGGCACGATCCGCCGCCTGCTCGGGTCGTCGGGGATCGAGCGGCTGCAGCGATGGGTGCGGGACGGCGGTGTCCTCATCGCCTACGACGGCGCCGCGCGCTTCCCGACCCACGAGGATGTCGGCCTGATGTCGGCGCCGGACGACGAAGAGGAGAACGGGAACGGTGCGGATTCGCTGCCGAGCGGACCGGATCTCACCCCGCCGCTCGCCTCACCGTCGGCCGACCCAGACCGGTTC
>JBDHIW010000010.1:0-6076 GCA_039587215.1 Gemmatimonadota bacterium | reverse complement strand
TCCCACTGGCTCACGCTCGGCTACCCGCAGTCGGAGCTGGCCGTCATGGTGTCGGGCGGCTCGCCGCTGCCGCCGTCGGAGCAGGGAGACAACCCCGTCGCGTTCGTGGACGACGAGCTTCTCCTGTCGGGCTTCACGTGGCCGAGCACCGTCGAGCAGCTGCGAAAGACCGTGTGGGCCGCGACCGAGCGCGCCGGCCGCGGCACCGTCGTCACGATGGCGGACGATCCGCTCTACCGTGGATTCTGGCGCGGCACGGCCCGGCTGCTCACCAACGCCATTCTGTTCGGGTCCGGGCGGTAGCCGAACGCACACCGGGGGGGCCGCGCATCGCGCGGCCCCCCCGGAGTACGACTGGTCGTTCTCTGCGCTATTCGTCGTCCGGCATGGTCATCGTGACCGTCTGGCGCTGCTTGTCGCGCATGACCTCGATCGAGATCTCCTCGCCGTGATCGTACGACTGGAGGATGCGCATGGCGTGCGACGGACTCCGCGGCTCGCGCCCGCCGATGCTCAGAATGACGTCGCCGCCTTTGAGCGGGATGTCGTTGTTCTCCGATGCGCGGACCACCAGCACGCCTTTGTCCGTCCCGAAATAGCTCGCCAGATCCGGATTCACCGTCACGAGCTCGAGGTCCAGCAACGCACCGCCACGCAGTCGTGAGACGATCGCGCGCGCCACGTCACCGCGCTCGCTCCGCAGCAGGACCGACTCGGGATCATCCGACTCCTCCGTGTGCCACTCGACCCGCGGGGCGACCCGCATGTACCCCTCCATACCCTCGCCCAAGCCTTCGAGGCGATCCGCGAGGTTGCGGAAGGAGTAGGAGTAGCTCCACGTGTTCTCCTCATCCATCGGGCGCGGGACGATGACCGTCTCGCTCCGCTCACCGTCTCGCTCGTACACGACGACGAGTGAATCGCCCTCATCCGTCTCCCGAATGATCTCTACAAAGCGCTCTCCGGCGTCCTTCCCCGTCACCACGATGCGGTTCGCGCTCACCACGACGTCTCCCGCCTTGAGTCCCGCTTCGGCCGCCGGCCCACCGGGCGTCACTGCCGCGATGTTGATGCCGTCCGACTCGCCGTCGTTCTCGATGATGACGCCGATCCGCGGACGGTCGGAGTCGAACATGACGATGCCCGGCATGTCCTCGGGCATGACCATGCCCAACCGGTTGCCCGGCTCGGTCCGGAACTCGAAGAAGGACATGCGGCCGCCACGCAGCGAACGCTCCGCCGCGCGTAGCTCGGCAATCGCCCGCTCGACGTCCCTTCGTGCCTCGCGTGTCTCGTCTTCCCGCAGACGCTGCAGTGCCTCATCCAGTCGCTCGCGCGCCTCCTCGAGACGCTCGATCGCCGTCTCCCGATCGCCCTCCTCGTCCTGTGCGGCTGCCGGGGCAGCAATCCCCAGCGCGCACACCATCGCTACTGCCGTGATCCATCGCTTCATGATTGTCTCCTCGAACGCCCTGCGGCGCTCCGCTCCATGTTCTACCGTCTAGTAGCCGACGTACGCCACATTCCGTACGTGGGTATTCACCAGCGTCCCCATGAGGGTGACGCGTTCTCTCCACAGCTGTTCCACTGTCACCGGCGCGCTTCGCCCCGCCGCCTGGGCGATGCCCTCATCCACCATGGCGATCCGATCCTCGAGACCTGCGATCGTCGCGGCGGTCATGCCCGACATCACCCGCGGCTCCTGTTCGACCGCAAACAGCAGTCCCTCGAGCCGCTGCGACTCGTCCATCAGCTGCTGAAGCTGGACCTGCGCGGACGCCTCGGCGTCGATCGCCCCGACCGTGAGCGACTGCACGCCCACGAACAGCGCCAACATCGCAGCGGCCGCGAGTCCCGCGATCCCGGTCGAGCGCCACACTGTGCGGCGGCGGCCCGACTCGATGGTCTCGCGCACGTCCGTCCATCGATCGCGCGGCGGCGTCAGCGCCGGCAGCGCGCGCAGGCCGGCGACGCGCTGGTGCAGACGCTCGAACTCGGCCGCGCATCCGTCACAGGTTTCGACATGCCGCTCCGCGGCCTGCGTCCCTTCGTGGTCGCGCAGATCCAGCAGCTCCGTCATCGTGAGATGCCTGTACATCAAACCTCCTCGCCGAGCATCGTCCGCAGCCGGGCATGCGCCCGTGACAGCTGCGACTTGGAAAAACTGACCGTTTTGCCCATGAGCCCGGCAATCTCCTCGTGTGTGTACCCCTCGACATCGTGCAGCCACACCACCGCCCGCGCCGTATCAGACAGCCGCACAAGCGCGGCCTCCAAGTCCATCGACAGCCCTACATCGGTTCCCATCGAACCGCGTCCATCCTCGTGCAGCTCATCGGTCTCTCGATACTTCTGGTACCGAATGCGTATCAGCGCCTTGCTGGCGGCGATCCGCTTGACCCACGCCGTGAGACTCCCGGGGGCCGAGCCGCGGAACCGCTTGATGCTGCGGCAGACCTCGAGGAAGGTCTCCTGCACCACTTCTTCCGCTTCCTCGGGCGTGCGACACATACGCCGGCCCATCGTGTACACGGCACCCTGATAGGCCCGGTACACATTCTCGAGTGCCTCGAGGTCACCCGTCTTGGCTCGGCGAATCGCCAGCTCGTCCAGTGCGAGCGCTAGTTCCGGCATGCTCGATAGATAGATGCGGTGTACCCCGAAAGGGTCGCACGCCTTCTCACGGGGCGCCAGCCGTGGCCGAGCGATCCCGTAACGTGTTGTTGTGGAATACGTTAGGATGCTATGGAGCAGCAGGCTCCGACGAGCGCAGGGCTAGAACCGGGCGCTGGCCTCCCTCGCAGCCTCCTGCACCAGGGCGGCCGTCTCCTCCGGAAGGTCCACGACCACCCCGCTGGACGTCCGAAACCGGCGCGCGAGACCCACCGGCGAGCGTCCCGTAAACCGTTCCACCATGACGAGGGCCGCCGCATAGGTCCCGAGTGCCGAGGGATGGAACCCATCGACGTCGTAGAGCTGCAGGGTCGCATCCTGCTCCCACGCCACGCGCCACGCCTCGCCGGCCGGCAGGAACAGGCCGCCAACGGTGTCCGCCGCGGTGCGATACGAGTCGTGGACCCCGTCCCAGTCCCCGGAGCGGACGAACGAGGGCCACACCATGTAGAGCGCCGGGACCGCGCCGACCGCCCGAATCAGGCTGTCGAACCGGATCGTGTACTCCAGAAGAAACGGGCGTCCCTCCGTCGCCGACGGCCCCTGCTGCAGCACCACGAAGTCCCACCCGCCGAAGTCGATCACCTGCGCGGCCGCACCCGCGAACCAGTGCTCCTCGAGACCGTAATTCGGCTCGGCGACCGACTGAACCTCCACGGGTCCCAAGCCGGCCGAGTCGATGAGCGCCTCGACCATACCCGGCAAGTCGTTGCTGTACGTGAGACTGTTGCCGACGAAGAGGATGTTCAGCGCCGCCGAATCGGCAGGCGGTTCTGGATCGTTGATGTTCAGGGTGCAGGCCGACAGCACGGCCGCAGCAATGACGAAAGACACACGCACGAGGGACCCGCCGATTGGACTTGAGAATTCTAGCCCACAAGTCCCCCCAAAGTTCCGGGCGTCTGCCTAGCCGACCACCAGATTCACGAGGCGATCCTGGACGTAGACGACCTTGCGCACCGTCTGATCGCCGACAAACCGCTGCACGCTCTCCTCGGCCGTCGCGAGGGCGACGGCGTCCGGCTCGGCGATCCCCGCCGGCGCGGTCACGCGGCCGCGTACCTTGCCGTTGACCTGTACGACCAGCTCGATCGACGACTCCCGTGCAGCGTCGGCGTCGTACGCGGGCCACGACGCATCGAAGACGCTGGCCGTGCCGCCGAGTCGAGCCCAGCACTCCTCGGCAAAGTGCGGGGCGAACGGCGCCAGCATGATGATGAGCGGACGGAGGACGTCCGGACTGACCGAACGCTGACCGGCGTCGTCCTCGCCACGGCCGCGCAGCACGTTCACGTACTCCATCAGCTTCGAAATCGCCGTGTTGTACCGCAGTTCTTCAACGTCCTCCGCCGTCCCCGCGATCGTCTGGTGCAGCTTGCGGATCACGACGTCGTCCGCGGTGTCCGCACTCGCCGGTTCGGAATGCGCGACGAGATCCCACACGCGGTCGAGGAACCGGCGTAGTCCCGCGATGCCCTCGTCCCGAAAGTCGCCGCCCTCCTGATAGGGCCCGAGGAACATGAGGTACATGCGGAACGTGTCCGCGCCCCACTTCGCGATGTACTCGTCGGGAATCACGACGTTGCCGCGCGACTTCGACATCTTCGCGCCGTCCTTCACGATCATGCCGTGCGCGCGGAAGCGCGTGAACGGTTCCTCGAACGCGATATGGCCGAGGTCGTGAAGTGCCATCGTGATGAAGCGGGCGTACATGAGGTGCAGCACCGCGTGCTCGTTGCCGCCGATGTACGACTGCACCGGAAGCCACCGACGGGTGACGTCGGCGTCGAACGGCCGGTCGTCGAACGCGGTCGATGGGTACCGCAGGAAGTACCACGCCGAATCCAGAAACGTGTCGGACACGTCCGTTTCACGACGGGCCAGCTTCCCGCATTCGGGACAGGGTACGCGGAACCACTCTTCGTTTCGCGCGAGCGGCGACACGCCACTCTCCGATGGGCGGAAGTCGTCGAGCGGCGGGAGAACGACCGGCAGGTCCTCCTCCGGCACGGGGACCGTACCGCACCGTTCGCAGTACACGATCGGGATCGGCGGACCCCAATAGCGCTGTCGCGAGATGCACCAGTCGTGCAGGCGGTACTGAACCGTTCCGGTGCCCGCGCCGCGCTCGGCTAGCCACGCGGTGATCTTGCTGGCACCCTCGCGGCATGTCATGCCGTCGAACGCACCGCTCCGCACCAGCTTGCCGTCCCAGCCGGTGAAGGGCCGCTCGACGTAGGCGTCATCGGGCTGAATGACTTCGCGAATCTCGAGACCGAACTTCTCCGCGAACTCGTGATCGCGTTCGTCGTGCGCGGGCACTGCCATGATGGCGCCGGTGCCGTACTCCATGAGCACGTAGTCCGCGATCCAGATCGGAATTGCCTCACCCGTCGCCGGGTTCGTCGCGTACGACCCCGTGAACACCCCGGTCTTCTCCCGGTCACCCACGCGGCGCGCGACGATGTCCTTCGCCGAAGCCTCGCGCTTGTACTCCTTCACCGCGCGGCGCTGCTCCGACGCCGTGAGTCGCTCGACGAGCGGATGCTCGGGAGCGAGCACCATGTAGGTCGCGCCGAAGAGTGTGTCCGGCCGCGTCGTGAACACGCGAATCTCGTGGTCACCCGGCGTGACGAAGACGATCTCCGCGCCCTCGGAGCGCCCGATCCAATTGCGCTGCATCGTGCGCGTGGAGTCCGACCAGTCGATCGTCTCGAGGTTGTCGAGCAGTCGCTGCGCGTAGTTGGTGATCGTGAAGAACCACTGTTCGAGGAACCGCTGGTGGACCTGCGTCTCCGGATGGCGCTCGCAGAAGCCGTCGATCACCTGCTCGTTCGCCAGCACGGTCTTGCACTCGGGGCACCAGTTGACCGGCGCCTTCTTCTTGACGGCGAGACCAGCCCGGTACAGCTGGAGGAAGATCCACTGCGTCCACTTGTAGTACCGCGGGTCCGTGGTCGAGAGCTCGTGTTCCCAATCGAGCATGAGACCCACGCGCCGTAGCTGGTCGCGGAACCGACGAATGTTGCTCGGGATCAGTTCCGACGGATGCGTATTGACTTTGAGCGCGTGGTTCTCGGAGTGGATGCCGAACGCGTCGAAACCGATCGGCTCGAACACGTCGAAGCCCTGCAACCGCCGGAACCGGCCGTGGACGTCCGCCCCGATGAACGCGAAGACGTTCCCGACGTGCAGTCCCTCCGCCGACGGATACGGGAACATCATGAGATTGAAATACGGGCGTTCCGCGCCGTCGATGTCGGTCGCGTTCGTCGACCGCTCCTTCCAACGCGACTGCCAGGCCGCTTCGATCGCGGTGGGGTCGTAGCGCTCCGGGGCGCCGGGGGACGTGTTCATGGTGCCGATAATCTAGCTAGGGACGCCAACGGGTCAGGGCGCCACT
>JBDHIW010000151.1:0-5965 GCA_039587215.1 Gemmatimonadota bacterium | reverse complement strand
ACGGTTCTCCGGGATCCGGGTTGGGGATCAGCCGCATCCCGATGGCGCCGGTCGAGTCCGTCACCGGATACCCGAACTGCAGCGCCACGGAGACTTCCTCGGGCCCGTCGCTCTGGTTCACGACGAAGATCTCGCCGGTGCGATCCTCGTGCCGGATGAACAGGGCGTGAGGAGCGACGAGCACCGCTTCGGTCACGAGGGGCGCCGCGGCCGACGCCGCGACCCCGAGCAGCACCCCCCGCACCGTCGCGCGTCGCCTCACGTCAGTTCCCCACGTAACTGACCGTGAGCGTGATGGTCGCCCCATACGACCCGGCGGGCTGGGACGCGTCCGGTGTCACCCGCCCCCCCAGAAAGACATAGAGCTTGCCGTTGCTGGCCAGGACGGCGATCTGAGCGGTGCGGGGATCGAAGAACTGGGCAGCACCGAACGCTGGATCGGCTGAAAACGCCGCGTCCCCGCCGACAAAGGACAACGGTAGGCTGGCGCCGAACGCCGTGAGTGCGGACGGAAGCGTGAAGTCGAGGAGCACGGGGGCGTTGCGCCGCCCACGGATCTCGAGCTGTCCCGCGCCGGCCGGCGACGATGGGGCGACGGCCACGGGGACGCCCGGAATCACGGTTCCGAACGACAGGTCCTGACGGGGGATGATCGAGAGGCCCCGCCCCTGCGCTGCCGCCGGAGACGACAACAGTGCGAAGAGCAGCAAAGCCCACGAAACACCGGCGTAGCGACGCACGACGTTGCATCCGCAAGACCGGCCGGGGGCGACCCGTTCGGGGCCACCCACCGGCCGCTGACCGCTGACCGCGGCTAGTTACCCGTGTACGACGCGTCGAGCGTGATCGTCGCGCTGTAGTCCCCGGCCACCTGGCCCGAAGCAACGGTGAGCAACCCGCCCATGTAGACGTGCAACTCGCCCGTGGTCGTGTCCAACCGGGTCGTCAACCCCGACGCCGGCGTGAACCCGGTGCCGACCCCACCGGCATCCGTCGTGTTGTGCGTTGCCGTATACGTGATGGTCATCGTCTCGGTCCCACCAACCCGTGTCAGGGCGCCCGGCAACGACGAGTACGTCAGCGAGACCTCAGCATTGACGCCGCCGTCAATCTGGAAGTGACCGGACGTCGCGTCGGTCGTGAGGATTGTTCGGTTGAAGTTCGGGATCACCGTCCCGAAATCCAGATCCCGAACGCTCGTCACGCTCAGCGCTCCGGCAACGATGGCGTTCGCGCTGATCGACGCATTCTGCGCGGCCAGTTCGGAAGAGGACCCCGCAAAGACAACGGTGGCTGCGAGGATGGCGGCTGTTCTGCTGAGCTTCGACATGCACTCTCCTTGGACCTAGGGTACCCGCGTCCCCTCTACCACCCGTCTTAACCGAATGCAGGGTAATGACTTATAGATTTTCAAGCAAGCTCCACAGACGAAAGTTGCGCCGGACACCAGATTCATCGACCCGTCAGGACACCGCTGCGAGAGCATCTAAACATTTTCATAGCAACAGTTTACGAAATCCATAGTCGGCGCCGTGGTTCGCGCGACGCTCGGGGTGATTCCCACGGCAACACCTGGTACTTCTTATTGTTTATCAATAAATTCACGTCGGGACGAACGGGACGGATACCATGTCGATGCGAGCGATCACGACCGCGACCCAGCTCATTCTCGATGCCGCGTTCTGGCTCGGAGGTCTCGGGCTGGCCGGGCTCACCCTGTGGGTCATCATCTCGCCCTTGGCCATGCACGACGGCGGTATCGGCGACGTCGCCGTCCCCGTAGCCGTAGGGGCGGGGGCGTTTCATCCGATCATGGAACTGGAACTCGAAGACACGCCGGGCAGTCCCGTCACGCGTGCCGTGCTTCACTCGGCGCGAGGGGAGCTACGCCTCGAAACGACGAGTTGGCGTCAGCAGTTCGCACCCAACGTCGCGGCCCTGCTGGGACTCGGCGTCGGCTTGGGCATCCTCGGTCTGCTGCGGGGCGTCGCGCAGAGCGTGAGGAGTCGCAGCCCCTTCACATCCCTCAACGCACGCCGCATCCGCACGATCGGACTGCTGATCACCGGACTCGGCGTGCTGGTGCCGTTTCTGGAGTACGCGACAGCACGGGCCGTCCTGCGCACTGTGCGGTTCGAGGTCGTAGATCTCGTGGCGCCCTTCACCGTTCGCGGCGAGCTGATCCTGCTCGGGCTGCTCGTACTCGTGCTCTCGTCGGTGTTCGGCCACGGCGTGGAGATCGAGCAGGATCGGGCGCTCACGGTCTGAGCACGCGACGATGATCCTGGTCAAGCTCGACCGCTGGCTCGAGCGGCGTCGGATGACCCTCACGACGCTGAGCGAACGCGTGGGGATCACGCTGGCCAATCTGTCCATCCTCAAGACAAACAAGGCTCGTGCCGTGCGGTTCTCGACCCTCGAGGCGCTCTGCCGCGAGCTCCAGTGCCAGCCGGGCGATCTTCTCGAGTTCGTCCCCGAACCAGGCGTCAGCGACGAGCCCGCTCCATGAGCACCGCGCGGAGGAGCTGGTAGCGCAGCGCCGCCCGATCCACGTCGAAGCGTTCCACGAAGCGGTCGTGCACGGCAAGCGCACGCTCAGGATCGCCGCGCTGCAGGTGCGCCAGCACGGCGGCCTCCAGCACCAATTCGGCGTCGAGGACGTCATGCGCCTGCCCGCCCGCCTCGATGACGGCATCGGCCGCGCCCGCGAGCGCGCCATAGTCCCCGCGCTGCAGCGCCCGATGCAGGTCGACCGTCGCGCGGACCCACGACGGCGGGGCTACCATGCCGAGATACCGGTCCGTTACGTCGAACAGTTGCGTGTCGTACCAACCGGCGGTCCCGCCCGCGCGGTCGCCCAGCACGGACTGAAACTCCACGATCCAGGCCCCCCAGTCGTCCGGCGCGACGGCGACGGCCACCCGAGCACGCCACCCGTGCCACGCGTGCCGAGCCGCCCGGTACGCCGGCGGCGCGTCGGCGAACGGCCCCGCGATCTCGCGCGCCACGTACCATCCCTGATGGAGCGGGACGAGCCGCGGGTGACCCGCGACCAGCGGTGCGACCCCGAGGAGCGGCGCATAGCGGCGGCCGCTCAGCGCCGCTGAGAGGTCGAAGCGGGTCGTCGCGAGCCCGTAGATGCCGCCCGCGAATTCCTTCGTGAAGAACGTCCGCTGCGCGCCGAGATCCAGCACAGGAACGAAATCCGAGTTCGGGGCGACCGACGACGCGAGCAACGGTGCGAACAGGCCACGATCGGCGAGCTGCAATGCACGGAGTTCGTCCTGATCGGGGCGCCGCAGGCCGCATCCATCGGGTCCGGCGAAGATCCGCTCAAGACGCTCCCAGTCGGGTGCATGCCCGTCGCCACGGGTGGCGACGACCAGGATGTCCCCCGGGCTCGTCGCAAAGAGCGCGAAATCGTCGAACGCCTGGTCCAGGGCCGAGAGGACCGTCAGCACGAGCCCGTCGTTCAGTTCGTACAGGTGCAGCCACTGCCCGAACACGCCGCCGTCCCGGAGCCGCTCCCGAACGTGCGCGTAGAACTCTGCCGTGAAGAGGCTCGCGACGCCGCTGACCCACGGGTTGGACGGCTCGGAGAACACCACATCGAAGTCGGTGTCGGACCGCGCGAAGTACGCGCGCGCGTCGCCCGAGACGAACGTCGAGCGGGGATCGTCGAACACCCGCCGGTTCGCCGGATAGAACGCGCGCGACCCCTCGATCATCGCCGGCTCGATCTCGACGGTCACCACGCCTGCCACCGAGGAGTCCGCGAGGACCGCATGCGCGGACATGCCCGTACCATGACCGATCACGGCGACCTGCGCGCCCGGCGGCGCGTGCGCGAGCGTCAGCAGCGGCGCGAGGATCTGGGTCGCCTGATCCGCCCGCAGGGAGGCCGTGTCGGGCCCCATGACGCATCGATCGGGAACGATCCATCCCATCGGCAGTGACCCGTCCGGCTTTCCGTTCGTCGCCACGGTCAGTAGGTCGCCGTCGCGATAGACGGAGACGGTCGCCGTGCGGCCATCCTCGTGGAACACCATCTCGGCATCGGCGAGCGCGTCTCGGTCTCCGTGCCGAAACACGCCGCTCGCCAGCGTCGTCTCACCCACCCGACCCACGCTGAAGGCCCACGCCAGCATGGCCGCCGCGCCGACCGCAAAACCGATCGACCACCGCCGCTGTCCCGGAAGGAGGGCGACCACGATCGCCACGCCGATGGCCATGTCCGCGACCGCACCCGCGGCGAGCAGCCACTGCACGCCCAACAGCGGCATGAGCACGAGCCCTGCGAGTCCCGCACCGGCGATGGACCCCAACGTGTTCGCGCCGTAGACCGTCCCGACGGCCCGCTCCCCCACGCCGCCCAGGTACAGCGTCCGCGTGATGAGCGGAAAGGTGATCCCGGCGAAGAAGGTGGACGGCAGCATGATCGCGAGCGCGATGCCGTAGCGCACCGCATTGAACGCCGAGTAGCCCGCCTCGGTGCGCCCGAGGACTTCGAACAGCCATGACGTCCAGGCGAACGAGGCCCCGAACGTGGGCAGCGTCGCGAGCGCAGCCGCCCCCATGAGCCACTGCACCAGCGCGAGGGCTCGGATCGGATCCTCCCACCGGTCCAGGCGCTGCCGGACCCAGAACGCGCCGAGCGCCAGTCCGAGGATGAACGCGGAGAGCATGAGTTCGAACACGTGGGTCGCGCTGCCCAACGTGAGGGACAGCATCCGGATCCAGGCGATCTCGTACGTGAACGACGCGGCCGCCGTCCCAAAACTCACGAGCAGCAACACGGCGGTGAGGCGTGCGGGCGCGCGCTCCGCACTGGAGGCAACCGGCTCGTCGTCGGGTGCCGTCGAGTCCGTCAGCGGAACCTGCCGTGCCACCGCGAGCGACGCGAGACCCACCACGAGGTTCACGGTACCCGCGGCGACCACCGTACCCGCCAGTCCTGCGGCACCGAGAAGCCAGAACCCGGCGAGGAGAACCCCCGCGGCCGCACCAAGACCGTTTGCGCAGTACAATCGCGCCAGCACCGCGCCCGCAGGATGGCGCGTCCGGCGCAGGACGCCGGCGGCCAACAGCGGGAACGTGGCGCCGAGCAGCAGGGACTGCGGAAGGAGCAAGAGGGCGGCGATGGTCCACTGGACCCCCGTCCCGAGCGCGCCATCACCCGCCGCGGGAAGCACGAACGCGTACGCCCAGCCGGTCACCGCGACGAACACGTCGTGGAAGACCAGCCCCATGAGCCCCGCCGCGAGTTCGACCAACGCGTACGCCCGCAGCGGGTCGCGAATACGGGCCGTCCGTGCACCGACGATCAGCGCACCCAGCGCCATCCCACCGAGAAAGATGCCGAGCACCAGGACCTGGGCATACGCCGCGTGACCGACGAAGAGCCCGAGATACCGTGCCCACACCGACTCGTACATCAAGCCGGCGGCGCCCGAGAAGGCGAAGATGAGGTAGACGATCAGTTCCACGGCAGTGCGCTTCGGGCCGAGATGACGGGCCTCACGGCGTCTCTCGCGGAGGCCGACGGTGCCGCGTGCGTCGTTCGTGCCGTTCAGTCAGCACGATACGCCGCTGCTCCGCACCGTGGGGCTCGACGGTCGAGGACACGACGACGATGACGCCCGGGGTGACCGCGACGGGCGCGCTCGGGGCGACGGCGGGCACGCCCTGCCCCGGAAGCGGCGCCCGCGCCCGTGTGCTCCGCATCTAGAACGCGTCGGCCGCGCGGTACGCGTCGATCACCGCACGCTCACCCGCCCGGCCCGGCGCGGCATTGCCGTGCTCCATGCCGAGGATGCCGCGGTAGCCGCGCGCATGAATGTGCCCGAACACGTTTCGGTAGTTGATCTCCCCGGTCCCGGGTTCGTTGCGGCCGGGATTGTCGCCGATCTGAAAGTAGGCAATCTCCTCCCACGCCGCGTCGATGTTGGGAATGAGGTTGCCTTCC
>JBDHIW010000150.1:0-6027 GCA_039587215.1 Gemmatimonadota bacterium | reverse complement strand
TCTTCGAGCGGGACCTCTTCGTGCGCTCACCGCACAACACATACGTGGTGGCCGGCCTGCCGCCGGGGCCGATTGGCGCGCCGAGTGCCGCCAGCATCGAGGCGGCGCTCTACCCGGCGAACACCGACTTCCTGTACTTCGTCGCCCGCGGGGACGGGCTCCACGTGTTCTCTCGGTCGTACGCGGAGCACCTCCAGGCGATTCGAGAGATCCGCGCGCCCTAACGCTCGAGCGCGCGGTCCAGCGCCGCGCGGACCGTCGCCGCCGCGGCGACGACGTCGGGCGCGCCGAAGACCGCCGCGCTCACCGCGACCCCCACGGCACCGGCCTCGACCACGCCAGCGATCCGCTCGGCGGTGATGCCGCCGATGGCCATGACCGGCACGTCCGCCGGCGCGCGCGCGCACAGCGCGGCAAAACCGTCGACGCCGATCGGCGCGCCGGCGTCGTGCTTGGTGCCCGTGCCGAACACCGCTCCGATGCTCCAGTAGTCCGCGTCGGTGGTGCGGGCCACCTCCGCTTCGTCCACGGTCCCGGCCGAGATCCCCACACACAGGCGCGGGCCCGCGAGCTGCCGGATCGCCGCGACGGGCACGTCGTCCTGCCCCACGTGCACGCCGAACGCGCCTGCCGCCACTGCCACGTCCGCGCGGTCGTTCACGAACACCGGAA
The DNA here is from genome assembly GCA_039587215.1 of Gemmatimonadota bacterium. Lineage (GTDB taxonomy): Bacteria > Gemmatimonadota > Gemmatimonadetes > Gemmatimonadales > GWC2-71-9 > CAMYLY01. The sequence goes on along the minus strand of JBDHIW010000150.1, from coordinate 5,355 downwards.
CGGGCACCGCAGCCACGACCGCACGGACGGCGACGAGGACGTCGGCGGCAGGCAAGTCTTTGACACGCACCTGCACGGCCGTCGCCCCACCCTCGACAGCCGCTCGGCACGACGCGGCGAGGTCGGGCACCTGCACGTGCGGTGGACCGGCGATGACCATGAGTCTGAGTGTCGAAGCGAGCATGAGACCGACGAGAAGCACGAGTGCATGTTCGGAGCGGGCACGCGGGCGCGGCCCGCCCTCGAATCGTGATCGGACCGCGACGCCCAGGCAAGGCGTCGCTCCGTGTTGACAGTCCCCCGGGGCGTTCGCGAGCTTGTGGCATGCCCGTCCGTCGGTCGGCCCGCGACCGTAACGTTCAAGTTCGACGTGTCCTTGCGGGCCTCCTCCTCGCCAATCTCGGTGTCGTGGGGGCCAAGGTCGTTATCGGCCTCGGCACCGGAGCGCTCTCCGTGCTCGGCGACGCCGTGCACTCGTCGGTCGACGCGATGAACAACGTGATCGGGCTCGCGATCATCGCCGTGGCCGCGCGCGGCCCGGACGAGGACCATCCGTACGGACACCAGAAGTTCGAAACGGTCGGCGCACTCGCAATCGTCATCTTCCTCTCGGTGACCGGCTTCGAGATCGTCAAAGGCGCGATCACGCAGTTGCATGCCGGTGCCACGCCGCTCGACATCTCCGGAGCGCAGCTCGCGTTGCTCATCGGCACGCTCGGCATCAACACCGTCGTTGCCTGGTACGAGAACCGTCGCGGGCACGAGCTGCACAGCGAGATCTTGCTGGCCGACGCCGCCCACACCCGGGCGGACGTCTTCGTCACCACCGGCGTCCTCATCGGCGTCGTGGCCGCCGATGCCGGCGTGGCCTGGGCCGACCCCGTCGTGGCGCTGGGCGTGGCCGGCATGATCGTGTGGCTGGCCTACGGAATCCTCGCCCGCTCGATCCCCGTGCTGGTGGACGAGCAGGCGGTACCCGCCAGCGAGATTCAGTCGGCCGCCGAGGCGATCGGAGGCGTGGAGCGCGCCTACGACATCCGCTCGCGCGGCGGGTCCAGCAAGCGGTTCGCGGAGCTGACCATCGCGGTGGACGCGGAGGCCAGCGTCGCCCACGCACACGAAATCGCGGACGCCGTCGAGCTCGCCGTGCGCAACACACTCCAACTGCACGAAGTCGTGGTGCACGTCGAGCCGTGCTGAGGGATCCGGCACGCCGCCCCCTCCGCGAGCGACCGCCCCCGCGGCCGCCGCGCCAAGAGTACGAGGAGTACATCCTCGAGCAGATCGAAGACTTCAAAGGCCGTCTCAGTCGCGATCAACTGCTCGCCATCGCCGACGAGGCCGTGCGCGAGCTCGAAGCCGACCAGGCCGAGCAGCTGGTGCTCACCGAAATCCTGATGCTGGAGCACGTCGACCAGGCGATCATGCGACGCCTCAACCTCCCCACGTTCCGCCGGTGGCAGCACCGCCACGCACGGCGTCGGCGTGCGCAGCGGGAACCCGCGCACTGGGGGCTGGCCGCGACCTCGCCCGTGGCAGACCTCGGCCCGTGGGACGCGGTCGACGGCACCGCGCTCGTGGTGGGGGCGCGTGGCATCGCGGCCTCGCTCTACCTCGCCGCACACGACTGGTCGGTGATGTTCCTCGAACGTGAGGGACACGCGGTCGAGCAGGCAGAAAACCGGGCTGCCAGCGAGGAGCTGACCCGCGACTACGAGGGCTGTGTGCTCGTCCCCGGTAGCGGATGGTTCCCGACGGTGAACGCGTCGCTCGTCGTGCTCGACCCGGTGTGCCTCGCCGGACTCGACGCCGACGCGGTCGAGGCCTTCTTCGACGACCTCGACACGCACACCGTCGCCGGCGGCGTGCACTGCCTCTTCCCCGTCGACGGGAACGCCGAAGTGGTCCTGCTCGAGATGGAGAGTTTTCGGGCGCGGTACGGTGCGTGGGAACCCGCGCAGCACGGGACACGCGACCAGCACGGCTGGTTCGTCGCGGTCAAACCCTAGACGACGCGCCCCCTCACACGGCGTCCGAGAGCGCCGTGAACTGGAAGTCCCGTACGACGAGTGGCGGAACCGCCACCGCCGTGCCCAACCCACCCGACTCCGAGGCCACCACCCGCGCGGGCGCGCCGGCCGCCTCGACGCTGTTCAGCAGGCGAATCACGCTCTCGTTGAACCGCAGGTTCTTGACCGGACGGCTGACCTCGCCGTTCTCGATCAGGAACACGCCGTCGCGCGTGAGCCCCGTGTACAGGAGCGAGCGGGGATCCACACCGCGGATGTACCAGAAGCGTGTGACCAACAGTCCGCGCTCGACCCCGGGCACCAGGTCCGCCACCGTGCCCTCGCCCCCGGCATCGAGCAGCAAACCGTTGCCGACCGGCACCGGTGCCTCGCGCACCCGGTCTGCCCACGCGCGCGACCGCGACAGTGTGGTGACGACGCCGTCGCTGATCCACTCGGTCCGTCCAAGCCGTTGCCCCTCGGCGGTGAACGGCTGCGTGCGCAGCATGGGCGACGTGGGATCCGACACGAGTGCGATGCCCGGCGCGGCGATGCGCTCGCCCATTCTCGTCCCGCCACCCCGGCGCGCGAAGAACGACCGCCCTTCCTCGGCTGCGCGCTCGTCCATGGCAAAACGCATGAGCTGCACCAGATTGCCGACCGCCGTAGGCTCGAGCACCACGGTGTAGGCGCCGGGCTCGATAGCCTCCGCCCCCGCGCTCCGCGCGGCCTTCTCGATGGCGCGTTCTGCGACGTCCAGCGTTGCCGGCATGCGCGCCCAATCATTGCCTGTCTCGCCCGCCCACCCCGAGCCGTCGCCCGCCGTCGTGCGCACGGTCGTGGTGAGCGACGCCAGGGTCGCGCGATGATACGCAAACAGCCCTACGGAATTGGCCACCCCATAGGCGGACACGCGCCGCTGCAGAAACCCGCTCGCCACGAGCCCGCCGCGCACGGCGCGGTCGATCACGACCTGCGCAGCCGACGCGCGTGCCGTCGGGTCGAGCCCCAGCGTTCCGTCGAACCACGCGTCGGTTTCGTCGTACGTCTGCGGCTCCAGAAGCTCCTGCAGTTCGGGATCTTCGGGCAGCAACTCCGCCATCGCTCGGGCACGCTCGCCGGCTGCGACGTAGGTCTCGTCGTCGAAGGTGTTGAATTCGACCGACGCCTCGCGGCCCTCGACCCGCACCGACAGCGACGCCGTGAGGTCCGTGGCATCGCCCGTCGTCGTGATCTGGTTCGCTGCAAACCGGGTGTGCCCGTCGTCGGTCGAGCGCAGCCGGACCTCCGCTTCGGCCGAGCCGCTGCGGTCGAGGATGCGCTCCGCGAGCTCCCGCGCCGCGTCCGCGGTCAGGATCGTGTCGGCCATGCCGCTAGACCGTCCGGCCGGTGTTGATGACCCGGACGTTCCGGAAACGCGTCGGCGGGCATCCGTGACTCACCGCGTTGGCCTGCGAGGGCTGCCCCTTCGCGTCGCCGAAGGTCCCGCCCAACTCGTAAGACTCGGCCCCGCCGAGCATGTCCAGCGAGTTCCAGAACTCCGGCGTGCGCCCCTGGTACGCCACGTCGCGGAGCATCCCCACGAGCGCGCCGTCGCGCACCTCGAGGAAGACCTGACCGCCGAACTGGAAGTTGTAGCGCTGCTGATCGATGCTGTACGAGCCGCGGCCCGCGATCACGATGCCCTTCTCCGTCGCCGCGATGATGTCGTCGAGGCTGTAGCCCTCTTCGCCGGGCAGCAAGGACACGTTCGGCATCCGCTGGAACGGAACGGCATCCCACGACTGGGCGAACGCGCACCCGTGCGACCGCGTGATGCCCGTGTACTCCGAGATCAGTCCTGCCTGTTCGCGCGTCGTCTGGTAGTCGACGAAGACGCCGTCCTTGACGATCGGCCAACTGTCCGCGGCGACGCCTTCGTCGTCCCACCCCACGGTGGCGAGCGCCCCGCGCTGCGTGCGGTCGGCCTGCACGTTCATGATCTCCGGTCCGTACCGGAACGTGTTCAGCACACGCGCCGGCGGCGCCAGAAACGTGGTCCCGGCGTAATTGGCTTCGTACCCGAGCGCGCGGTCCAGTTCCGTCGCGTGTCCGATGGATTCGTGAATCGTGAGGAAGAGGTTGCTCGGATGCAGGATCACGTCGTACACGTCGGGCTCGACCGGCTTGGCCGACAGCTTCTCGACGGCCTGCTCGCCCCACGCAATCGCCCGCTGCCGAAGATTGGCGGCGCGCACATATTCGAATCCGAGCCCCATGGGCGCGATCTCGCCTGAGGCGCGCGACTGGAAGTCCCCCGCGTCCGACGAGACCGCCGTGACGTTCATCTGCGGGTATGACCGGTACGCCGTCTGGGTGATGACACTGCCCTCGGTCGACGCAAACGTCGTCTGCTGACAGACGAACCGCATCGTGGAAACCGCGAAGCGCACGCCAGGCACCGTCAGCGCCGTGACGTTCGCGTCGAGCAGTAGGGCCACCTTCTCGTCCAGCGAGACGGCAAACGGATCTTCGCGAATCGGGCTGACCCACGCGTTGTCCGGGAACGCCCGCACCGGCGCAAGCTCCACCGGTCGCCGTTGCGCCTGCCGATTCGCCTGGGCCTGGGCCACCGCCTGTCGCGCCACGCGACGCAGTTCGTCGATCTCCAGGACACGCGACGCCGCGAACCCCCACGCCCCGTTGACCAGCACGCGGATGCCGAAGCCGAGCGACTCGCTGTCCTGCAGACCGGTCACGCGCTCGCCGCGCGTCGAGATGGCCTGCGTCCGCCGCGAGACCACGCGCACGTCGGCATACGAGGCCCCCGCCCCTCGCGCGGCGTCCAGCCCGATCATCGCGAGCATCCGGTGCTGCCCGTCCGGGCGCTGCGCGGCTGCCGGGTCCGGCTGTCCGGCGGGGAGCGCCACCGGCGTCATCGCGAGCGCGCCGAGGGCGGCGGACGACCCGCGGACGAAATCACGCCGCGTGAGCGGCGCTGAGCTGGTGTGGCGTTCGGTTTGTGGCACGGTGCGAATATAGTCCGGTGTCGGGGGCGGCGGCGGTCGGGGATCCTCTTGCCCGTCGTCGGGGTGGCCGGCAAGTTACCCGCTCACATGGTACCGCCAAGACCACCGAGAGGTCCAACGGGCTCAGACATGGAACTGCAACTCCACGGGCGACACGCCCTCATCGGGGGCTCGACGAGCGGACTGGGGCTCGCGATCGCCCATGAGCTCGCCGCCGAGGGCTGTGCCGTCGCGGTGAACGGCCGCGACCCCGACCGCCTGGCGGGCGCGCTCGCGGAGCTGGAGGCGGCTCAACCCGATAGTCGCTTCGCGACCGTTCAGGGCGACGTCAGCGTCGC
>JBDHIW010000009.1:0-27245 GCA_039587215.1 Gemmatimonadota bacterium | reverse complement strand
TAACTCTCGATCGCTCGGAGGATCTTGTCCTGAGTCTTGGCGCCCATGCCCTTCAGGCTCGCGAGTTCGCCCGCCGTCGCGGCACGCTCCAGCTCGTCGACCGTGGTGATCCCGAGCGCGTCCCACAGAAGCCGGACGCGCTTCGCCCCGACGCCGGGCAACTGAACCAGCTCGACGAGACTCCGCGGAATCTCGTCGGTGAGTTCCGTCAGGAGCCCGAGCTTCCCGGTCGTGACCAGCTCGGTGATATGGCTCGCCATGTCCTTCCCGATCGCCGGGAGCGCGGTGAGATCGTCCCCGGCCTCGACGAGCTTTCGAAGCGGCGTCGTCTGTTCCTCGACGGTTCGGGCCGCGTTTTCATACGCGCGAATGCGGAAGCGGTTGGCGCCTTGGATCTCGAGGAGGATCGCCACCTCGTCGAGCACTCCGGCGATCTCGACGTTCTCCAAGGTCACAGCTCCGCGCCGTGCCGGCGCACGAGCGCCACGAACTCTGCCTCGGTCAGCACCGCCACGCCCAGCTGTACCGCCTTGTCGTATTTACTTCCCGGATCGGAGCCGGCCACGACGTAGTCCGTACTGCCGCTCACAGACGACGTCACCCGCGCACCAAGCGTCTCGACCACGGTTTTGGCATCGTTTCGCGTCAGCTGCTCGAGCCCGCCCGTGAACACGAACTTCTTGCCGTTCAGCGCGTCCGACGAGGACGACGCTCCGGCACTCTCGTCGATGGCCATCCGACCGTCCAGCAGCGCGTCGAGTAACCCCAGAGTCCGCGCATCCGTGAAGAACGTGACGATCTGCTCGGCCATCTTCGGTCCGATCCCCGGAACGGCCTCGAGCGTCTCGCGGTCGGCGGCCCGCAGCGCGTCGAGCGTTCCGAAGTGCCGCGCGAGGTCGCGCGCGACCGTCACGCCGACCTCGGGAATTCCGAGTCCGTAGAGGAATCGGGCGAGGGTAGGCCGCGCCGCGTCGCGGATGGCGGCCACCAGATTACCAGCCGACTTCTCGGCATACCCTTCGAGCCGGGCGATCTGTTCTACCGTCACGTCGAAGAGATCCGGCAGATGCCGCACCAGCCCCGTCGTTACGAAGAGCTTGGCCGATTCTTCCCCGAGCCCCTCGATATCCAACGCCTCGCGCGACCCAAAGTGCTGCAGGCGTCCGGCGAGCTGCGCCGGGCAGTCGAATCCGTTGGGGCACACCACGAAGGGGCCGCGCTCGATCACCGCCGTGCCGCACGACGGGCACTCCGCCGGCATCGCGAACGGCACGCTTCGTTCGCGCCCCGGCTCTTCGACACGCTCGACCACCTGCGGGATCACATCGCCGGCCCGCTGCACCCGCACGCGGTCACCCACGCGGACGTCCTTGCGTTCGAGCTCGCTGCGGTTGTGGAGACTGGCGCGACTCACGGTGACGCCGCCGAGTTCCACCGGACGCATCAACGCCACGGGCGTAATCGCACCGGTGCGGCCGACAGAAGCCACGATGCCCAGCACCCGCGTGACCTCTTTTCGCGGCTGGAACTTGAACGCGAACGCCCAGCGTGGATGGTGGGAGGTCGCGCCCATCGCATCCCGCGCGGCGATGTCGTCCAGCTTGACGACGACGCCGTCGATCTCGAACGGCAGGTCGTCGCGCCGGTCTGCGAGTTCGGCATGATAGGCCAGCACCGTCTCGACGTCGCGGGCCCGTCGCGCGAGTTCGGCCGTCGGGAAGCCCCACGCGCCGAGCCGTGCTCTGGCGTGCCATTGGGTCTCCAGCGGCTCGCCCTCGATCGCCAGAATGTCGTAGGCGATGATTTCGAGCGGACGCTCCGCCGTGATCTGAGGATCCAGTTGACGGAGGGCGCCCGCCGACGCGTTCCGCGGATTCGCGAACGGTTCCCGTCCGGCCTCCATCAGACGCTCATTCAGCGCCTCGAAGGCGTCGATGCGCATCATGACCTCGGCACGCACCGCGACGAAGTCGGGGCCGTCCAGGAGTTGCAGCGGCACGGATCGAATGGTCCGTACGTTGTCCGTCACGCCTTCGCCGACCCGGCCGTCACCCCGCGTCGCCGCCTGCACCAGCGCACCCGCGCGGTAGACCAGTTCGACGGATGCCCCGTCGAACTTCGGTTCGACCACGTACGACGCATCGGGCACCACTTTGCGAACCCGCTCGTCGAACCGGCGAACCGCGTCGGCGTCCGCGTCCGAATCGAGGCTCAGGAGCGGCGCCGCATGCTCGACTGGTGGGAACTTGTCGAGGAGACGTCCGCCGACGCTCTGCGTGGGAGAGTCGGGCGTCGCGTATTCCGGAAACTGCGCTTCCAGATCGCGCAGTTCCCGAAACAGCGCGTCGTAGGCCGCATCCGCAATCTCCGGAGCGTCCTTGACGTGGTACAGGTAGTCGTGGTGGCGAATCGCCGCGCGCAGTTCGCGAACCCGCGCATCCGCCTGGGTGCGGCCCGGACCCATGGCCCCTCGATCGATGACCGGTGAGTGGCTCCGCTCGTGACCGAGCGAACTGCATTAAAGATGCAGTCGCGCCCCTGGCGGGCCAAGCAGCCAGGCTGTCACTGCAATGCGGCGATCGGGCCCTGGTCCGGGCGGAAACGTTCGACCAGACCGTCCGCCAGCCGCTCGGCGTTCGCGAGGATGGTGAGGCTCGTGTTGACCGCCAACGACGACGGGATCGCCGCACCGTCCGTAACGAAGAGCCCGGGGCACCCGAAGACCTCGCCCTCGCGGTCGACGACGCCCTGCCGGTCGGAGTCCGCCATGCGGCACGACCCCACCTGGTGGGCCGTCGAGAAGTTGAGTCCCTCCTTGGGCTGCCCCTTCCCGTCGAGGAACTCGGCCTCCACGAGATCGCAGTTGTTGCGCTCGAAGATGCCGTGGATGAGCGCCTTGGTCTCGTCGTAGTAGCGCTTCAGCTCGTCGGTGGCCTGAAGGCTCGCCGTCACCCGTCCGCCCGACCCGAGTTCGAGTCGACCCAGGGGCGGGGTCATGCCGAACGCCACGAGGACCATCATCCGGTGCCGCACCCGACGCATGAGCTCGACGTTGGCCTCGCCCCAGTAGTCGGGGCTCCGTGTCTCGCCCTTCAATCGGATGCGCGCGGACGCGACGAGCTGGATCGGCAGCGGCTTTCCCGCCGCGATCGTGATGCCGTGCGACTTCAGGAACTCGTAGCTGATCATGCCGGGGTGCGACTGACCGCAGAAGAGATCGCCGTCGGGCAGCGACGGGCCGAGCATGGCAGCCGTCTTGACGCCCCCGTTGAACGCGACGTTGCGACCAACGTGATCGCTGACGTGCGGTAGGGCTTCCCGGGACCGCATGAGGATCGCTGCCGATCCGACGGTGCCGCCGCCGAGGATCACTACCCGCGCTCGATAGCAGCGACGCTCGTCGGAGGGACGGTGCACCGCCTCGACGTCGTAGCGGACCGGAAGTTCGTGCACCGGCCCGGCACGGGGAGCGTCGAACACGTTCATGGCGGGAACGATTCGCTCGACCTCGATGTCCGTCTCGATCGTAGCACCCGCGCTGGTTGCCTGCGGGAGGTAGTTCAACAACAGCGACTGTTTGGCGCCGTAGAGGCAGCCGGTGACGCAGTAGCCGCTCCCCACGCAGTTGCGCACCGCGTACGGTGCGCGGTCGCAGCTGTATCCCAGGTTCCTCATCATTTTGGCGAAGACGAGCCCCGTCTTCGGCACGCGGTCCTCGGCGATCTGCTCGACACTGAGCATGCGCTCGGCACGATCGTAGTACGGATCGAAGACCGAGCGATCGATCTCGGAGGGCCACAGACGCGCGCCGTTCTGGTCGACCTGCTCGAAGGCGGCACTCGGGGCACGCAGCGACACCATCTCGTAGAAGCCGGAGCCGCCGCCAAGCGCCTCGGCGTACGTGAGGTTGAGGCCGTCGCCCGAGGTACCCTTCAGGTACTTGAGTAGATAGTCCGGATCCTGGGTCTGCCGAAAGTCACGATTGGGCTCGATCCACGGCCCCCGTTCCAGCATGTGCACGCGAACGCCCGCTTCGGCGAGACGCAGCGCAGGCGCCGCCGCGCCGAACCCGGTGCCGATGACCAGCACGTCCGTGTCGATGGTGCGCATCGTCAGCCTCCTACGCCGGATGTCCGTTGACGCCGATGCCCGACCCCAAGAAGTCGGTGGCGTTGGGATAGGTCGTGGCCGCCAATCCCTTGAACTGATACGGCCCGTCGAATCCGATCGCCGAGCAGCCCCCCTCGTCGTGGCACAGTCCCGCGTACACCACGATCTGTGTCAGGAAGATCGCTCCTCCATACAGTTGGGCCGTGACCCCTCCGGCCGCCAGGGCCTCCTGTATGATCTCCGTCCGGACCGCTCGGGGGAGCGACTCGAACGGCTCCCGCCGTCCGCGCGCGTACGCCCGACGCGTGAGATCGGACGCCAGGAACGGCGCGTACTTCCCGAGCGGGAAGCGGGGGTCCATGTAGGTGGCTGCGGTGCCGCTGTGGTCCCAGTCTTCCAGAGGTACGACTGCATCGGCGAAGCCCGCAAGCACGCGACGCACGAGTTCGGGGTCCGACTTGAAGTCCTCCGGATAGAGGTGCATCACGATCCGGAGCGGGGTGCAGGCCGCTCCCGCGAGGCACGCACCGAGTGCCGCGAGCTGGCTGACCGCCCGCCGCCGGGAGATGCCCGCTGGGGCCGCTGGGATGTACTGGGAATCCGCCATGGTCCGCCTCCTTGCAACCCCACGTTCGGCGGCGGACCCCAAGCGGCCGTCAAAGAATGCAAGGAGACGTCAAGCACGAGAAAAAGCCCCGGATCTCGGGGAGATCCGGGGCGTGTCAGGGCGGCGATCGAGACCGGCTACCCGCCGAAGGCGTTCAGTCCGGTCGCGGCCTGCCCCAGCACGAGCGTGTGCACGTCGTGCGTTCCCTCGTAGGTGTAGACACTCTCGAGATTGGCCATGTGGCGCATGGCCTGGTACTCGGCCAGGATGCCGTTCGCGCCGAGCAGGCGGCGGGTCTCCCGCGCACACTCGCAGGCCATGTCCACGTTGTTGCGCTTCGCGAGCGACACCTGTTGAGGCGACATGGTGCCGGCGTCCTTCAGGCGTCCGAGCTGGACGCACAACAGCTGCGCCTTGGTGATCTCCGTCAGCATGTCGGCAATCCGCTGCTGCTGAATCTGAAAACCGCCGATCGGCCGATCGAACATCTCCCGGTTCTGGCTGTAGCTCACCGCCTCCTCGAAGCAGGCCATGGCCGCACCGACCGCCCCCCACGCGATCCCGTAACGTGCCTGCGTGAGACACATGAGTGCGGACTTGAGCCCGCCGCTGTTCGGCAGGAGATGGTCCTTCGGGATCCGGACGTCCTCGAGCACGAGCTCGCTCGTGTCGCTCGCCCGAAGCGAGAGTTTGCCTTTTTGGTCCTTCGCCGTGAAGCCGGGGGTGTCGGTCGGGACGATGAAGCCGCGGATCGACGACACCTCATCGAGATCCCCGGTCTTCGCCCAGATGATGGCGATGTGCGCGGCAGACCCGTTCGTGATCCACATCTTGGCGCCGCTGAGCACCCAGTCGTCTCCGTCCTCCCGGGCCGTCGTGATCATACCCCCGGGGTTGGAGCCGAAGTCGGGCTCCGTGAGCCCGAAGCATCCGATCGCCTCACCGCTCGCCAGCCTGGGCAGCCACGTCGTGCGCTGCTCCTCGCTGCCGAACGCGTAGATGGGATACATCACCAAGGCGCCCTGCACGGACGCGAACGAGCGGATGCCCGAGTCGCCCCGCTCGAGTTCCTGCATGATGATGCCGTAGGCGATGTTGTTCAGCCCCGCGCAGTCGTACTCCGGCGGGAGATTCGCCCCGAACAGTCCCAGCTCGGCCATCTGCGGCACGAGGTCCATCGGAAACTCGCCGCGGACGTAGTGCTCGCCGATGATCGGCATGACGGTCTCGTCGACCCATCGCCGTACCATGTCGCGTACGGCACGCTCCTCTTCGTCCAACAGCGTGTCGACGGCGTAGAAATCCACACCCTGAAACGCCACCGCTCAGTACTCCCTTCTCTCGTTATCGTCTCACTGCTTCGGGCGCTGCTGCCCGAGACGGCGCGTCGCCCGCGGTTCGATACCGACCTCGACCGCCTTCCGTCGAAAGAGGGGTCCGTGGTCGGCCGGGTATCCCCGTTCGACCTGCCACTGATGCACCATCTCGTGAAGCATCGTGGCCCGGACCTCCGCCCACGTATCCTCGTTCACGTGACGAAGGCTGATCCCGATGTCGACGGGCTCCTCGGGGGACCGCCGAGCGGATACGGCACCCAGTCGCGTCCGCATGCGTCCGGACAGTCGAATCCGTGCGGGCCCCAAGTCTCCACCAAAGTACTGCTGGTTGAGGGTCCCATGCAGGGCCTCGAGCCGGGCGAGCATCGGCCGGTGCGCGCGAGGGGCCGGCGGCGGTCGTCCCGGCGCCTCGTCCGTCCGCCAGTTCGCAGTGTGTGCCCTGATGGACGCGCGACTCCGAAGAGCGCAGACGCTGCCTGGCGTCGTTACCGCGACGACGATGTCGCGAAGTACGGCATCCGGGGCCTCCGCAAACCGCTCGTGCAGGCGCAGAGTCCGGCCGCGGGTGACGCTCACGAGAACGGTGCGGTTGCGATGCGTCACGACACCGGAGACGCCACGGAGGCCCAGCCGTACGAGCCGATCTTTGAGCGCCGGCACGGGAGCGTGCTAGGGGGCAACCGCGGCCGGCGTCGGAGCCGCCCGACGGTGCCCGGTCGGTCTGGGGAACGTCGAGGCTTCGGTGCGCCGGAAGAGCTTGCGGTCGAACTCCCACGTATAGAACTCCACGGCCACCGCATCGTCGTCGACGGTCACGCGGTTGAAGACCGCGGGCCGGCCGCCCCGCGACCGGGTGGACAGCGTGCCCGCCCCGGACACGACGGTGCCCCCATAGAGCGTGCCCGCCATTTCCTGGTGGTCGTGGCCGCAGAGCGCGACGTCCGCGCCGACCGAAGCCAGGCGCCGTTCGGCCTGACGCCACCGCGCCAGCCCCATGCGATCGGAGATCTGACCGCGCAGCACGTTGTGGTGCACCACGAGTATCCGGACGGCGTCCGGGTCCGCATCCGCGAGCACTCGCGTCGCGCGCGTCACCTCCCGCTTGGAGAGGTGCCCCTTCACCGCCATGTCGCGCGGCCGAAGCGTGAGGGACCCCCAAGCCAGTCCGTGAGACGTCAGGACGCTCGCCATCACCGCTTCGGGGAACCGCATCGTCGGCGTCAGATGGGGGCCGAAGTACTGCATGTACTTGCGGTACTTGGCGGCCATCCCGCCCGGAACGTACGGACGCGTCCACCACTGCACGTCGTGGTTGCCGGGGATCACCATGACCGGGGCCGTGCGCTCCAGCTCGTGGACGAAAGCCAGTGCCGCCTGGAACTCGCCGTGTCGCGCGCGCTGCGTGAGGTCACCCGACACGACGATCGCCCGCGGCCCGAGGTCCGGCACCAGCTCTTCCGCCGCTCGGATCAGAGCGAGATCCGCGGAGGCACCGAAGTGCGGGTCCGAGATGTGCACGATGGAGAAGCTCACGCTCGTTGCCTCACTGCTGATACTCTCGCATCGCGCGCCGCACCACGAGGTTGGTCAGGACGTACCACACCGCGATGGACGCCCCGCCCACGAGCCGCGGTGTCGGCGCCTCCGGCATACGGAACCACACGTAGGCTGCGAGCACCAGCGTGGTCGAGAGCGCGACGATCCGCGCCACACGCGCGGCCCGTCGCTCGATCGCCAACCGGCAGTCGCGACAGAGTTCGCCCAGCGGGAGATTGACCTCGCGGTGACAGCGAGGACACTCGTGTTCAACCAAGACGCCGAAGAACGGCGCCTGTGAACTCGGTCGTCGTAGCATCTCCTCCCAGATCCGGGGTACGGACTTCCCGCGCCCGCAGCGTGTCTTCGATCGCGCCCCGCAGCCGCGCCGCCGCGCCCGACTCGCCCAGGTGGTCGAGCATCATGCACGCCGCCAGCGTCAGCGCCGTCGGGTTCGCGACGCCACGGCCGGCGATGTCCGGGGCTGACCCGTGCACCGCCTCGAAGAGGGCCGCCCGCTCCCCGACGTTGGCACCGGGCGCCAAGCCGAGCCCGCCCACGAGACCGGCGATCTGATCACTCAGAATGTCGCCGAACATGTTCGTCGTGACGATGACGTCGAACTGGGTGGGATCCATCACGAGTTTCATCGCGGCCGCGTCGACGATGACGTCGCGCACCTCGATGCGGCCCGCGTACTCCTCGGCGACGTCGCGCCCCACCTCGAGGAACAGCCCGCTCGCGGCCTTGAGGATGTTCGCCTTGTGACAGATCGTCACCTGCGATCGTCCGTGACTGACGGCGTACTCGAAGGCGTGCCGCACGACCCGCTCGCACCCTCGCCGCGTGACGATCGCGGTCGACTGCGCGACGGCCTTGGGATCGTCGCCAATCGGGATGACCGTCTCGAAGCCGACGTAGAGACCCTCGGTGTTCTCGCGGATGAGGACGATGTCGACGTCCTCGTACCGGCCGCCTGGGACGACCGTCTTCGCCGGTCGGATGTTGGCGTAGAGATCGAACTCGCGCCGGAGCGCCACGTTCACCGATCGGAACCCGGTACCGACCGGTGTCGTGAGGGGACCTTTGAGCGCCACACCCGTCTGGCGCATGCTCTCGACGGTCGCGTCCGGCAGCGGTGTACCGGTCTCCTCCAGGGCGGTCACCCCGCCGAGCTGCTCGTCCCAGTCGATGGTGGCGCCGGCAGCCTCGATCATCCGGAGGGCGGCGGCCGTGATCTCGGGGCCGATACCGTCCCCGGGGATGAGCGTGACGGTGGGGGTCATTCGAACGGGACGGCGAGCGCGGCGAGCGCCTCGGCGAGCGCCTCCCACGGGTCGCTCCCCGTTCCCGTCACGACGCTTCGCCAGCGGATCGCGCCGCCGCGCAGGTCCGGCAGCACCACGCTCACGCGTGCCCGGACCGCAGCGACCGAATCGGGTTCGAACCCCACCGCTGCGGGCACGAGCGCGTAGCGCTCGCCGACGATGCCCACCAGGTTGCGCATCTCCGAGACGAGCGGGAACGGCACCGTTTCGAGCTGGGCATTCCGCAGCACGGCGGTACCCATGCGGTCGGGATCGCCGATCATCCCGGGCGATCGACGCGCCGCCGCCCGCAGCGCCTCTGGCAGTACCCAGTCCACCTCCGGGACCAGATCGAGCAACGTCGTGGCCACGAGGCTGTCGGCTCGCCGCAGACGAGCCTCCCGGTTTCCGAGCTCTTCCTCGCCCAGGCCCAGCGACGGTCCCACCGCCACCAGCGTGACGGGGAAGACCGCCACCTTGTGCCCCACCAGCGTCATGACAGGGAGCGGCAGAGCCTCGGGGGCCGGCGCTCCGCCGACACCCTGTCCGCCGCAGCTCGCGGTCAGCAGCACGGCCGCCGCGAGCGAAGTCCGCATCACTCTCCCTGCCACTCGGGCTCCCGCTTCTCGAGGAATGCGGCGAGACCCTCCTGAGCGTCCTCCAACGCCATGAGGTCGCGCAGGTAGAGGTTCTCCGCCTTGTACAGCGCCTCCTCCCACCCCGAGTAGTACGACTCGGTCTGCGCGCGTTTCGCGAGCTGCAGCACCGGCCCCGACTTGCTCGTGAGCTTGCCCACGAAGTCGGCGAGCCCCGCTTCGAACTCGTCGTCCGGAAAGACCCGGTTCACGAGTCCGTAGTGCATCAGCTCGCTCGCGGGAATCTCGTCGCCCGTGAGAATCCATTCCATCGCCTTCCGGCGCGGCGTCGCGCGCGGCAGGATGACGCAGGCCACCGGCGGGAACAGACCGAGCTTCACCTCGGGGACGCCGAAGCGGGCGGACTCCGAGGCGACGACCAGATTGCTGCCGATCGCCAGTTCGAACCCGGCACCGAGCGCCAGACCCTCGACCGCGCTCACCGCAATCACGTCGAGGAGGCGCATCGACTCGAAGATCCGGTGGAAGATCTGCGTGAGGCGTCCGACTTTGTCGCGCGTGTGCTCGTTGAGATCGATGCCCGCGCTGAACGCCTTCGTGTTCCCGCGAATCACCAGCACCTTCAGCTTCCGGTGCGAGCGGAGTTCGAGGAGCCGCTCGTTGACCTGCTCGACCATCTCGATGTTCAGAATGTTCAACGGGGGACGCTTGAGCCGCAGCGTCGCGACGTCCCCTTCGTGCGTCAATTCCACGTAGTCGGTCGACACGACATCCCTCGTATGCAGTGGCTGAGGAGCGCCGACCGAACGGTCCGCGGCGACGCGGGACGAGATGGTCGGCGATCAGTGAAGCGTGAAACCGCCGTCTACTAAGATAACCTGTCCCGTAACGTGACGAGCGTCGTCCGAACAGAGGAACACGACCACGTTTGCCACGTCTTCCGGCTCGGCGATCCGCCCGAGAAGCGACACTTTCTCGGCATCCTCGAGCACCTCGGGCGGCATGGATTCGATCAGCTCGGTCCGTACGAAACCCGGCGCTACGGCGTTGACGTTCACGTTGTACGGACCCAGCTCCACCGCCGTCGCCTTGGTAAGGCCGAGGACGGCCGACTTACTGGTCGCGAAGTTGACGACCCCGAATCCCGGCCGGTACGCCTGATGGGACGCCACGTTCACGATCTTGCCGTAGCGCTGCGCGCGGAAGTGCTTGGCGACCGCTCGGATGCAGTTGAACGATCCCGTCACGTTGGTGGCGAGGACCGAATCCCACGCGTCCTCCTCCATGCGCCACAGTGACGCATCGCGCGCCAGGCCCGCGTTGTTGATGAGGTAGTGGAGCCCGCCCAGCTCCGCGTGCGCCCGAGCCACGAAGTCCTCCACGTGCTGACGGTCGCGGATGTCGCAGCGCTCGCTGTAGACGTTGATCCCGAACGCCCGCAGCGCCGTCTCCGTGAGCAGCGCCTGCGCGCCGATGTCGCGCTTCGGCAGATCGATGTAGTTGAAGGCGACGTTCACACCGCGCCGCGCGAAGTCCAGCGCAATGGCGCGTCCGAGTCCCGTGGCAGCTCCGGTGACCAGCGCCGTCGCGCCGCGCATCTCGCGGCGCTCGGCCCTGGCAGGCGCCGGCTCTTCGGCGACAGTCGACCCCGACGAGCGCTCCGGTCGGTCGTCGAACTCGTTTGGGTCGTCAGCGTACGGGGTAATGGGATACCGATCCTTCAAACGGGGCTACGAACGTACGGCCCCACCCGGGGAGCCGCCAGCCCTATCCCGCGACGCCGGGGCCCGTGTCGTCACCCCCGCGCCGGCGCCGCGAGAGCACGGCCGCGGCCTCGAAGATGAGCCAGAGCTCGAGCACGAAGATGGCCCCACCCACGGCCAGCAGGACCGGTTGGCGGTCGTCCCAGTAGCGGAGCAGGTTCAGCACCATCGCCCACGTGGTCATGACGAACAGGAACAGCATCGGCACGGCGGTCACCCACCAGCGTCGCTTGAGCCCCACGAGGAAGATCGAGATCACGAGGAGGCTGAGCGCACCGGTCAGCTGGTTCGTGGTCCCGAAGAGCGGCCAGAGCCGCATCCCCCCCGCACCGCGGTCGACGCCGAGTGCGAGGATCGCGCAGCTCACGACGGCCACGAGCGTCGCGAGCCACCGGTTCTGCGCCGCCTTGATCCCATACTCGACACCCAGCTCCGCCACGATGTAGCGCTGGAGGCGGACCCCGGTGTCCATAGTCGTGGCCGCGAACGAGATCACGACGACCGCGGCGAAGATCTCCGCTACGTTCTGCGGCAGTCCCACGCCCTGAGCCAGCTGCCCGACCCCCGTGACGAACGCCGCCGTGGCCCCCGCCGACGCGCTCGCCCACGTTCCGTAGTGCTCATGCCATCCATCGACGCCCACGACGACCGCGAAGCCCGCGGTCACGGCCAGGATGGACGTGAGGGCGAGCGTGCCCTCCCCGATCGCGCCGCCGTAGCCGACGTATCGCGCGTCCGTCTCCCGGTTCAACTGTTTGGACGATGTGCCCGAGGCGACGAGTCCGTGGAACCCGCTGATCGCGCCGCACGCGATGGTGATGAAGAGCAGCGGAAACCACCCGGGTGCGTCGTCCGGCAGGCTGGTGTTCACGGCTGGTGCCACGACGGGCGGATTGGTGAGCAGGATCCCGGCGAAGATGATCGCGAGCGCCACGAAGAGCTGGTGGCTGTTCACGTAGTCTCTCGGCTGGAGGAGCAGCCACACCGGAAGCACGCTGGCGAAGAAGGCGTAGACGAACAGCAGGATCACCCACGCCGCCCGCACGCCGTCCGTCGCCGCAGCGGCCGCGGGGTCCGCTCCGCCGAGCTGTGCCTCGGTCGGCGCGAAGCCGAACACGTCCGGAAGGCTGAGCGGGGTGTACTGCCCGATCCAGATCAGGACGTAGAGGATCACGAGCGCGCCAAGCGAGGGCCACAGCAGACCGGTGCGCGTGCGATAGATGAGCGTGCCGACCACGAGGGCTACGAGGAGGCTGCCCCACACCGGCAGAACGGCACCCGGGTTGCGGATGAAGAGATTCGCGATCACCACGGCGAAGACCGCGTTCACCAGCAGCAGCAGGAAGAAGATGATGAGGAGGAAGAGCACCCGCGCACGTCCACCCACAATGCGATCCGCCAGCGTCCCGATCGACGTTCCCTTGTGCCGGGTCGAGATCCAAAGCGTCCCGAAGTCGTGCACCGCACCGGCGAACACCGTGCCCAGAACCACCCAAAGGAACGCCGGCAGCCATCCCCAGATCACCGCGATCGCCGGTCCGACGATCGGGGCGGCACCAGCCACCGACGTGAAGTGGTGCCCGAAGAGCACGTGACGATTGGTCGGGACGAAATCCACCCCGTCCTCGAACTCGTGCGCCGGGGTGACGAAATCCGGATCGAGCCGATAGATGCGGGTGGCGATGTACCGGGAGTAGATGAGGTATCCCGTCAGGAACGCCGACACGCCGACCGCGAGCAGGGCGATGGAACTCACGCGCTCATCCTCCCTCGTTGCGAGTCGGGTTAATCTACCGGTGTGCGCCGGCCGGTCGAGTCAGGCCGGCGTCCCGTCGGCCAGCTGAGCGGCGAGCTGCAGCAGCGGCCCGACGCCGCGCACCTCGACGCGCTGCTCCTCCAGCTCGATGCGGGGCATATCGCCGGCGGTCACGCGCAGCCGATCACGGTACGCGGCTTCGCCGCCCCCGCCACGCACCCGATTCGTGACGAGCGCCGCGATCGGCACGGCGTAGCGTCGCAGCGTCTCCACGGCGCGTTCCGTTTCCGCCACGGCGAGGTGTTCGGGAGTCGCGACCAGCACGAAGCCCGTGCGCCCGGCGTCCATCAGCTTCGTGCGCGTGTCGGTGAAGCGCTGATGCCGTTCGCGCAGCACCGTCAGGATCGGGTCATCGGGCGCCCGTTCGTCCGTCTCGCTACCGGCCACCGTTCGCCACATGCGCGCAAGCGCGTTGACGTGCCGCCGCCGCCCGATGAGCCCCGCCATCCACGTGGCCATGGTCTCCGGAAGACTCAGGAGCCGCAGCGTGTAGCCGAGCGGCGCCGTGTCGAACAGCACCCGGTCGTATCGCTCACCGACTGAGGCGAGAATCCACGTGACCCGGTCGAACACCGCCGCTTCTTCCGCGCCCGGGGTGACGCGGGCGATGTCGATCTGGCGATCCACCTCCGCCTGCAAACGGGGCGGGACGGTGCCGCGAACCCGGTCGCGTACGTCGCGGATGTAGGTATCCGCTTCCTCCGCCGGGTCGATCTCCTGCACCCACAGGCGGTCCGTGACCTCCTGTGGTTCCGACCCGAGCGTGGCCTCGAGCACGTCGCCGGTCGAGTGGGCCGGGTCGGTCGACACGAGCAACGTCCGAAGCCCGCTCTCGGCGCTCCGCACCGCCCACGCCGCGGCGAGTGTCGTCTTACCGACCCCGCCCTTGCCACCGAAGAAGAGTATGTCTCGATCGAGCGCCGCGAGCCCTGGCACGGTCAGCAGCAGCGGAAGCCGCCCTCCGGCGCGCGCTCCATCCCGGCGCGGAGGTGCCACTCGTGAAACTGCTCGATGAGGTGCGGATAGAGTTCCAGCGTGTGGAAGGCCACGGGGTTGGGCACACCGAGTGCATCGGAAACGGTGAGCATCAGAAACGCGTCCCGCTCGTCACGAAACTCGCGATAGAGCTCCCGCCGGTAGGGCGCGAAATAGAGTCCCTCGTACACGTCGCGAACGGCCCGCCACCACTGACGCCATGCGGACCCTCGCGTCTCACTCATGCAGGCCGAGACCCCAACGAATGAGGCTCACCGGAAGTCCCCCGAAAGCGAGCACGTCGGAGTGGAACTCCCTCAGCGTGGCCTCCGGATGCGCATCCAGGTAATCCTCACGCAACGCAAGCAGCTCTCTCCGTCCGACCGCGTAGGACAGCTGGTAGGTCGGCGTACGGCAGTAGCGACGCACTTCCGACGTCGCCGCCGCTCGGTCGAACCGCGCGGTCTCCACGAGATAGTCGACCGCCGCGTCGGCCGTGAGGCCGCCCGTGTGGAGACCCGTGTCGAGCACGACCCGGGCGCCTCGCCACAGCATCGCGACGAGCTGGAACAGCCGTTCCGCATCGGACACGGCGAACCCCTGCTCCGGCATCATCGCCTCGCAGTACAGCGCCCACCCCTCCACCGTCACGGCAGCGTTCACCACACGCCGGACCGGGCGCGGCTGCGCGTACGCGTTGAGGAACTGCAGGTGATGACCCGGATACCCCTCGTGTACCGCGATGAAGGGGACGTCGTACACACTGTGGAGACGCTGGTCGTCGCTCGCGGGAGCCGTGACGTAGAACCACCCGGTGCGGTCGACCGCAAACGCGCCGGGAGGCTGGTACGCCGCGACGGGCACGAGCGGTCGCAGGAAGTCCGGCGTCTCCACGACGTTCAGCGCGCCCTCCGGCACCGGGACGAACGCACGTTCGCGCACGAACGCTTCCGCCCGCTCCATCGCATCCCGATAGACGTCGAGGATGTCGGTTCCCGTGTCCTCGGCCCGCAGGCGGTCCACGAGTTCCCCCCAGTCCCGCGTCCCCGCGAGCGCGAGTGCCGCCTCCTCCAAATCGCGGCTCACCTCCTCGACCAGCGCCAGCCCATAGCGGTGCAGCTCGGCCGCCGTGGCGCGGATCCCCTGCCCGAAGCTGAGCCGGAAGTTGAAGGCGTCCTCTCCGACCGCGAAGTCGCGCGCGGGCAAGTCCGTCGCCGGGCCCTCCAGGTAGTTGCGGAAGCTCCGAAAGGCCTCCGCGGCGTCTGACGCGGGATCGGGGCCCGGGTCGCCGTCGGCCGTCACCACCGTCCCAGCTTCGCGTACGAGGGTATCGCCGGCGGCGATGGTCGACACCGCCGCCGCCGCGAGTTCCGGTACGTAGCCATCGAGTGTCGAACGCGCCTGGTCCAGGAAGCGCGGGATGGCCTCGAGGCGTGCGCGGAGCGCCTGAGCCCGCTGCTCAGGGGCGCGGTCGGTGGCAGTCAGAAGAGAGTGCAGGCCCTCCAGGGCATGCATGACCCAGAACGATGGGTCGGACCGGTGCGGGCGCTCGTTGTCGAAGACGGCGACGCGCACCCGAAGGTCGTTGAGGAGTGCGGTCCGATCGACCTCTTCTTCGAGCGAGTCGACGTCGATGGCCTCGAGGGCGCTACTCATGGCCCGAAGCGCCGCGATGTGCTCGCGGACGGACTCGTCGTCATAGTCGCCGAGCCGCAGGTCCTGCGTCACGATGCCGGCCCCGGTGGCCGCCACCGGGTCCAGGTGCCACAGAAGATCCAGCTGGGACTCCACCAGCTGCCCGAACCCCGACGGCGAGGTCACGCTAGGCCGGTGTGCTCCCCGCCTCGGCCACGAGCCGGTGGCACTCCTCCTCCGACAGGACCCGATCGGTCTGCTTGGCCGCCCCGAACAGGGCGTCGCACACACGTTCGTCGTCGGCATCGTAGCCGTGGTCGAGCAGCCAGTACTTCACGTTCGACATACCCGAGACCGGCGAGATCTCGATGACCTGGCGGGCGCCGAACGACGACGCGGGTACGCTCGAGTAGACGCGATCCGCCAGCCAGTTGTCGCCTTTGGCCTTCGCCTTGATGATCGCCGCGGCGTGAACGCCCGTGCCCGTTCGAAACGCATCCGCCCCGAGGACGGGGTAATTCGCCGGCAGGGGTACCCCGATCGTCTCGGCGGCGAGTTGGCAATACTCACGCAGCTTCGACACGTCATGGCGGTGGGCACCCAACAGGTGGAGGTTCACGATCAGCAGGTCCATCTCCGCGTTGCCGACGCGCTCGCCGACCCCCAGCGCCGTGGCGTGCACCCGGTCGACGCCGGCTTCGATCGCCGCAAGGCAGTTGATCAGCCCCATCCCGCGGTCCCGGTGCCCATGCCAGTCGATCTTCACGTCCTCGCCGGACGGCGCGACGATCTCGTCGCGCACGAACCGCACGAGCGCGCGCACGCCATCGGGCGTCGCGTGCCCCACGGTATCCGCCAGGCAGATGCGCCGCGCGCCAAGCCGAATGGCCTCGCCATACAGCCGCTCGATGGTCTCTGGACGCGCGCGCGTCGTGTCTTCCGTCACGAACATCACCGGGAGTCCTTCGCCGACCGCGAACGACACCGCCGTTTCGACCGCCTCGAGAATACGATCGACCGTCCACCCCTCGGCAAACTGCCGGATCGGTGAGGAGCCGATGAACGTCGCAGCCTCGATGGCGATTCCGACCTCCTGGCTGATCCGCGCGATCGGTTCGACGTCCGCGACCACCGTCCGGGCCGCGCAGTTGGGCGAGATCGGCAACCGGTGCTCGGCGATCTCCTGCGCCAGCGCGCGAACGGACTCCACGACCTGCGGCCCCGCACCGGGCAAACCGATGTCCGCCGCCACGATGCCGAGATCGGCCATGAGGTGGAGGAAGCGCTTCTTCGTCTCGATGGGGGGGTCGACCGCGGACGGCGACTGGAGACCGTCCCGCAGCGTCTCGTCGTTCAAGTCCACCTGAGCGGTCGACCAGTCGAATCCGCCCTCGGTATTCCAGTCGAACGTCAGCTGCGTCTCGTCCATGCCGCGAAGTGTGCCGTGTAGGGGGAAAGTGGTCAAGCAGACCGTCAACCGGGCTGCGCGGTTTCCTCCACCGCCGACGTCACGTCGGCCGCCGTCACGGCCCGGTGGGACGCATTCCAGACGGGCTGCCCGTCGCGCAGCAGAATGACCTGCGGCGACTCGTGCCGGATCTCGAACCGCCGCTCGATCTCCTGGGCCACCGGCCGGTCGACCAGCACATCCACGACACAGATCGGGATCTCGGGTCGATCCGCTGCGAACTGCTCTACTTGGCGCTTGGCCTGCTGGCTCAGCCAGCAGGCCGTACTGTGCTTGAAGAGCAGCACGACGGGGGCGCCCAAAGCATCATCCAGCGCGGCCTGCGATCGGAGGGGCTTCATCAGATCTAGATTCGGCTCCAGGTCGGCGGCGTCATCACGGGGCTTCAGCCATCTCATCCTTGGCCACCACCATGTTGTGCAGGTTGAGGCGTTCCACCTGCGCCTCGTCCCCGATCAGCGAGTGCTCCACCGTGGCGTGACGCACGACGGCGTCGCGGGCGACGATGGTATCCCGTAGCGTGCTGCTTTCGACGACGGCCCCGGCCTCGATCGTGACGTTGGGGCCGATCGTCGAACCGCTGACCTGTGCGCCCTCCTCCACCAGAACGGACCCGATGACCTCGGTGCTCGGCATCTCGGGCAGCGGCACTCCGTGTCGGTCCACGAGCACGCGATTCGTCTCCAGCACCGTCTCGACCTTGCCGCAGTCGTACCATCCATCGACCTCGACCGGCCGCAGACGGCGTCCCTGATCGATCATGTACTGGAAGGCATCGGTGAGAAACCACTCGCCCTTCTGCTGTGGACCGCGCAGCGTGCGCTCGATCCCGTCGAAGAGCGTCTCCCAATCCCGGATGTAGTAGAGCCCGATGTTGGCGAGCTTTGAAATGGGCTCCGACGGTTTCTCGACGATCCGCTCCATGTAGCCGTCGTCGTCCGTCACGACCACGCCGAAGCGCTGGTAGTCTTCGACCTCCTTGACCCAGATGATCCCGTCGTCGGCGGTATCGCGGGCGAGGGTGAGGTCGGCATCGAACACGGTGTCGACGAAGATGATGAGGACCGGACCGTCCACGTACGGCCGGGCCAGGTCGACCGCGCCCGCGGTGCCGTCCTGCACCGACTGCTCCACGAACCGGGAGGGAATCGCGTACCGCGACCGTGCGTACTGCTCCACCTGATCCTTCAAATGGCCCGTGATGAAGATCAGTTCCTCGACGTCGAGTCCGTCGAGCTTGTCCACCACGTAGTCGAGGACGGGACGGCCCGCGACGCGGACGAGCGGCTTCGGTGTGTGCCGGGTGAGAGGAAGCAGACGCGTCCCCTTGCCGGCCACCGGAAGGATGACTTTCACTCAGGCTCTCCCGTAGCGGTCTTCGATCCGAACGACGTCGTCGAGTTCGGGGGTCGAGGCCTCCAGAAGATCGCTGGGCTCGACCGCCTCCATCTGATGCACCGTATGCGGCGTGATGTGGTAGCTCTCACCCTCGCGCATCCGGCGCTCGACGAGCTCTCCCTCCTCCTGCACGCGGAAGATGATCTCGCCGCGCAGGACATGGATGGTCTCGTCTTTCTTTTCATGGTACTGGAGACTGAGCAGGTGCCCAGGCTCGATGTGGAGAATCTTGCCGACGTAGCGATCGGTTCGCGCCCAGATCAGCTCGTGGCCCCACGGCTTGTCTACTCGAAATGGAACGTCCACGTCCTATCGTTCTCCTGATAAATGCAGTTCCAGTGACGGTGGAGCCGTGACGCACGCGCGCACGCACGCGCCGCACCCCACGCAGCCCTCCGCTTTGAGGACCGGCCGGCCCGCATCGTCCAGCGCCAGCGCGCGTTCCCCGACGGGACACACCCGAGCGCAGACGCCGCACGCCACGTCGTGAAACGCGATGCACCGCTCGGGCTCCAGCTCGAGCCGCGCCATGCGGTACCCATCCCACCCGTTCGACGGCAGCGTGAGCGCGTCCGTCGGGCAGGATTCGGTACACCACATGGTATCGCAGACGACGCACGGCTGCACCATCGGATCGATGATGGGCGTGCCGACGGCAAACCCCGCCCCCGACGGCGCCTTGATGATGGCATTCGCGGGGCAGGCCTCGATGCAGTCACCGCATCGCGTACACGACGCCAGGAACATGAGCTCCGGAGCCGCCCCCGGCGGGCGGAAGTACGAATGGGGGGCCACCCGGCGCTCCGTCCGGCGGGCGAGCTCGTCCACCAGTCGCCCAACCGTATCGCGGAAGAAGCCGCGGCGGTCGCCCGCCTCACCGGCCAGCAGGGACTCGGGCCCTTCACGCGCCACGGGCACCCGCCATTCGGTACGGATGGATCATCTCGTCTCCCAGCATTGCGCCCGGAAAGGTAGTAACACACCGGACTGTGGGCGACGTCCGTTTCAATCGCGCGCGCGGGCCCTGCAGTAGATTACTTGTCCAATGTCGATCACCCTTCTCCTGTCGCTCCTCCTGCAGCTGCAGATTCCGCAGCCTACGGGGTTCGTCAACGACTTCGCGGGCATTCTTCGCCCGGACGACGCCCAGCGGATGACGAGCATCATCGAGGAGGTCCAACGCGCCTCCGGCGGCGAGATCGCCGTCGTCACGCTGCCGGACCTGGGCGGGCGACCGGCCATGGAGGTGGCACGGGACATCGGCCGCGAATGGGGGGTGGGTGCGCAGGGCGGGGCGGGCGATCAGGCCCGGAATGCGGGCGTGGTCGTGCTCCTGAAGCCCGGGCAGCGTCCGGGGGACGGCCGCGCCGATGTGTTCATCTCCACGGGGCTCGGCGTCGAAGGGTTCATCACCGACGCCCGCGCGGGCCGGATCCGGGACGTCATCGGCCGGACGTCGGTGCAGCAAGGGAGCTACTCTGCCGGCCTCCTGGCAGGCGTCTCCCTGATCGCCGCGGCGTACGCCGACGAGTTCGGTTTCGAGCTGACGGGCGTCGCCCCGAGCAACGTCCGGAACGAATTCGACAGCACCTCGTTCAACATTCCCATCTTCGAGTTGCTGATCGTGTTCTTCATCTTTGGCCCGGTCATCCTGCGGGCCACGGGGCGGGACCGGCGGTATTGGCGAGGCCGGTCGGGCCTGCTGCCTTGGATCATGCTCGCTCTCCTCAGTTCGAGAGGGCGCGGCCACGGAGGGTGGCACGGTGGCGGCGGGAGTTTTGGCGGGGGCGGCGGTTTCGGCGGAGGTGGCTTCGGAGGCTTTGGCGGCGGCGGCGGCTTCGGCGGCGGCGGTGCCGGAGGGAGTTTTTGACATGGCAGTCAACATCGAGAAGCAACTGGAAGCGTTCGCGGTGGAACTCGAGACCGCGCTCGGCGACAACCTCCTCGCGTTTTGCCTCTACGGACCGGCAGTGCGTCATGACGTCGACAACGGCGACGTGTCGACACTGCTCGTCCTGAAGGACGCCGGGCCCAACGCCCTGCATCCCATCGCCAGGGCCGTCCACGGCTGGACCAAGCGGGGCTACGTGCCGCCGCTGATCTTCGCCGAGCAGGGATGGCGCGCGTCGACCGACGTGTTTCCAATCGAGATCGAGGACATGCGCGAAGCGCACCGCGTCCTGCACGGGTCATCGCCATTCGAGAACATGAAGACGACGGGCGAAGACCTGCGGCGGGAACTCGAGCGCGAGGTGCGCAGCAAGCTCCTCCGGCTGCGCACCGAACTCGTGGCGGCCGCCACGAGCGGGAAACTGCTCGAGCGACTGTTGCTCGAGTCGATCGGCACGTTCTTCGTGCTGTTCAGGGCAACCCTCCGCCTGGTCGGGACGCCGCCACCGCAGGAACGCGAGCCACTCGTCCGGGCGGTGGCCGACGCCGCCGGTCTGGACGTCGCCGCGTTCGGATGGGTGCTCGACCGCCTTGCTGGCCGGAAAGCGGCCGCGCTGACACCGTCGGACCCCGTCGGTGACCGCTACTTGGAACAGATCGAACGTCTGGCGCTGTTCGTCGACACGCATGCGGCGGGCGCGCCCACAGCAGAGGAGAACTGATATGCGCCGTTGGTACGTGGTAGCCCTCCTGCTCGTCACCACCAGCGGGTGCGGATACAACCGCATCCAGGACCTCGACGAGCAGGTCAACGGGTTTCAGGGACAGATCGAGGTCGCACTGCAGCGACGGATGGATCTCATTCCCAATCTGGTCGAGACCGTCAAGGGGTTCGCGGCACAGGAGCTCGCGATCTTCGAGCAGGTGAGCGAGGCGCGCGCCCAGCTCGGTGGCGCGGTGCAGGGTGGCGATCTCGCCGCCATGGCTGCGGCCAACCAGACGCTCGATGGTGTGCTCGGCCGCCTCATCGCCATCGCGGAGGACAACCCCGAGATCCAGTCCAACGAGAACTTCCGCATGCTGCAGGATCAGCTGGAAGGGACCGAGAACCGCGTTTCGACCGCGCGGCAGGACTACAACACCGCGGTACGCGCCTACAACGCGTATATCCGCAAGTTTCCGCAGGTGCTGACGGCGAAGGCGATCGGCGTGGGTGCGCGGGACTACTTCGAAGCGGCCGAAGGCGCGGAGACGGCTCCCGCCGTAGAGTTCTGACGAACGGCGGAGCGGGTCCTTCGGGCCCGCTCCGCCGACGCGCTAGCGAATCTCCACGTCTGCCGCGCGCTCGATCTCCTTGACCAGTTCCACGTGGTCGGCCTCTTCCCCCAGCACCGTCCGCGCCGCCCCGTAGACCTGCTTGGCCATCCCAATCGCGTGACTCGGCACCCCGGTGTCGTGCAAGACCTTGAGCGCGATCCCCACGTCCTTGTCGAGCAATGCCAGCCGAAACGTGCGGGGCCACTCACGGCTGACCACGCGGGCACCGATGAGGTTCTCGGTCACGTTCGACCGCCCGCTCGAGGCGTTGATGACCTCCAGCGCCTTGTCGGCGGGGACACCCAGCTTCACGAGGGCCGCCAGGCCTTCGCCGGCAGCCTGGATGTTCACGGCCAGCAGGGCGTTGTTGACGGCCTTCAGGGCGTGCGCCGTGCCCACCGGGCCCACGTGCACCACTTTGGCCGCGAATGGGGCTACGACGTCCCGGGCACGGTCGGCAGCAACCTCCGTCCCGCCCACCATCACCGTGAGCGTGCCCGCCTCGGCGCCGTTCGTGCCTCCACTCACCGGCGCGTCCACGAAATCGACGCCGCGGGCTCCGAGTCGCTCGGCCAGAGCGCGTGAGGCGGCAGGATCGCCGGACGTGCAGTCCACGACGAGCTGGCCGTCCCGGAACGCGTCCGTCGCCGCCGTCAGCACCTCGTCCACCTCACCGGAGGTCGGGAGACACGTCACGACGACATCGACCGCCTCCACGAGCGATACCACGTCCTCCGCATGGCTCGTCCCGTAATCGTCCGCGAACGCGGCGGCCCTGCTCGTCGTGCGGTTCCACACGACCGTGTCGAATGTCCGCGCGACATGCACCGCCATTGGCCACCCGATGGCCCCCAACCCGACGAAACCTACGGTCGTGCTCATCGAATCCTCCTCGAGAAGACGCGCTCCACAAAACGACGAGCCTCGAACCAGAAGGCCCGAGGCTCGTCCCTGCCGGTACGGACGGCGCCCTTAGCCGCGGAGCATCCGCTGCCGCAGCGACACCATGCGCCTGCGCAGCGACCCGTCCATGATGCGGTCGCCGACCCGAACGATCATTCCGCCGAGAATCTCCGGATCCTCGCGATACGTCGGGACGGCCTCCTTCGCCAGCACCGCGCTGAGCCGCTCCTGAATGACCTGCCGCAGTTCATCGTTGGGTTCCCGCGCAAGGGTGACTCCCACATGCACGCGGTTCATCTTGTCGTCGACGAGGCCCGCAAACTGCTCGGCGATGGCAGGAAAGAGCGCCTGCCGACCGCGCTTCACGACCGCATCCAGAAACCGCACGAACGGCGCCGGAGCGATGTCGGCAAGCGCCGTCGACAGAATCTGCTGCTTGGTCGCCTTCGGTACGCGCGGAGACTCGAACGCCACGCGCACCGTCTCGTCGGTCTCCATCACGGCGGCCAGCGCCGTCAGGATGCCGGCGTACTCCTCAGCGGCGTCGTGACGCTCCGCGACGAGGAACAGCGCCTCGCCATAGTTCCGCGCAATGGTGATCGCCCTCACCCGGAGCGCTCCAGCGACGAGAGGTAATCCTCGACAACCCGCCGGTCGGCGTCATCGTCGAGTCGCCGCTGCAGGAGCTTCGACGCCGCGGCAAGGGAAAGGTCGACCGCCGCTTTCCGCAGTTCGGCCAGCGCGCGCTCCCGCTCGCCCTCGATCTCCATCTTGGCACGATCGAGAAGCGCCTGCTGTTCGTCCCGCGCCTTGGCCAGCGTCTGCTCGCGCTCCTTCTGCGCAAGCGACTTCGCCTCGTTCAGGAACGCCTGCGCTTCGTCCTTTGCCGATGCGAGAAGACGCTGATTCTCTTCCAGCGCTTTCTGTGCCTCGGCGCTCGCACGCTCAGCCTCCGCCAGATGGTCGGCGATCCGTCGCTCGCGTTCCTCGGTGAGGCGCACGATGGGCGGGAACGCGTACTTCCGGAGCAGGAAGAACAGCGCGATGAAGACGGCCCACGTCCAGATGATGAGGCCGGGCTCGAGCGTGAACGGCCCGCCGAGCCCTCCCCCACCCTCTTCCGCGAGCAGCATCAGCGTGAAGAGTGTCATCACGATGTCAGCCGATGATCTTGCCGAGCAGCGCCATGATCACCGCGATGATCGTCGCACCTTCCATCAGGAAGGCGATGAGCAGCGCCGTGCCGCGGATGTCGTTTGCCGCTTCGGGCTGGCGCGCAATCGCCTCGGCCGCCTGGCCGCCGATCCGGCCCAAGCCGAGCCCGGCGCCGACGAGCGCGAGTCCGATACCGAGTCCGACGCCGAGCACCGAGTAGTCGGCCACCGGCGCCTGCGCCTGCAGGAGGTTGAGCATGTAAAGCATTCGTACTCCTCAATCGTTTGTCGGAAGATTTCGGTCACAGTGCGCCGCCGCATCTGCGCGCCGTCTCTTCCGGAACGACGCAAGTGCGGTGTCCACCAACGGCCCGTTGGGCCAGTGAACTTCCCCGACGACCTCGCCGGGTACGAGTCCGGGCAACGCGCGGCGCGCGGGCCGCCCGGTCCTGCTAGTGCTCGTGCTGCATCACGCCGATCAATACCGCGGTGATCAGCGTGAACACGTATGCCTGAACGAACGCCACGATGATCTCCAGCAGCATGATGGCGAGGACCATGCCGGCCGAACCGGCACCGATCGCCCACCGCCAGATCTCGACGTGGCCGAACAGAAAGATCATGCCGAACAACGACAGGATGACGAAGTGCCCGGCCGTCATGTTGCCAAACAGTCGGACGCACAGTGCGAAGGGCTTGACCAGCTTACCCAACAGCTCGATTGGCCCGAGCGCCACCGAAAGCGCCACCGCGCCCGCCCCGCTCACCCCTGGGATGGTCGGGAAGAT
This sequence comes from Gemmatimonadota bacterium, assembly GCA_039587215.1. Classification (GTDB taxonomy): domain Bacteria; phylum Gemmatimonadota; class Gemmatimonadetes; order Gemmatimonadales; family GWC2-71-9; genus CAMYLY01. The sequence goes on along the minus strand of JBDHIW010000009.1, from coordinate 2,645 downwards.
CGTCTTCATGTAGCCCCTGAACCCGAGCTTCTGCATCCCGCTGATCTCGATCACCAAGAACGAGACGATCGCCAGCGCCGCCGTGACGCCCAGATTGCCCGTCGGCGTGGCCCCCCACGGCACGAGGCCCAGGAGATTGCCGTAGAGGATGAAGAAGAACAGGGCGATGATGTACGGGGCGAACTTCGGTCCGTCGTGGCCGATGAAGTTGATGGCGATGTCGCTCCGGACCCAGAGCACCATGCCCTCCAGCGCGTTGGCGAGACCCTTGGGGGCCCGCTCACCGGCCCGCTGCCGCTCCAACTGTCTCCCCGTCCACCACATCGTCACGAACACCAGAAACGCCGCGAGCAGCATGAAGACCACATGCTTGGTCGGGGTGAGGTTGAACGTGATGGGTCCGAGATGCATGTCGGGGAGCACCTTGCCCCACGACAGGTGGAACAGCGGTTCGAAGTTCAGCTCGTACGCATCGGCGGTGTGGTGCATCAGGAGTTCCCCGATGTCCACGCCCTCTCCAGCGTCCGGTGCAGCGTGTTCCTGGATCATCACAATCGCTTACGCAGCAGGTTCATCTCCAAGCCCATCAGCGGCAGCAACACGCCCAAGTACGCGATGGCCGACGGCGCCGGCGGAAACCGATCCCGCATCAAGATCACCGCCGCCGCGAACAGTGCGACCCCGATCAGCCGTAGCCCCATGCCCATGGCCCACCGGGACATCGCGCGTCCAAACGACTCGTCGAGCGCCGACTGCAACAGCGCGCTCGCGGCCACGTGGATCGCCGTCGCCAGCGACCCGAACGTCAGCGCCGGAACCAGGGCCACGTCGCCCCAGATCTGCCAGAGCGCCGCGGTCACCAGCACGGTGATCGCTATCCCGACACCGGCGTCCTTCACGGTCGCGCTCCATGGGAATCGTCGGTCGGACGCTCGCCCCCGATGAGCGTCCGGTAGATGCTGAGCGTGGCGAGTCCGGCCCCACCCAGCGCTCCGAGGAGCATCAGGACGGGAAACGTCCCCAACCACAGATCCAACAACCACCCGCCGCCGAGGAACGCGAGCACACTCGCGGCGAACATGCAGCCAAGTCCAGAGTACCGATATGCCTGCTGGAGGCCGCTCCGCGACACGCTTCCAGGGCCCATGAGCGCCCGGAAAATCACTCTATGCCTATCAAATGGCAAGCGACCGCGGTATGGCCCGAGACGGCACGGAACCCTAGGATTACAGGGGTTCCGATTTTGAGGATCGTGGGTGGCCATCACCCGTTCGAACGACCGTGGAGGGGACGTGAGCGACGCAGCGGCACATCAGACGGATTCCGCACACGACGTCGAGTTGCTGGAGCGACTGGCACAGGCCCGTGCCTCACTCCTGGAACAGGTCAGCCATCGAATCATCGGGCAGGAAGACGTCCTCGAGAGCGTGCTCCCCGCCCTCGTCTCGGGGGGACACGCGCTGCTGGTCGGCGTTCCCGGCCTGGGGAAGACCCTCATGGTCTCCACGATCGCCGAGGCCCTGCGTCTGCAGTTCACGCGGATCCAGTTCACGCCCGACCTGATGCCGAGCGACATCACGGGGACCGAAGTCCTCGAGGAAGATCACGGGACCGGCCGCCGCAGCTTCCGCTTCGTCGAGGGGCCGATCTTCGCCAACATCGTGCTCGCGGACGAGATCAACCGCACCCCTCCCAAGACCCAGGCCGCCTTGCTCCAGGCCATGCAGGAGCACGAGGTCACGGCAGCCGGCGAGCCGCACCCGCTCCCCGAGCCGTTCTTCGTCCTCGCCACCCAGAATCCGATCGAGCAGGAGGGGACCTACCCACTCCCCGAGGCCCAGCTCGACCGCTTCATGCTGGAGCTCTCGGTCCGCTATCCGACCCGCGACGACGAAGAGCGGATCGTCGAGTCCACGACGACCGACACCGCACAGCAGGTAGAACCGGTGCTCAGTGCCGACGACCTCGTGGAGATCCAGCAGCTCGTCCGCCGAATCCCGGCGCCCAAGCCCATCGTGCGGGCGGCCGTGACGCTCGCGCGCATGACGCGTCCGGACGACCCACTCGCGCCGCCTATCGTCAAGGAATACGTGAGCTGGGGCGCTGGTCCCCGAGCCTCGCAGTACATGGTCCTGGGAGCCAAGGCGCGAGCGGCCCTGGCCGGGCGGCCGATGGCGGACCTCGACGACGTGGCGGACGTCGCGCTCTCGGTCCTGCGGCACCGGGTCGTCGTGAACTTCGCGGCCGAGGCTGCCCGACGCACTGCGGAAGACCTTTGTAAGGAGCTCATCGAGAGCGACAGCTGGACACAACCCTGACCTGCGGAGGCATCATGGGACGGCCTGTCGTGCACTGGGAGTTCTGGTCCGCAGACCCGATCCGGCTGTCAGAGTTCTACGGGACGGCGTTCGGGTGGGAATCCAACGATCTCCCCCAGCTCAACTACCAACTCGTCGACACCAAGAGCGACAGCGGCATCAACGGCGGCTTCATGACGCCGCAGCGGGGTGAATGGCCCGCGAAACTCTGCCTCTACATCGACGTCGATGACATCGAGGAGTACTGTCGGCGCGTCGAGGAGGCCGGTGGAACCGTCATCGTGCCCAAGCAGGAGGTCCAGGGCGTCGGCTTACTCGCACTGTTCC
>JBDHIW010000149.1:0-6109 GCA_039587215.1 Gemmatimonadota bacterium | reverse complement strand
CGGCCGTGGCGGACGTGCGCATCGCCGGGACCGCCGTGATCAATGGCGAACTCAACCGGGCCGCACGGCGCGACATGCTGCTCTTCTTCCCGCTCGTCGCGCTGTTCGTGGCGTTGTTGGGGGTGGCGATCTTCCGCAACGCGCGCGACACCGCCGTGCTGCTGAGCGTGGCGCTCGGGACCGTGGGCATCACGCAAGGGCTCCTGATCGCGGCCGGCTACGCGCTCAACATGATCACGATCATGCTGCCGACGGTGCTGATCGCCCTGTCGGTGGCCGATGCGATCCACCTGATCCACGCGTTTCACGGCGCGCGTGCGGCCGCGCCCACGAGTGCGGCCGCCGCGACCCGGGCGGTTTGCGCCGTCGCCGGTCCCTGCGCGGGCACGAGTCTGACGACGATGGCGGGCTTCCTGGCCTTCGCCGGCAGCAGCGTGCGGCCCGTGTTTCAGCTCGCCGTGTTCGGGGCGATCGGCATCGCCATGGCGTGGGTGCTCACGGTGACGGTTGCGCCCGTGCTGCTCACGCTGTTCTGGCGCGGTGCCCGGCGCCGCCCGACCGCGAAGTTCGGCGAACGCGCGGTCGACGCCTGGTGGGGTGTGGTCGACCGGCACCCACGCTGGATCGTCGCCGCCTTCGCCGTCGCCGTCGTGCCGCTCCTCGGTCTCGCGTCGCTCCGGGCGGACACCGACTACGTGAAGTTCTTCCGGTCGGACACGCGCGTCCCGCGCGACTACGCGGTGCTGAAGCACGAGGGCTTCCCCCAGAACCCGCTGAACCTCGTGTTCCGGGTGCCGGAGGGTGCCTCGCCGCTGCAGCCCGAGTATCTCGGCCCCCTGCGCACGTTGGCAGCCGACCTCGCGACGCTGCCCGGCGTTCAGGCCGTGCTCTCGCCGTTCGCGCTCGAGGCCGCGCCGCACGCCCTGGGCGATCAGGTGGCGACACTGGGCGGCATGCGCTCCGAGCGAGGCGACCAGCTGCAGCTCGTGGTCATGATGGATCACCCGAGCAGCCAGGAACTCTTCACGCTACTGCCCGCGATCCGTGCCATGGCCGAGGACGTGCTGCCCAACGACGTGCAGCTGACGCCGACGGGCACCTCGCTCCTCTGGGCCAACATGGACGACGGGGTGATCCGGACCCAGCGACAGTCGCTCGCCGTGGTCTCGGTCGTCTGCACTGCGATTCTCGCCGTGCTGTTCCGGTCGGTGGCCCTCGCCGGGCTGGGATTGGCGGTAAGCCTCTTCCCGGTCGCGGCCGTGCTCGGGCTCATGGGCTGGATGGGCATTCCCGTGAACCTGGCCACCGTGCTCATCGCCGGCATCGCGGTGGGGCTCGCCGTGGACGACACGATCCACATGGTGCACGCGTTCCAGGGCGAACGGTGGCGCGGGCGCGATCGGCGGCGCGCGACCGAGGCGGCGCTCCACGCCGTGACGCCCCGGCTCGTGATGACGTCCTGCATTCTCGTCGGGTCGTTCGGCGTCATGGGGGTGTCCGACTTCATGCCCACTGCGCAGTTCGGGCTGCTCAGCTCACTCACCATCGTGCTGGCGCTCGCGGCGGATGCCGCGCTGCTCCCGGTCGTGCTGGCCTGGCGTCGTGCCGGCCGGTCCGCCGCGGCGGCGCCGGCGCCCGCGCTGCCGTTCGCGCACGGCGTGAGGAGGTCCTCATGACACGATCGACCAACGGGCCCTCGGCCTATGCCGAGCGCTGCCGCCCCAAGCTCGCCGATCTGCTGGAGAGTCTGGACCTCAACGTATCGTTCACGAAGGCGCGCGGCGCGTACTTGTACCGCACGCGGGCCGACGGGGCGGACGAGGAGGTGCTCGACTTGGTGGGCGGGTTCGGGGCCGGCCTCTTCGGACACAACAACGCGGAACTGAAGGCGCTGCTCAAGGACGCGCTGGATGAGGACGTGCCGTTTCTCGCCCAGAGCTCGGACCGTCGGGAAGCGGGCCGTCTGGCCGAGCGCCTCAACCAGGCGCTGCCAACGAGCACGCCGTACATGTGCCACTTTGCCAACAGCGGTGCGGAGGCGGTCGAGGCGGCCGTGAAGCACGCGTACAAGGTACGGTTCGACGCGCTGCGCCGGCAGTTCGAGGCCATCTCGCGCGACATCGAGCGGTTCCAGCGGGACACGGAGCGGACCCATCCGGACATCGAGATCCCCGGCGGGACCCGCGACCTCGGCGGCTTCCGGGACGATCTGGACGAGCACAACCTGGCGCAGTTCGAGCGCTTCCGGCAGCACCCGGTCGTGCTGGCGTTCAAGGGCGCCTTTCACGGCAAGACGGCCACCGCGCTCAAGGTCACCTTCAACCGCACCTATCGCGAGGGCTTCGAGGGTCTGTCGGCCGTGCAACCCGAGTTTCTCGACTTCGACGACGTGGAGCGGCTCGACGAGGTGAAGCGCAGCCACGAGATCGCGTTCGCGGTCCCACGGGTCGAGGACGGCCGGATCGTGGTCGAACAGGTTGCGGCCAGTCGCATCGTGGCCTTCTGTCTCGAGATCATCCAAGGCGAGGGCGGCATCCGTCTCGTGCCGGACCATGTGCTGCAGTCGCTCGCCGACCAGCACGCCGATCTGGACATCCCGTTCCTGATCGACGAGATCCAGACCGGCTGCGGCCGCACCGGCGACTTCGTCGCCTACGCGGCCGGCCCGCTCGGCGCGATCGACCCCGAGTACGTCACGCTGAGCAAAGCGCTCGGCGGCGGCCTGGTGAAGATCGGCGCGCTCCTCATCCGCGAGAACGTGTACGACCCCGACTTCGGAATCCTGCACACGTCGACCTTCGCGGAGGACGAAGTCAGCTGCCGGATCGCCACCCGGGTCGTGGACATGCTCACCCGCGACGACCACCGCTTCATGCGCACGGTCGCCGACAAGGGCGCCTACCTGCTGGACGGCCTCCGCCGGCTGCAGGAGCGGTATCCCGACGTCGTGGGCGACGTGCGCGGGCGCGGTCTCCTGATCGGCGTCGAGTTCGCGGACCTCGCCGACAAGGGACCGCTCTTCCGGTTCGGTGTGCGGCAGGGCTTTCTGTCGCTGCTCGTCGCGAGCTACCTACTGCACCACCACGCGATTCGCCTGCTGGCGCCGCTCACGACGCTGCTGAAGGGGAACCCCGGCAAGAAGCGGCTGTCGGTGCTCCGCATTCAGCCGGTGGCGGACATCAGTCGCGCGGAGATGGACCGCGTGCTGGACGCGCTGGACGAGGTGTTTCGGGTCATCGCCCGCAACAACGACGGCGTGCTGATCGGCCATCTCGTGGGCGCACCGCCGACGGCGGCCGAGCGCCGCTCGCCGGCCGCGGTCCCGGTGACGCATCCGCTCCAGAAGCGGCGCGTGGACTTCGACGCCCGCGTGGGCTTCGTCGTGCACCCCGCGCATCTGGATCAGCTCCGCGACTACTACTTCCCGAGCGTGAACGGCCGGGTCGACGATACGCGGCTCGCGAACTGGTGGAATCGCCTATCCCGGTTCCTCGAGCCGGACGTGATCCACACCGACTACGTGAGCGCCGACGGCTTCGTCGTCGAGGCCAACCTCGTGTCGGTGCCGTACCTGCCGTTCCACCTCGTGACTGCGTACGCGCGCGGGGAGCGCGTCGCCCGTCCGGATCGCCTCGACGCGCTGCGCCTGCAGGAGATTCGCGACAAGATTCAGGATGCCGTGACGACGGTGAAGGAACTGGGCGACGACCACATCCCCACGACCATGGTCGGCCTCGGGGCCTACACGTCGATCGTGACGGACCGCGGCACCACGGTCAACGACTACGAAGTGCCCGTGACCACCGGCAACGCGTACACGGCGGGGCTCATGGTGGAAGGGATCCTCAAGGCGGCCGGACTGCAGCAGATCGAGGTGGGGACCGCGACGGCGGCCGTGGTGGGCGCCGCGGGCAACATCGGATCGGTGCTGGCCGCGCTGCTCTCCGGTCACGTGGGGACGCTCAAGCTCGTCGGCCGGGAAGCGAACGACGGCGTGGCGCGGTTGCGGCGCACCCGCGCGCAATGCCTGCTCTATCTCGCGAACCAGGTCCGCGAGCAGTTTCGGGAGACGGGATCGTTCCAGGACGTGCGCCTCGGCGGCCTCGGCGAGCGGCTGTTCCGGGAGCTCGTCCTGCCCCAGCTGCGCGCGACGGACCGCCCCCCCGTGTGGGACCGCGCGGAGCGGTGGTTCCGCGGCAAGGACGAGGACGTGCGGGAGCTGGGCAGTCTGCTCGAGGCGGTGATCGATCGCGAGGGCGGCATGGAGCAGAACCCGTACCTGACGATTCACCTCTCGGTGGAGACGGTGCGCGACTGCGACGTGGTCACCATCGCCACGAACTCCCCCGACAGCCGCCTCATCACCCCGGCGCTCGTCAAGCCGGGCGCGATCGTGTCCTGTGCGTCCGTGCCGTCCAACCTGAGCACGGCGTTCAAGGACCACCTCGACGACTACATGGTGTTCGACGGCGGGTACGCCCGCCTCCCCGAGCAGCATGAGATCCACTGCATCGGCCTGCCGGACAACGGCATGGCCCCCGGCTGCCTCAGCGAGACCTTACTCCTCGGGTTCGAGGGTGCGAACGGGTCGTTTGCCCGCGGCGCCATCGCGCCGGAGCAGGTGAACCAGACGCTCGGCATGGCGGAGCGGTACGGCTTCATGCTGGGTGATTTGAAGCTCAACGGCTCGGCGTTTCTCGCCGGTGCCGCCACCGGCGGCAACGGGAACGGGAACGGGCGAAAGGATGGGACCTCATGACCAGCACGCTTGCAGCGACGGCCCCGCCGCGGTCGGCCGAGCGAGCGATCGCGTCGGTGGCGGAGATCGTGCGCGATCGGCTGCCCGCGTACGGCACCCGGCCCGCGATCCGCTACGACAACGGCAGCACCTATCGGACGCTGACGTTCGCGGAGTACGCGGACAACGTGAAGCGCGCGCTCCAGCTCTTCGAGCCACGGGCGCGGCAGCGGGTCGTCTGCACGTTCGTGACGAACCGGCCGGAGTGGGACATGCTCGCCCTCGCGTGCCTCTACGCGGGCGACGTGCTGTTCCCGCTCGACACCAAGATGCACGACGCCGAGCTGGCGCACCTGCTGCGGCAGAGTCCGCCGGACATCGTGCTGGTGAGCCCCACGTCACGGCAGCGGATGAAGAGCGTGCTCCGCGAGCTCGGCCTCGCACCGCTCGTGCTCATCGCGGACCTCTACAACGTGTTCGAGGGCCGCGACGTGCCGAGCCTGGGGTACCTGGACGACGACGAGCGGCGGATGTCGGAGCTGCCGTACGCCATGCAGCCGGAGTGGCCCGAGCCGTCGGCGCGACTGGACGATCCCGACGTGGTGCTGGGCCACTACGCGACGTCGGGAACGACGAGTCTACCGAAGGTCGTCCGAATCACGCACGCCAACGTGATTGCCCAGGTGAACGAGGGCATGGACGTCATGAACCTCCGGAAGGTCGAAGACCTCCTGAACATCGGGCCCTACACGCACATCGCCACGCTGCTCGAGTTTCTCGTCACCAAGGCGCGCGGATTCAGCGTCACGTACTTCACGCGCGAGCCGGACGAGGACAACGTGCTGGAGAACGAGATCAAGAAGCTGAAGAAGCTCGGCGTGCGGATCAAAGCGCTGATGGCCGTCCCCAAGTTCTGGATCTTCATCATGAAGGAGGTCCTCGAGGAGATGAAGGACAAGGCGATCTGGCGCGACCTCTACCGGCATCTGACCGGGATCGAGCGACACGGCGCCCTGCACGACCTCGGCACCCTGGACAAGGCCAAGCTCACGGCAATCCGCATCTTTCTGCGCAACAAGATGGGCGGGCACTTCAGCTACGGAATCTCGTCGTCGACGCGCATCGACCCCGGCGTGATCGAGATCTTCGCGAAGCTCGGCGTGACGGTGATCGACATCTACGGCGCGACGGAGGAGTCGGGCATCATCGCGCGAAACCGCCTCAACGAGAGCCGGCGCGGCTCGTGCGGGCGTCTCATCGACGGGCTGGAGTACCGGATCGACAACCCGCGCACCGTCCCGGGCCGCGACCACCCGGTCGGTGAGCTCTTGGTGAAGGGCCCGACGGTGTCGGGCGGCTACGTCGGCCAGG
>JBDHIW010000148.1:0-6182 GCA_039587215.1 Gemmatimonadota bacterium | reverse complement strand
CGCAGTCCTGAAGCGTCTGAAGAGCCTCGGCGGCGAACTGGTCCTGGCGGCGGCGTTCGCGTCGCTCACGGTCCCCATCGGATTCGCGGGCGGGGCCTCGGCCGACATCATCGGGCCGGCAGCGGCCGTGTGGTGGGGTGCGTTCGCCGCGGCTACGCTCGCGGTCCACGCCGTGAAGGCCCGAACGAAGGCCACGGCGTCGCATCAGTGGACGCGGTGGGGCGCCCCCGTCTTCGGACTATGGCTGCTCGGCTGCGCCGCGGCGGCGACCGTCGCGGACGTCGTGCCGTGGCCGTTCGGCGCGGCGGTGGTGCCGCCGGTGCTCGCAGTTGCCGGCGTGCAGTTCGCCGGCCTCACCGCACACCGGTTGAAATTCGTAGGCTGGACGATCGTCGCCGCCAACCTGGCGACGTTCGCACTGCTCGTCTCCGCGTAGGACGTGCGGCGTTCAGGCCGACGCGCCCGCGTCGGCCGGACTTTCCTCGCGCGCGCCCTGCACGAGTATGAGCGCCCGCTCGCGCGAGGCGTCGTACGTCATGGCGATGTGCACGAAGCGCTCGCCGCCCGCGAACCGGAACACGAAGTCGAACGCGTGTCGCGCCGTCTTTCCTTGCTCTACCATGTCGCGGAACACGCCCTCGAACGTCTGCACGCGCGTGCACGGGGCGATCTCCGTGAAGAAGTTCCGGCCGATGACGTCCTCGGGGGTGTTGCCGGTCAGTTCTCCCTCGGCAACGTTGTACGCCAGCACGGTCGCGTCCCGACCCAGTTGCAACGCGCCGAGCGGAAGCGCGTCGTAGTCGGCCGCACTCAGGGTGAACATGTTCTGCGTCGGGAACATCCCCCCGCCGTGCGCCGTCGCGCAGGTCTCACACATGCCGTACCACACGGGCGCGGCCGTGTCGAGGCGGGCGACCGACGCCAACCGATTCCCGCACCACGCGCACACCACCGTCGACTGTTCACTCATGGGATCTCCTCTTGCACGTGATGGTCCGACGCTCGAGGGGAATCAACCGTCTCGGCGGAGTCCGCGATAGAGCAGCACGGCGGCGGTGAGGAGTACGACCGCGCCCGCCTGGTGCAGCGCGGCGAGCCACACCGGTACCACCAGCAGGAGCGTCGCGACCCCGAGGGTGACCTGCGCCATCGCGACGACGGGCAGGGCGTGCAGCCACCACTGCGTGGCGCCGGTCACCGGGAGATTCCGTGCGCGCCCCCAGAACAGAACAATGGCAAGCAGCGTCAGCATCCCAATCCACCGGTGGTTGAACTGCACCGCCGCGACGTTCTCGAACCAGTTCCGCCACCACGGCTCGAGCGCGAAATACCCTCCGGGCACGAAGGTGCCGCCCATCAGCGGAAACGTGTTGTACGCTCTCCCGCCGTCGAGCCCCGCGACGAACGCGCCCGCAATGGCGGTCGCGAACGTCAAACCGAAGACCAGGCCCGCCCAGGGCCGCAGGGCTGCTGTGGGCCGCTCCTGCGACGGCTCGTCCGCCCCGAGAAGATCGGCAGCCGTCCACGCCGTAATCACATAGATCACGAGGGCAAGGCCGAGGTGAGCCGCCAGCCGATACTGGCTCACGTCCGTTCGGTCGACGAGTCCGCTCGCGACCATGTACCAGCCCAGCGCGCCCTGGATTCCCGTCAGTACGAGCAGGCCTGCGAGGCGCCGGGCCAAGCGCGCGGGCAGCCAGCGACGCACCAGGAACACCACGAACGGCACCGCGAGGACCAGCCCCACGAGCCGCGCCCAGAGGCGGTGCAGATACTCCCAGAAGAAGATCAGCTTGAACTCGCTCAGCGTCATGCCGCGGTTGAGCTCTTGATACTCGGGGATCTGCTGGTAGGCTCGGAACGCCTCGTCCCACGCCTCGGCTCCGATGGGCGGTATGACGCCCGACACCGGCGCCCACTCGGTGATCGACAGCCCGGATTCGGTGAGCCGCGTGACGCCGCCGATGACGACCGTCATGAGCACCATGAAGGCCCACCCGGCGAGCCACCATCCGAGGAGGCGTCGGCGGTCGGGTGCGAGATCGGCGAACGGCTGGCCGGCGGTCATGCCTCCGAAACTAACCCCTCGGCCCGCGCCGGTCAGGGACAGGTGTCGGAACTTCCACACCCCTCTGTCCGTAGAGGAATCGGACACGGCTTCCCGTTTCGGTTCCACGCCCGACAACCCTATCTTGACACGTGCACGATCTCGGAGAACGCCTTCGCCACGCCCTCCGGGACCGCTACCGCGTCGATCGCCTCATCGGTCGGGGCGGAATGGAGTGATCCAGCCCCTCGTCGACCGGGCGCACGCGGCGCTGGCGACGCTGCGAGGTGAGTCGCCGCGCGAACGCTAGCCGTCGTTCGGCCCGATCGGGCACCGACGGACGCCGTCGGCTCCCCCACCTCATCCGCCGTTCGCCTCCCTACGAGCCTGCAGTTGACGGCGTCACAAAGGTGGGCCACCTTCGGGCATCTCCAAACCGAGTCAACGCATGCGCCTCCCCTCCCGATCAGTCGCACTCGCAGCCGCATTCCCTCTCCTCGCATTGTCGCTCACCCTGACCGCCGACGTCAGCGACGAGGATACGTCGCCGACGATCCACACCAATGACAACCGCGAGAGCGTCGGTGCGATGATCGACGGCGTGTGGCACGTCGACCTGGAGACGGCATCCGGGATCTGGCACCCGGAGGCCGAGGACGGGATCGGCCTCGAGGTATTCGCGCTGCGTGAGGTCGGAGGGCCACCGCAGATCCCCGGACCGCTGATCCGGGTCCCGACCGGCACCGAAGTGGTGGCCAGCATCCACAACACCCTCGAGCTCCCCATCCGCGTCACGGGCCTCGTCGACCTGCCGGCCGATACGGTCGTGTCAAGAGAGATCGCCGCCGGGACGACTGCCCGATTCTCGTTCCGCGCCGACAGCCCGGGCACGTATTGGTATCAGGCCCTGCCCGTGACGGAGGACCGACGGACGCGGATCAACCAGGGTAGTCAGATGCACGGGGCGATCGTGGTGAACGATGGCGCCGCGCGGGCCGACGACCGCGTCTTCGTGATCGGCCTGTGGCGCGACCCGCCCGACACGACCGTCAGTCCGCCGCGCCCCTTTCGCGAGACGCTGACGATCAACGGCAAATCCTGGCCGCATACCGAGCGGATCGTCCACACCATCGGCGACTCGATCCACTGGCGCTGGGTGAATACCACACCCCGTCCGCACCCCATGCACCTTCACGGGTACTACTTCGACGTGCAGGCTCGCGGGTCGCAGGTGCGCGACACCATCTACGACCGTGCAAGCTGGCGGTCGGTCGTGACCGAGACGCTCTTTCGGCATGAAACGATGTCGGTCGCCTGGCAGCCCCCGCACCACCCGGGGAACTGGCTCTTTCACTGTCACCTGAGTTTCCACGTGTCGCCCGAGATGATCCTCACGGAGCGAGACGAGCACGCAGGCCACGAGCCGCACATGGCGGGGTTGGCCATGGGCATTCACGTCAAGCCGCGAAGTGACGCCGACCTCCCGGACCGGTCGCGAGCACCCGTGCACACGCTCCGCATGGCGCTCGAGAAGACGGGCGTGGAGAACGGCGATTGGCCACCGGTCGAGGTACGTCTCTCGGGGGCCGATGCCGTCGGCGGCGACGCCGAGCGCACATCGGGGGGTCCTGGACCGACCATGATCTTCCGTCAGGGCGAGCCCGCGGACGTTCACATCGTGAACGGGCTGGACGAGCCCGCGTCGATCCACTGGCACGGGCTGGAGCTCGACAGCTATGCGGACGGCGTGCCCGACTGGAGCGGGTTGGACACACTCATCATGCACCCTATCGCGCCGGGCAATTCGTTCACGGCTCAGCTCACGCTCATGCGGCCCGGTACCTTCATGTACCACAGCCACATCAACGACATCCCTCAGCTGTTCCGCGGGCTCTACGGCACGATCATCGTGCTCGGCTCCGATGAGGAGTACGACCCGTCGGCGGACTACATGTTTCTCGGGAGCGTGAAACCGTTTGCTGCGACGATGCCGCCGCGATTCCGCGGGGTCATCAACGGCGACACGCTGCTGCCCGACATCGAGGTGGAGGCCGGTCGGCCCATCCGGCTCCGCATGGGCATGATCGCGCCGGCTGCCGTGTTCACCGCCAAGCTGGTTCGGCCCGACTCGTCGCTCGCCCAGTGGCGGCCCGTCGCCAAGGACGGTGGCGTCCTGCCCGCGCATCAGGCCGTGCCGGGCCAGGCCGAGCTCACGCTCTTCATCGGCGAGACGGCCGATGTAGAGATCGTCGCGGATCCGGACGATCCGGTCTGGCTGGAGTTCGACTTCGGTTTCCCGCGGGACGCCCCCACGGTGCGCGCGAGGGTCATCGCGCGATAGCACCCTGGGGGCTCGCGCCCCGTCGTCAACCGTCCGGCGTCGCCAGCACGGCGTCGGCGATCCGCCGGGTGCCCCGTGGGGGCGTCACCGGTGTCGCGGACCTACGGGCGCGCATACGCCACGAAGGCCACTCGGCGGCTGTCCGGCGACCACGACGGTACGTTCAACGTCCCCTGCCCGCCATAAAACGGTGCGGTCAGGTCACGCACCGACCCGTCCCGCACGTCCAGGAGCCGCAGCACGACGTCGCGCCCGAACGGGTGCGCGTCCCCCTGATCCTCGAGATACGACAGGAAGACGACCCACCGCCCATCCGGCGACGGATGGGGAAACCAGTTCGAGTACCGGTCACGCGTGAGCTGCTCGGGATCGCCGCCGTCGGGTCCCATGCGCCAGATCTCCATCGAGCCGCTGCAGATGGAGTTGTAGTAGATGAAGCGGCCGTCCGGCGAGTAGTCGGGTCCGTCGTCGAGCCCGGGGCAGTTCGTCAGGCGGCGTTCGTCTCCCCCCATGACGGGAATCGTGTAGATCGCCCACTCGCCGTCCCGCCGCGCCGTGTACGCCAGCGTACGGCCGTCCGGCGACCACCCGTGCCAGAAGCTCGGTGCGCGCGACGTCACCTTGACCGGCGCCGCACTGCCCTCGATCGGCAGGACGTAGATGCTCGAGGCCAGCCACGCCTCCGCGGGATCCGCGATGTGCTCCTCGGCGTCGTGACTGACGACGAGCTGCGTGCCGTCGGGTGAGATCCCGTGGTCGTTGTTGAGACGGGTGGCAAACCCGGTTGGAATCTCCGTCCGCGTCGCGGCGCCATCGGCCGGCACCCGATACAGCCGCCCACCGGTGTTCACCACGAAGAACCGGCCGTCAGGAGACCAGTTCGGCGCCTCGAACCGCCGGTCCTCGGCGTAGACGGTGTCGATCCGGCCCGACGCGATCTCCACGGTCAGCAACAGGCTCCGCACGTCCTCGGACGATTGGGCGAGGGCGGCGGCCGGCGCGAGGGCCGCCGAGAGCAGTGGCGCCAGGATGGCTTTCGATGTCACGACACGACCTCACGGGTCAGGAACGGCGGACGGCTGGCCTGCCAGCCGAAGCGGGGGGCTTCTCAAGTATAGGCGGTGGGCACGAGGAGCATGGTGGCGGCAAGCACGTCTCCGTGCCAGGCTACCCGACCTCCACGCGTACGGCTTCGCCGCCGACGTCCGACTGGTACCGACGCACCATCGACCACGGCTCGGCCGCTGCGAGGGTGGGCGCCTTCGCACCGCCGGTCCTCCCTTGCACCGTCGGGTCCACTCGCCGATGCTTCGGATAGCACCACGCCAGGAGAACCTGTGCCGCTCGACGACAAGCAGCTCGCCGCCCTCGCCCGGAAGAACGCCGCCAAGGTTGCCAAGGAGAAATCCAAGGCACGGCGCAAGTTCGACGACACGCTTCCGGACAACGACGAAGACCGCGATGCGCAGCGTCTCTTCAAAGAGATGAAGAAGCGGGAGAACTGACCGGCCCCACCTGCGCCATCCCTACCGTCCCTCTTGACCGCGACCCCGATAGTACTAAATTGGTAACTACATGGTTACCAATCAAGAACGCCTTGACCGGGTTTTCAGCGCCCTCGCCGACGGCACCCGCCGGGACATCCTGGAACGCTTGGCAGAGGGGAGCCGCACCGTGGGCGAACTCGCGGCGCCGTATGCCGTGTCCCGCCCGGCCATCTCCAAGCACCTGCGCGTGCTCGAGCGGGCCGGCCTCGTCGCGCGGACGCGTGACGGGCGGGTCAGCCGCTGCGGG
>JBDHIW010000147.1:0-6271 GCA_039587215.1 Gemmatimonadota bacterium | reverse complement strand
ACCATGCTGGTCGATTTTCCAGCGGCCCATGTGGTGGCTGCACGCGACGACCCCGGGCCGGATGCCTTCCGTCACCCATGCCTTGACGACGAAATGGCCGATGGCCGTCTCGACCCGGACCAGGTCTCCGGTCCCGACGCCGAGGCCTGCGGCGTCGGCCGGGTGGAGCCACAGGGGATTCGTATGCGCAATCTCGTCCAGCCACTTCGCGTTTCCGCTGCGGGTATGGATGTGCACCGGTAGTCTGAACGTGGAGATGAGCACCGACTGATCGCGGTCCAGGTTCTCGGGGTGCACGTGGCTCCGGATGTAGGTCGGCAGCGCGTACTCCGGCCAGCCCCACTCGGCGAGCGTGCTGGACCAGAACTCGAGCCGTCCGGTCGGGGTCGGGAATCCCCGGAGGATCTTCCCGTCGACGCGGACCCCGATCGGCCGCCGCCCGTCGGCGTCGGGTTCGGGCGACGGCTGAGGCACGATGTTGTGTCCCGGCGCCTTGGGCGCCCGCGTATATACTCGGCCGAAGGGCCCGTCGGCGACATCCTGAAGATCGTCCCGCGGGACCTCCTCCTCGTAGATGGCGCCGACGCCGCGCCGGATCTCGTAGGCGCCGTATCGCCGCATGTACTCGAGCGGCGTGAGCCCCTCGCGCTCGGCGCGCTCGGGCAGGCCCGGCACCGAGTGTTCGAAAGCCCAGGCGTAGTACTCGTCGATACCCAGCTTGGTACCGGGCTCGCGGCGCGATTCTACGTACGGCCGGATGCCGAGCGAGCCGTCGGGGTCGATCCGCCACGTGAGGTCGATCCAGAACTCGTTCTCCTCCCAGACCTCTCCCGGATTGACGTCCCGCGTATCGGTCACCGCCGTCCCGGCCCGCTCAGCGGCCGCCCGCAGCACGGGCTGACGGAAGCCGATCCACTGCGCGTCGTGGGTCTCGTAGGAGTGGAGGTCGTGCCGTTCCGGGCTGTGCCCCATCGGAAGGATGTAGTCGGCGAAGTACGCCGTCTCGTTCCACGTCGGGGTGAGCGCCACGTGCAGCGGTACCTGGGCCTCGTTGGTGAGCATCTCGATCCAGCTGAACCCGTCGGGGTTCGTCCAGACCGGGTTGTACACCCGCGTGAAGTAGACGTCGAGCGTGCTGCGTCCCTCACGCATCAGGTGCGGAAGAAGGAACGACAGCTCGTTCATGGCCAACGGAAACTCGACGGGCCACGTGAGTTCGTTCCACCGCGGCGGGTGCGGGGGCGTATGGATGGGGCGGGGCACGAACTTGTTCCAGGCGTTCGGATGCGTGCCGCCCGGCGTGGCCACGGCGCCCATCAGGGCGTTCAGCAGGAAGATGGTGCGGGACACCTGCCACCCGCCTTCGTTGCCCGCGGCGGCGCTGCGCCAGTTGTGCGTGGCGAGGCGCGTGCCGGCCGAGGCGACCATCTCCGCGACCTCGACGATCGTGTCCTCGTCGAGACCCGACTCGCGGGCGGCGAACGCGGGCGTGTACTCCGCGTAGACCGAGCGCAGGATCGACTCGAACGCGTCGAACGTCGGCTCGACGTCCGGGTGCTCGGCCGCCAGGTACTCCGCCCAGTTCCACCAGCGGCGTACGAACTCCCGGTTGTAGGCACCCGTGCGAATGAGGTGGTTGGCGATGGCGAGCAGCACGGCCGCCTCGGACCCGGGGACCGTCGCGAGCCAGTGGTCGGCATGCGTGGCCGTGTTCGACAACCGGCTGTCGAAGACGATGAGCTTGGCGCCGTTCTGCCGTGCCTCGAGAATGCGCTGGGCGTGCGGGTTGAAGTAATGCCCGGTCTCGAGGTGTGCCGAGATCAGGACGATGACCTCGGCGTTGGCGAAGTCGGGGCTGGGGCGATCCAGCCCCATCCAGTACTGAAACCCCGCCCGCCCGTTCGACGAGCAGACGTTGGTATGGGAGTTGTGTCCATCGACTCCCCATGCGGCCAGGATGCGCTCGGTGAAGCCGTCTTCGCCGGGGCGTCCGACGTGATACATGATCTCGTTGTGGCGCCCCTCGCGGATGGCCGTGCGAATGCGTCCCGCGATGTCTTCCAGTGCGTCGTCCCAGCTCACCTGCGTCCATCGGCCTTCCCCCCGCGCACCGACGCGCTTGAGGGGTGCGAGAATGCGGTCGGGATCGGTGATCTGGTTGAGCGTTGCGGGGCCTTTGGCGCAGTTGCGCCCTCGCGAACCGGGGTGCTCGGGATTGCCCTCGAACTTCCGCACCCGTTTGGTCTCCGCGTCCACGTAGGCCAGCAGCCCGCAGGCCGACTCGCAGTTGAAGCAGGTCGTCGGCACGAGCGTGTACCGCCGTTCCTTCCGCTCCGGCCACGCGCGCGCGTCCAGCTCGACCCAGTCGTCCCATCGCTCCTTGGGCGGGAACGAGGCGAGGTGGATACGGCTCGGACCGGGATAGAAGGTCTCACCGCGTCGCTCCGCTTCTTCGCGGGCTACGCGAACGCGCTGATTCAGGTCGTGTACGTTCATCGGTCGCCTCTCACGCGAGCGGAACGGCCTGACCGGCCTGGACGTAGGCGTGCTCGTGCGCGAGCAGGCCGGCAAGGGCGGGCACGAAGGCCCAGATCCCGATCCACGGTGCTGCGACGCCGGCGGCGGCCAGCACGAGCCCCGACCAGAAGAAGCGGGCATAGCGCCCGCGCGTCATCTCGGTCGCCGCGAGCCGCGCGTGCGCCGTCGGATGTCCCATGGTCACTTCGCCGGCGACGAACAGCAGGTGGGCGAGACTGCTTGCCGCGAGGATCCAGAGCAGGGCGGGGACGGCCTCAGGGGCGAGCAGGGCTGCCACGGGGACCAGCGCGCCGGATCCTGCGAGGAACGCCTGCGCCGCCAAGTGCGGCGGCAGCAGGGGGCTTTGCCAGAGATCGCGCGCGCGGGCCTGCGCGAAGAGATATGCGGTGTACACGGCGGCCATCACGCCGAGCGGCACCCCGGGGATCATCAGGAGCTTCTGCAGTTGCGGCTGCGCGAAGACGCTGGATGCGAAGTGGCCGGCAAGGACCGCGGAGTAGCCGCCGATGACGTAGGCGCCGCGAACCAGCCAGCTTCGCGTCTGCGCCTTGGTGAAGATGTAAAGGAAGCGCGCGGGGTGCTCGAGGTCCCAGATGAGCAGCAGCCCGGTGACGCCGAGAAAGGCGCCGGCCACGACCGGGGCCGCCCACTGCCACAGGACGCTGCCGGGCTCGATGGTGCCGGCAAGTACCATGAACAGCGGCACGAGGTACGCACCCGCGGCGATGCCCTTCGTCCACGTGTACAGACTGACCCGCCAGTCCCAGGGCGCCTTGTGCGGCACGTCGTAGGCGAGGATTGCGGCGGCCGAGCTGTTGCCGGCCGACCGCGGATGGCCCGACACCACGTGATGAGGGCCGGCCTGCTGTTCGCTCCACATGAAGAGCCCGCCATCCGGCCGTTGCGCGGCGATGGGATCGAGCGTCGCCTGGTGCGCGCCTTTATAGAACAGCTTGGGGTGCGTCTCCTTTTCGGGTCGCCGCACCGCGACCGCGTCGCGATGGACGTAGTCGCTCACGCCGGAGGTCGGATCGTGCAGGTCTCCGACGAGAATCGCGTGGGTCGGGCAGACCACGACGCAGGCCGGTTCGAGACCCACGTCCAGCCGGTGCGCGCAGAAGTTGCACTTTTCCGCAGAGTGGTCGTTCGGGTTGATGAAGATCGCGTCGTAGGGACAGGCGGCGATGCACGCCTTGCAGCCGATACAGCGCGATTTGTCGAAGTCCACGATGCCGTCGGGGCGCTGATACATCGCGGCGGTCGGACATGCCTCGACGCAGGGCGGGTCCTCGCATTGGTTGCAGCGGGTGACCTGGAAGGCACGCCTGGTCTGGGGAAACGTTCCGACGTCGACGTACTTCACGTAGGTTCGGTTGACCGACAGCGGGACCTCGTTCTCCGACTTACAGGCCGTCGAACACGCGTGACACCCGATGCACCGGGTGTGATCGATGACCTTGGCCCACTTGGGCGGAAGCGCCGCCGGAGCGGCCGGGACGGCTGCACTCATGCGCGGTCCTTTAGAGAAGCGCGGTCAGGCGACGAGGGAGCTAAACGTCACAGTCACGGATGCACTGCAAGATCTGATTGACCTTGGGCTCGACGATGCGATAGTAGACGAAGGTGCCTTCTCGTCGCGAGTCGACGATGCCCCGCGCCTTGAGCGTGGCGAGCTGCTGGGAGACCGCCGCCTGGTTCATGTCGGCGTACTCCTGCAGCTCCGAGACGGTGCGTTCGCCCTGCTCGAGAGCCTCCAACAGACGGAGTCTGAGCGGATGACCGAGACACTTGATGACCGTCGCGGCTCGCGAAAGAACGTCGTCGCCGATGCTGACGTCGTGCGATGTTGGCATGGGAGCTCCCGGAGTCCTTGTAGCTATCACAATATTGCATTATATCTATACTGACGCAACCCTCGATGACTCGCCCCTCGATGCCCTCCGCTCCGCGGACCCCTCCGTGGCCGGCCCTCGGTGACCTGGTCGCCGGGGTGAGCGTGGCGTTGGTCCTCATTCCGCAATCGATGGCGTACGCCCAGCTCGCGGGACTCCCGCCGTACCTCGGACTGTGGGCTGGCGTGCTCCCGCCGGTGCTCGCTGCGTTGTTCGCCTCTTCGCCGTATCTGCAGACCGGCCCGGTGGCGATGACGAGCCTCCTGACCCTGGGGGCGCTCAGCGCGTTCGCCGCACCCACGACCGAGGAGTTCATCGGCCTCGCCGCGCTGCTGGCACTGGTCGTCGGCGTCGTGCGCCTCGGGCTCGGCGCGATCCGCGGGGGCTTCCTGGCGTACTTCATGTCGCAGCCGGTCCTCAAGGGGTTCACCTCGGCCGCCGCAATCCTCATCACGCTCACGCAGGTGCCGACCCTACTCGGTGTGCCGGGTGGGGCGGGCGGCATCGTCCTCGGTGCCGTCGATGCGCTCCGGCACCCGGCGTCGTGGCACGTGCCGTCTGCGCTGCTTGGACTGGGGACCATCGGCCTGGTCCTGGGAGCGAGGCGGCTGCACCCGCTGATGCCCGGCATACTCGTCGCGGTCGTGGGCGCATTGCTCTTCAGTGCACTCTCCGACTTCTCCGGCCCGACGCTCGGGTCGATTCCAATCTCCTTGCCGGACCATGTCGGGTCGCTGCCATGGCGCATGCTGCCGGCGCTCATCGTTCCCGGCGGCGTGATCGCACTGGTCGGATTCGCCGAGCCCGCCGCGATCGCGCGCGTCTTCGCCGAGCAGGATCGGACGCCGTGGAGTCCGAACCGCGAGTTCGTGAGCCAGGGGGTGGCCAACCTTGCCGCGGGACTGTCGGGGGCATTTCCGGTCGGCGGCTCGTTTTCGAGGAGTTCCGTGGCCCGACTGGCAGGGGCGCGCAGTCGGTGGACCGGTGCCGTTACTGGAGTCGTCGTCCTGTCGTTCTTGCCGTTTGCCGGCGTGCTGGAGGGGCTGCCGCGGGCGGTGCTGGGCGGGATCGTCATCGCCGCGGTGGCGGAGCTGATCCAGTTCCGTCCGCTCATGGCGATGGTTCGTGACTCGCGACTGCAGGCCGGCGTGGGGTGGATCACGTTCGCTCTCACGCTCGTGCTGGCACCGCGGGTCGACATCGCCGTGCTGGCAGGGGTCGGATTGGCGGGCGTGGCGCACCTCTGGCGGGAGTTGCTCATCGAGGTTCGCACGTCGCGCGATGGGGACGCGCTCAGGATCGCGCCCGTGGGCGTGCTCTTCTTCGCGTCGGCCCCGCCGCTCGACGACGCGATCGTGACGGAGCTCGCGCGCCACCCAGACGCCTCGAAGCTCGTTCTCGACCTCAGTCATCTCGGCCGGATCGACTACACGGGAGCGCTGGTGATGCGGCGGATCATCAGGGAAGCCGGTCGGGCGGGCGTCGATCTGCGGCTCAGCGGCATACCGGCACACGCCACCCGCGTGTTGCGCGCCGTGCTCGGCGAGGACTTCGAGCGGCTCAAGACCGCCGACGGGGAGTAGATCCGACCGGGCCTTGGCGGCACCTTCATGGTGCCTTCATTGGCGGGCGGCAGGTTGGAGGCGAGTCGATCCGCGATGCACGCGCGCGGTCGGGCACGGGGCGTCACGTCCGCTCCCGTCCGTGCGTGCCTCGATTCGAATCACAACAGCGAGGAGACTATGTCGAGCAAGGTTCGTCGGGCGGTTGGGAAGTCGGGAGGGGCCTCGGGGGCGGAGGACCTCAATCCTTTTCACATCGCGCAGCGTCAGTTTGACGAT
>JBDHIW010000146.1:0-6273 GCA_039587215.1 Gemmatimonadota bacterium | reverse complement strand
AAGCTCGCCGTCGGCGCGCGGAAGAGCCACATCATGAGCCAGTTCGTGTTCGAGGCCCTGCTCATCTCGCTCGGCGGCGGCGCGCTCGGCTTGGGGGTCTCGGCGACGATCGTGGCCGCCGTGAACGCGCTCGCGACCGACGACCCGGCGATGCAGTACATCGCCCACCCCGCGCTGTCCTGGCCCATCGCGATCCTCTGTGTCTCGATCCTGGTCGGGCTCGGGCTCGCCGCCGGGTTCCTGCCCGCCCGCCGGGCCGCCGCGGTCGATCCGGTCGAGTCACTGCGCTACGAGTAGTACCGGGCGCACACGGCCACGCCATCGGCATCGCGCGGTCCGACTGCCGCATCGCCGATTGGACCGTTACTCCCCCGACCCGGTACCGACCGGTACCTTGCCGGGGGTGATCGCCGCCTCCCACGCACCGGCTCGAGGCTGATGCGGGCAACCCCGGCCCTCTCGCTCCTACAACGCATGCCGCCATACGACCACGGTCACCCGTCACGCCGCAGCCGTCCGAACGTCGGCTCGCGGGCGGCAGGGCGCCTCCAACGCCCATGACGCGCCGCTCCCTCACGCAACGCCTCTCGGGGGCGCTGAAGTGGTCGCTCGCCGACTCCGCGGAGTCGCACACGCGCGCCGAGAAGGTCCGTATCCTGTACCGTCAGGGTCCGCCAGCCCAGCTGATCGGCATCCTGGCGGCCGCCGTCATCTGCTGGGTGCTGTGGGACGTGACCGACCATCTCCACCTCCTCGTGTGGTGGGCCGTGCTCACCCTCGTGATCCTCGGTCGCATCGCGCTCGCGTACGCCTATCGCCGCGCCGACCCGCTGCCGATGACGATGCAGCTGTGGGAGCACCGCTTCGTCGTGTCACTGGGCTTGGTCTCGCTCATCTGGGGCCTGGGCGGGTGGCTCATCATGCCGGCGGAGTCACCGCTGCACCAGGCGGTCGTGTACTTCTTCCTGCTCGGTGTCACGGGCGCGGTCGTCGCCGCCTACTCCGCCCACGCGACCGCCTCCCTCGTGGCCGTACTCGCCGTGATGCTCCCCCCGACGATCGGCCTGGCCGTGTTTGGGACCTTCGAGACACGCGTCATGGCCGCCGGCGGCGTCCTGTACGTCACGGCGTTGTTCCGCAGCACGCAGATCCTCGCGTTCTTCCTGCGACGCACGTTCGAGCTGTCGTTCGAGCTCCGCGAGGCGTACGCCCACATGCGCGAGCAGGCGCGCACCGACGAACTCACTGGCCTCGCCAACCGTCGTGCGTTCATCGCGGCGGGCGAGGCGGCCGTGGATCAGTCGATTCGATATGAACGCGCGCTGTCGATCCTCATGATGGACATCGACCACTTCAAGCAGATCAACGATACGCATGGGCACGCGGCCGGCGATGCCGCGATCCGTGCCGTCGCAGACGCGCTCCGCGCCGTGGCGCGGCAGGCGGACACGCCGGGACGGTTGGGTGGTGAGGAATTCGCGGTCCTGCTGCCCGAGACCGCGCGGCGCGAGGCGGTGATCGCGGCCGAACGGCTCCGCGCCGCGGTCCGGAAGATCGAGGTCGACCACGAGGGCACGACGATCCGGTTCACCTGCAGCGTGGGGTTGGTGGAGCGGACGGACACCGTCGCGTCCCTCGACGAGATGCTCAGCGCCGCCGACGAGGCGCTCTACGCGGCCAAGGCCAACGGGCGCAATCGCGTCGAGGAGTACCGGACGGGCGACTGAGGCGCCGTCGTCCGAGAGCCGCCTCCGCGCGCACACCCGACATCGGCATACGCCCCACATACGGAACGCCCCGCACCGACACTCGTCGATGCGGGGCGTGATGACATCCGACTCCGGAGCTACTCGTAGCGCAGCGCCACGACCGGATCCACCGCCGCCGCACGACGTGCGGGAATGAAGCTCGCCGCGAGTCCGGCCACGGCCAAGATCATGGCCACGAAGGCAAACAGCATCGGATCCCACGGCTCCACCTCGTACAGCACCACCTCGAGGCCGCGGGACAGGAGCGCGGCGATGCCCAACCCGGCCGTGAGACCGATGCCGAGCTGCCAGAGCCCCTGCTTCATGATCAACTTGATCACGTCCGTGTGGTTCGCCCCGAGCGCCATGCGAATCCCGACCTCCTGCGTACGCTGCGTCACCGCAAACGACATGACCCCGTAGAGGCCGACGGCCCCAAGGAAGAGCGCCGCGCCACCGAACACCATGAAGAGCACGCCGAAGACGTTGAAGAACCACGTGGCTTCCGCGATCCGCTCGTCCAGCGTGTTCACCCAGTACAGCGGCAGGTCGGGATCGATCGCGAGCACTACGTCCCGCATCACGGGCGCCAGCGCCATGGAGGCGTTCTCTCCCCGCACGATGATGCTCATGAACCGCTGATCCTCCTGCGCCACCGGCACGTAGATGCCCTCTTCGCCGGTGTCGTTGTTCCCGATACCCTGCATCATCATGTCCGGGGCCACGCCCACGATGGTCCGCCACGGTTCCTCGCTCTCGCTCGCCCCGACACGAATGCGGCGACCGATCGGGCTCTCGCCCGGGAAGAACTTCTGCGCGAACGTCTCGTTCACGATGGCGACGGGCAGATTGGCCTCGGTGTCCTGCACGGTGAAGTCGCGGCCGCCCTCCCGCACCGCGAGACCGAACGTCTCGAAGTAGCCGGGCGTCACCGCTGCCCACCGCGTGAGCGGATAGTCCGAATCCTCGGCGTACACCTGGCCCTCGACCCCGAATCGATTGCCACCGCTGCCCAAGCCGGGGAGTGCCGTACCGAGTGCCGCGGCCGCAACCCCGGGCTGCGCCGCCAGCCGGCCGGTCAGCTCGTCGAAGAACTGGACGCGGCGCTCCTGGTCGGGGTAGTCGGCCGGAAAGAGCCCGACGCGCGCCGTCGCGACGTCCACATGGAACGCATAGTCGATCGTCCGCAGCTGCACGACGCTCTTGATCATCAAGCCCGCGGCCACGAGGAGCCCGCAGGACAGTGCGATCTCGGCCGTGACGAGCGCCTTGCTCATCTTGCCGATCCGCAGGCTCGACGAGCCGCGTGATTCGTCTTTCAGGACCTCGTTGATGTCCGCACCCGACGCCCGGATCGCGGGGAACACGCCGGCCAGGACCGTGGCGATCACTACCAGCGTCATCACGAACGCGATGGCGACGAGATCGATGCGAATGTCGATCCAGAACGGCGGATCCGTATCCACGATCGCGTTGTTGAACAGCCGCACCCCCAACCACGCAATCGCGAGCCCGAAAACGGCGCCCACGATCGTCACCGCGAAGGTCTCGGTCAGGAACTGCCCGATGACGCGGGCCCGGGTCGCCCCCAGGGCCGAGCGAACGGCCACTTCCTTGCTGCGCTGCACCGCACGCGCCAGCAACAGATTGGCGACGTTGGCGCACGCGATCAGGAGGACCAGGAAGACGGCCGCCAACATCGTGAAGAGCAGCATGGAGACTTCGTCCCCGATGTACTCCTCCGTGTACGGCTTCATCACTGCCCCGACGCCCTCGTTCGACTCCGGGTACTCCATGGCCAGCCGATTGGCGATCGTCGCGAACTCCGCGGCGGCTTGGTCGACGCTCACGCCCGCGTTGAGGCGTCCGTACACCTCGAGCGTCATGCCCTCACCGCGGGTGATCGTGTCGATGTCCACGCGCATCGGCACCCACACTTCTTCCGACATTGGGAACGCGAAGCCCTCCGGCATGACGCCCACGATCTCCGTCGGCTCGCCGTTGACTCGGATGATCGAGCCGATCGCATCGTCCCGACCGTCATAGCGGTTCTGCCAGACGTCGTAGCCGATCACCGCCACCATGGGCGCGGCGAGGTCGTCGTCACCGGGCTGCAGCGTGCGCCCTTTGAGCGCGCCAACGCGGAGGATCCCGAAGGGGTCTCCCGCCATGAACGCTCCGTTGTACCGCTCCGGGCGCCCCTCGTTGCCGCTGATGTTGATCGTCCCCTGCCAGAAGCCGGCGAGGTCCGTGAACGACGACTGCTGCTCGCGCCAATCACGGTAGTCGTGGAGCGTGACTTCCATGCTCTCGATGTCGTCCTCGAGGTTGTTGCGCTCGAGATGCATGATGTGTTCAGCCTGCTCGAACGGCAGCCCGCGGAACAGCGCCCCGTAGACGATCGAGAACATGGTCGTGGTGAGGCCGATACCCAACATCAACGCCACCACGGCAATCAGCGTGACGCCCGGATTCTTGCCGAGCATCCGCATGCTGTACCGGAAATCCTGCACGACGGTCGTCATCGCGTCACCCCGCTGCGACCGCGAGGCCGGGATTGGTGTCGTAGATCGCACTGCTCTCGTCGATGACGTGGCCGTCGAAGAGGTGGACCGCCCGCTGGGCGCTCTCCGCATAGCGCGGGTCGTGCGTCACCATCCCGATGGTGGCGCCGTCCGCATGGAGCTCGGTCAAGAGCTCCATCACGGCCCCGCCGTTCTTGGAGTCCAGGTTCCCGGTCGGCTCGTCGGCGAGCAGGATGAGCGGCCGACCGGCGATCGCCCGGGCCACCGCAACCCGCTGCTGCTGACCGCCGGAGAGCTGCGACGGATAGTGCTTCATCCGGTGGGCCATCCCCACGCGCTCCAGCGCTTCCTCCACCCGTGTCTGCCGCTCGGCCGCGTGCACACCCCGATAGCTCAGCGGCAGATCCACGTTCTCGGCGACGGTCAGATCGCCGATCAGGTTGAAGGCCTGGAAGATGAAGCCGATCTGCTCGTTGCGAACGGCCGCGCGCTCACGATTGCTCAAGGACGAGACGTCCCGGCCCGCGAGCGTGTACGTGCCGGAGGACGGCGAGTCCAGGAGGCCCAGGATCGACAGCAACGTGGTCTTGCCGCAGCCCGACGGCCCCGCGATGGCGACGTACTCGTTCTCGCGAATCTCGAGATCGATACCCGCCAGCGCGTGCGTCTCGAGCTCGTCCGTGTAGAACACCTTGGCGACGTTCTGCAGCGTGATCAGTGATCCGTTTCCTGCCGTCATGCGCCCTCCTGGAGGGGGGAAATCGTTGCGTGGGTGCTCAGCGAATGCGGACGCGGTCGTACTCCGCCCACTGCGTCATGTCGGACAGGATGATCGCGTCACCCTGTCGCAGTCCGTCGAGGATCTGGATGCTGTTGGCAGACCCTGCGCCGAAGCGGACGCGCACGCGATCGGCAAACTTCCCGTCGGCCGCGACCCGGAACAGCGTCGTCGTGTTGTTGGCCTGCCCGTACGCCGGTCGACCCACGTGCAGCACGTCGTCGAGCCGGTCGATCTCGATGAGCCCATCCACCGACAGATCGGGACGAGCACCGGGCGGCAAGGCGCCGTCGATCGCGACGTCGACCGTCACCGCACCGTTCTGCACGGCGGGATCGATCCGCACGACCCGCCCGGGAATCGTGTCGCTCCGCATGTCGACCATCACGGACTGCCCCAGCGCGACGTCACGCGCCTGCAGCTGTGGAATCCGCAGTTCTGCTTTCAACCGGTCGGGCTGTACGACGCGCGCGAGCGTCTGTCCGGGCAGCACCCACTGGCCCTCCTCGAGCTCCATGTCCTGCAGGACGCCGCGCGTGCCGGCCACGACCTGCATCGACTGGATCCGCGTGTGGTGGAAGGCGACGATGCGCTCGAGGCGCGTCACCTGCTCCTGCTGCACCGTCAGCTGCGGCTCGATCGTCTGTTGCTGGATCTCGAGCCGGCGCTCCTCGACCGTGAGCCGGGTTGCCAGCTCGGCCGCGCGCTCGCGGGCCGTCGCGACCTCCGACTCGGAGAGGAGATTCCGCTCGTGCAGCTCTTCCGACGCGGCGGCATCGCGCTGCGCCTGCAGATGCTGCGCCTTCACCGATGCGACGATGCCCTCCTGCGTGAGGCGCTGATTCTCCAGCGAGGACCGCAGGCTCACGAGCTGCGCCCGCGCCGCGCCCAGTTGCCGCTCCGCCTCGAGCATCTCCAGCTGCACGTCGGGGTTCGTGAGAACGAGGAGCACCGTGCCGGAATCGACCTCGGTACCCGGCTGGACGAATTTCTGCTCGATCCGCCCGGCCGTCACCGCCGGCACCCACCGAATCTGCTCGGGCACGAGCGTGCCGGGGCCGCGGACCTCGCGCAGCATGGTGCCGCGCTCCACGACGTCCTGCCAGATGGAGTTGCCGTCTACGGACGGGACGCCGCTGCTGCTGCTGCTGAACGCCACGGCAAAGACGGCGACCGTCGCCATGGCGACGCCGCCGTACGCGTACTTGGCCCGGCTCTTCTT
>JBDHIW010000145.1:0-6325 GCA_039587215.1 Gemmatimonadota bacterium | reverse complement strand
GCCTCGCGGGCGAAACCCGAGCGCCTCGGCCGCGCGCTCCACGGCGATCGCCGGCAGCTCCGGCCGGTGCGCGTGATCGGAGCCGTACGCACCGACGTGGAAGCGCGCAGGGTCAAGGCCCGCCGCGCGCAGCTTGAGGGCCGCGCCGTCCCGCACGTTGCCGGTCAGCAAACCCAGCACCGCGGCGTCGTGCGCCTCGAGCGCGTCAAGCAGCGCCGGCACGCCGGGCAGCGCCTCGACGATCACGCTGGTGTTCAGTTCGGATTCCAGCAACTGCAGGTAGGTCCGGAACAGCGCCTCCATTATGCCCGGTTCGTCCAGCGGGACACCGGCCACCGCCATGAGATCGTGGACGATCTGCGGGTCGGTCTTCCCGTCGAACCGATACCCGTCGATGGGCCCGGTGGCTCCGAGTTCTTCGAGCAGGGCGGCACGGATGGCGCTCCGCCCTGCCCCGTGGCTCCACAGCAGGGTGCCGTCCACGTCGAACAAAACCAGTCGTCGCATCATGCGTGGAAGATAGCCGAGCGCGACCGTCCGACCGGTCAGGCGGGATCGGCGAGACCCGGCAGGCCGTCGCGGCCCGCCGCCGCGCGGACCGCACGCTCGATCGCCGACGCGGCGGCGTCCTGCGCCATCATCTCGACCGCCATCGGCGAGACGCCGTCGAGCGCACACGTGGAGACCGCAAACACGATGTCGCCGTCGAAGCGCGTTCCCACCGGGGAGATTCGCTGCCCCATCGCGTCGACCGCCATCTCCGCGATCTCCCCGAGCGCCGCGCGGTCGAACGTGGCGTTGGTCGCGACCGCGACGAGGGTGGTGTTCTCCCGGGACGGTCCGAAGGTCGGATCGTCCTCGACGTTCGCGGTGAGCAGTTGCCGCGCGTCCACGAACCCCCCGTCCCGGCGCGCCCCGGCGATGATCTCGCCGCGCGCGTCGCGTACGTCTCCGAACGCATTGACGACTGCGAGCGCGCCGACGACGACATCCCCCTGCCGAACCGACCACGTGCCGACCCCGCTCTTCATCGCCCCCCCCGGCCCGAGCACCTTGCCGACGGTGGCACCCGTGCCCGCCCCCACCGAGCCCTCCGCCACGGACGCTCCAGCCACCTCGCACGCCGCGAATCCGGCCTCCGCATCCGGCCAGGTGAACCGCCCGACGCTCAAGTCGAAGATCACGGCCGTCGGTACGATGGGAACGACCCCCACGCCCACGTCGAAGCCGCGGCCGTGCCCCGCGAGCCAGCGCATCACCCCGTCCGCGGCGCCGAGACCGTAGGCGGACCCGCCGGTCAACAGCAGGGCGTGGATCCGGGTCACGAGATGGCGCGGCATGACCGCGTCGAGCTCGCGCGTCCCGGTCGCGCGCCCCCGGAGACTCGCACCGGCCGTGATGCCTCCGGGCGGGGCCAGCAGGACGGTGCAGCCCGTGCCCGCCGCCTCGTCGGTCCAGTGCCCGACGTGCAGCCCGTCGACGTCCGTGATCGCGGGACTCATGGTCTGTCGCGTGGGTGTACGGCGGCTATTCCGGCTTGCCGCCCGGGCCTTCGGTCTCCTGACACTTCGTGCAACGGGTCACGCCCCGCATCTCGCAGACGATGCAGATGAACGTTCCGCAGATGTCGCACGGGTAGCCCTCCGACGCACGCTCCTCGTTGCCGCAGGCGCGGCACACCATCATGTCGACCTCGTCCGGCATTGGCGGCCCCCGATCTGGGTAGATATGGAAGAATACACCACGGGCGGAGCGAGGGCATCGCGCCCGGTCAGTACGCAATCTCCCAGAAGACGTCGAGACCGAACTGGTAGCGCAGCGTCGTCTCGGTCGCGAACGACCGGCACCGCCGGGCGGGGTCGATGCTGGCCGCCACCAGCCAGCGCCGGCTCAGCTGGTATTCGAGACTCGCCCCGATGTCGAACTGCGTAGTCTGCCGGCTGCAGAGCAGCGGGGTCGCCGTGAGGAAGGCCGGACGGCCGAAGACCGTGAACTGCTTGCCGAAGTCGCCCTCGACGCCAAGTCCCTCTCCGCTCGACGCCGGGCGGATCTGCGCGTAGTCCAGCGGAACGCCCCAATCCGAAATGAGCATCGTGCCGAGCTGTCCGGTGACGGTGCCGAACAGTTCCTCTGCGACCGACTGCGCCGTCAGCCAGTCCTGTCGGGACTGCACGCTGGGCGCACCGAAGAGCAGATAGGAGATGATCTCCGTGTCGGACAGCGGCGGCGACACGTCGCTCGCGAGTTGCAGGTCCGGCTCGTACACGGTGCCGCCGATGTGCACCGACACCGTCACGGGCTCGCCCCGGCGCGGACGCACGACGTGCTGCGCGTCGATGTCGAGGCCCGCGTTCAGGTCGCGCGTGCCGAAGTACCGCACCTGACCGCCGGTTACCGTGAACTCGCGCGTGAAGGCGGGCATCAGCTCGAGACGGTACGAACCGCGCGGGGTCTCCAACGTGCCGTTGAGGAGGAACTCGTCGCCGGCACGATCGACCGTGAGGCTGCCGGCGAGCTGGATGTTCGCTTCGCGCGACCGCAGCCAGGTTTCGCGCGACATCTCGAGCTGCAGGCTGTCGATCCGCAGGCTGTCCAGCAGGCGCACCTCGAAGGCGGTGGCGAGCCCTTCCTCGCGGAGCTGCGTCGTGTCGACGAAGTCGCGGAACAACGGGTTGTCGAGATCGACGACGTCCTTGGTCAGCAGGTCGGCGAAGTAGAGCACGCCCCGGGTGACCGACGCGCGGCCGCGAAGCGTCGCCCCGACCGCCGGTCCCGTGATCCCCACGTCGCCGGACGCGGCGAGCGTGAGGAAGTCCCGCATGTCCACGATGCGGAAGTCCTCGGCATGGACCCGGAGGTTCACGAGCGGTCGGCTCAACTCCTCGAGCCGCACGTACCCCGCGACCGCCGCCGTGCCGCGCCCGCTCCGTACGTTCAGCGCCTGCACGTGGATCGTGTCGCCCGCGAGGCGGAGCTGCCCATTGAGCTGCTCGTGCCGCACCCCGATCGCCGGGAACTCGGCGACCCCGTCGCGGACCGTCACGGTTCCCGTGAGCTGGGGGTCTTCCCAGGTGCCCGCCAGTCCCACGTCCGCGTCGAAGCTGCCCGCTGCGCGACGCACCTGCGGCGTGATGGTGTTGACCAAGCCCAGGTCGACGCTGTCGGCGCGCGCCCGCAGGCTCAGGCGGCCGGGCAGACGGCGGCGCTCCGCACCGACGATCGCGAGGTCGACCGGCAGCCCCACGTCCACTGTCAGCACCGGCTCGCCCATGCGGCGGGCCTCCATCGTTCCCGTGAGCCGCTGCGCGTCATAGCGCAGCGACCCGGTGACCTGCGGAATCGTCGACTGTCCGACCGTGGCGTTGCGGATGCCGACCATCGCCTCGATGACCGGCGCGCGCGCCGTTCCTTGCAGGCGGAACGTCCCGCCGAGCGACCCGGTCACCGTGGAAGGATCGCGCCCCAGCAGCAGCCAGAGGTCCGCGAGGGCGGCCGACTCGACGGACGCGGTGAAGTCGCCGGGCCCGCGGAACGGCAGACGCCCGGCGGCCGTGATCCGCCCCACCCCCGAGTCGTTGCGGGCGTCGAACCCCTCGAGGGTGAGACCGTCGTCCGACCAGATCGCGACCGCGTCGTCGATCCGCCACGCGCCGTGCGTGAGGTCGGCCGTCACCGAGTCGATCGCCAACAGCATCGCGTCGGCGCGCTGCTGCCACCGTCCTTCACCGGCGACCGTCCCCGACTCCCATACCTGCGTCGCGCCGCTCCACCCGAGCGAGTCGGGACGGCCGTGCGCTCGCACGGTCATCGCACTCACGCGTACGCGGTCCCACGACGCCGAGTCCACCTGAAGCTGCGCGTTCAGAATGCGCGACTCGCCTGCGTATGCCGCCGACCCGCGCGCGCCCGTGATCCGGAGATCGCCGCGCCGCACGCCGTCGAGCGCGATGTCCGCGATGACGCCCGGAGCCGACGGCGACCCGGTCACCGTACCGGCCACCCGCGCCGTGCCGGACGGCGCCGCAGTGTCTGGCCCCGCGGGCGGGCCGAGGATCGCCGCCACCCACGGCTCGAGCACGCCGATCGAGTCGGATCGGGCCACGAACTGCAGCCGCGACTCGGTGGTCGCCTCGCGTCCGAGCAGGCCCGTGGCGTCGAGCGTCCACCGGAATCCGTCGATGCGCAACGAGTCGAACGCGAGCGCGTCCCCTTCCCAGCGCAGCGCCGCGTGCAGGGAGTCCACGGGCGCGCCCTCGAGCAGCGACGGTCCGAAGTCCATCACCGCGCCCAGCCCGAACGCCGCTGCATCGCGCCACCAGCCGGCCAGACGCGCCGCACCGTCGATCGTCGTGACGGGAGCGCCCTCCCGCAGCGCGGAGAGATCGAACCCGACGGTCGTGACGTGCACGCGGTGGGCGCCCAGCGAGTCTTCGGCGAAGAAGAGCGGTCCCCTGACGCGCAGCTCGCCGGCATCGCCCGCGACGTCCGCGTCGAGTACGAGCGAATCCAGATAGCCGCCGACCCGCACGTCGCCGGCGAACGCACCGATCATCGGCATCTCCGGGAACGTCGATGCGAGGCCGTCGAGCCGGAGCGAGTCGAACGCGAGCGACGCCCAGAGGCCGACGATCGGCCCCGTGGCATCGACACGGAACGTCCCGGCCGCATCGCTGGCGGGCAGCGGCAGATCGGCGTGACGCAGCGCGCCGTCGTACGACGCCTCGAGCCAGGGTCCCTCCAGTACTCCCGTCCCCGTGAGTCGGCCCTGCAGCAGAATGGCCGGGATCAGCCGGCGGACCGTGGACAGGGCGAGGTCGACGTGGTCCAGCCGAAAGTCCTGAAAGACGAACGCGTCCGCGCCGCCGACTTCCACGACGCCTCCCCCCCGCACCTCGCTCCACGGCCACCCGGGTACGAGTGAGTCCCGGAACGCCGCGTCCACGTTCAGACGGAGCGCCCGGTCCGGACCGTCGGCACGCACCCGGCCGGTGATCCGGCCCGCTACCGGCAGGGTATCCAGGAGATGACGGACGTACTCCAGGTCGAACGCGTCCAGGCGAAGATCGGTGCGCCGCTGCACCCACCGCCCCGCCGGTCCGAGTCGCAGACCCAAGCGGCCGCGCACGCGTCCGCCGCCGCCCACCCCGTCGAGGTCGAGCGAATCCGCGTCCACCTGGAGTTCTTCGCCGGAGAGCGACTGCAGGCGCACCGTACCGGTGCCGGCGAGCCCGGCCGGCAGCGCGGCCACGAGACCGCGAAGATCGTCGGTGCGAAACGCGCGCGCCTGGCCGTCGAGGGCCAGGAGCGCCGGACCGTCCGGCCAGCGGACCGTCCCGCGCACCGAGACCTCGGACGCGGGGAGGAGCGCCCGCGGCAAATCGAGCGCAACGGAGTCGCCCCACAGCGCCGCCGTGCCCGACACGTCGACGAGTTCGACCTCGGGATCCGAGACCCGCGCTCTGAGCGATGCAATCTCGAACAGCATCGGGCCGTCCGGCGCCGCAGGGTCGCTCACCCGCATGTACGGCAGCTCCGCCGTGACCGGACCGATGACGCGTACGCGAAGCGGACCCCGCGGGCCGGACTCCACGCGCACGGCCGTGTCCCCCGGCCCCGCCGGCGTACGAATCGTGACCAGGAGGTTCTCGAGCGTCACCCGCCGGAAGGCGAGGAGCGGCGGTCGACCGCCGCCGCTCGCCTCCGCCGGGGCGCCCGACGCGAACGCGGCCGCCAGCGTGAAGGGCTCGCCCCGCGCGGGCTGCGTCAGGTCCACGCGCGCGTCGCGCAGCGCAAGCCGCCCGAGCACCAAGCGACCCGAGAGCAGGTCGGTGAGACCGTATCGGAGTTCCACCGCACCCACGGCCGCTACCGTGTCGCCGTCCGACCCGCGCACCGCGAGACCCGACACGCGCATCCCGGTCCACGGCACGCCGTCGACGCGATCGATCGTGACCGTCCCCGCGATCTGCCGGTTCACCGACGCCAGCACATTCGTTACGAGCACGGCGCGGCCGGGTTGCGTTCCCAACAGCGCCGACGCCACGCCCAGCACGGCGCCGACCAGCCACAGGCCCACGACCAGCACCACCGTCCGAACGTGCGCGCGCATCAGAATGCCTGCCCAATCGAGAAGTGCAGTCGGAAGCGGCTGAGGAGCCCGGTGCCGCGCGCCGGGCGGTAGAGGCCGTCACCCGGCAGGACGACGGGCTCGAGTCCCGTGTCCGTCTGTCGGAAAAGCCGGCCGGCCGTGGGCCCGTAGGGGTTGAAGGCGACGTCGAAACGCACGGGTCCGAGCGGCGAGGCGATGCGTACGCCGGCGCCGGGG
>JBDHIW010000144.1:0-6754 GCA_039587215.1 Gemmatimonadota bacterium | reverse complement strand
GGACGGGGCCCTGGAAGCGACCGAGCGTCAGTTCCTCCGGCTCGTTGGGGAGAGCAACCCAATCGCCCAGTTCTACGTGCACCCGTTCACGCTCGACGAGCTGGTGCGCGGCGCGCAGGCTCGCGCGCACATCGAGCGTTATTACGAGCGATTCGACACGATTCGACGCGAAGGGCTGGACGCACTGATCATCACCGGCGCCAACGTCACCCACCCGGACCTGGCCGACGAGCCGTTCTGGCAGCCGCTCGGCGAGGTGGTGGACTGGGCGCTCGCGAACGTCACCTCGGTGCTCTGCTCGTGCCTCGCCACCCACGTGGTCCTGCAGCTTCGCTACGGGCAGATTCGACGACACATGGGACGAAAGCGCTGGGGCGTCTTCGGGCATCGCGTCGTAGATCCTTCGCATCCGTTGGTGAACGACGTTTCGACGTGCCGCATTCGCGCTTCAACGACCTCGGCCGTGACCAGCTCGAGGCGGCGGGCCTGCACATCCTGGTCGAGAGCGAGGAGGCGGGAGTGCATCTCGCGGTGAGCGAGGATCGGTTCCGGGTGGTGTTTCTGCAGGGACACCCGGAGTACGACACCATCAGCCTGCTCAAGGAATACAAGCGCGACGTCCTGCTCTACATCGACGGCGGGCTCGACGACTATCCTCCGGTGCCCGATCACTACTTCCCGCGCAAGGAGCGCGCGATCCTGGACGAGCACCGAGATCGCGTGCTGCACGCGATGGCCCGTGGGGCGCCCATCCCGGAGTTCCCGGAAGCCTTCGTGCGTGCAAGGCTCGACAACACCTGGCACGACAGCGCGGAGGCGATCGTCGGCAACTGGATGGGAGCGATCTACCAGGTCACCAACCCGAGTCGCCGGCTGCCGTTCATGGACCACGTGGATCCGAACGATCCCCTCGGCCTGCTGAGCCGCGCGGGAATCCGCTGAGTCGAGGCACACCCGGGCGCAGGTCGCGCAACCATGGCGTCTCGCTCCTCGGTCTGCACCGTGCCCGTTCACGGCCGGTCACCCGACGGCCGGTGGAGACGACCGGCTGGCGCCCCCGTCGACGATGACCTTGGCAACGTCGCTCACCGGAGTCTGTCGTGGCCAGGGCGGGCGACTCACGATCGACGACCACGCCCGCGCGATGCGCGACTGCGCATCCGCGCTGCGTGCATCCACGAAAAATCAGGTCCGATAGAGCCTGCGGCCGGCGCCGTCGTGACCCAGATCAACCCCGCCGTATGCTCGATTGGGTAGAGATCTCTGGCGTAGCCGCAGCGCAGGTGCCGGCGGAGCAGCTACGGAGCAGCCGGGTTCTTTGGAGGAGGAAGCAATGCCCACGTATCAGTATCGCTGCGAGAAGTGCGGAAACTCGTTCGAGGTCTCCGAGCACATCGCGGAGCACGAATCCAAGCGCCACCAATGCCCCAAATGCCGCAGCGGCCAGGTAACCCACGTGCCAGAGGCGTTCTTCGCGAAGACGTCGCGCAAGAGCTGATCCTGCATCGGGTGTTGCCGGGCGGCGGTTCACCGCCCGTCGGCGCGCGGGTGGAATTCTGACCGAAAGCCTGTTTCGAGCTCCTGCGCCGAGGAGAAACGAGGACGCACGCGTTCCGGGCGGCACCTGCACGGCTGCCTGGAAGCAGGGGCGTCCCCTTTCCCGCTTTTCCGACCTCACTCACGCGGCGGAATCCCCCCCGACAGGCTTGCAGGGCTCACGTCGATGGTCTGCGTCGCGTCGTCCGTGGCGATGAAATCCGTGGCCGTGCCGCTGACGTCCGTGGTGCCGGCAGCGAGAGGCCTGAACGCCACGCCGGTGGGTCCCGCGTCGTTGGCCGAAGCGGTAACGCCTTGCGGGATGGACACCACCACCGACTGCGACGTCACACCGTCCTGCACCAGCTCACCGACCGCGGGATCGGCGTTGGTGATCGTCACCTCGAGCGGCCCCGTCCCGCCGCCGAATCCGGCGCGCACCGGATCGTTGACATTCGCAAGCGCCGATGCGTTGGCGTTGGGACGACCCACCCGTGCCCGGAAGACGTCATCCGGGCCTCCCGCGCTCTGGTTGGGGTTGACGTTGATCAGATCGATTCCCGCCTGAACCACGTCCACGGTGAGGGTCCCCGTGGCATCGAGGAAGCCCGGAGCGGTGACGGTGATCGCCACCGTGCCGGTGGTGTCCTCGATCCCCTGCACCACGAAGCTGAACGTGGTCTGGCCGTCGGGCACGAACACGTCGATGAACTCGGTGCCCGCGGTGCTCGGATTCGGCGACACGCGCGCCACCGCCGCGTTCGTGCTCTCGACGTGCACGGTCACGCCGCCGTGCTGGGAGGCCGAGAGCGTCACACTGCAGCAGAAGCTCTGCAGCCCCGCCCCCACCGTCCTCGGCAGGCCCGAGACGGCGATGGTCGGGGTGGTCACGGTCACGCTCTGCGACGCGTCGTCGGTCGCGATGAGACCCGGAACGGTCGCCGCAATGGTGGCCGTGCCGTTGGCCACCGGCCGGTGCGCGATGCCGTCGGGTCCCGCGTTATTGATCGACTGGGTCAGGCCCTGCGGGATCGGCACGGTGAAGACCTGCCCGGTCACCCCGTCCTGCACGAGGTTGCCCACCGACGAGTTGTCGTGGGTGACGGTCGCGATCAGCTCCCCGCCCGGGATGCCGATGCGCACCGGATCGCTGAAGTTCGAAAGTGCCGTGTTGCCGGCGTTGGGGCGGCCCACGCGCACCCGGAAGACATCGTCCGGATCCAGGTTGTCGATGGGGTCCTGCACACTGACCAGATCCAGCGCCGATTGCACCACGGTCACTACATCCGAGGTCGGCGTGAAGATCGGCCCGGCCACGACGAAGACGTCGATGTCGGCGGTGCCCACGGCGTTCTCCACGCCCTGCACCACGAAGCTCGTGGTGGTCGCGCCGTTGGGCACCGACACGTCGAAGAACTCGGTGCCGGCGGTGCTTGGGTTGGGCGCCACCAGGGCGACCGCCGGGTCGGCGCTCTGGATCCGCAACGTCACGCCGCCGTGCTGGGAGGCCGACAGCGTCACAGAGCAGCAAAAGCTCTGCAGCCCCGCCCCCACCGTCCTCGGCAGGCCCAAAATGTCGCCGAGCACCGGGGAGGTGACGGTCACGCTCCGTGATGCGGCATTGGTGGCAATCAGGCCCGGGATAGTCGCCGCGATGGTGGCCGTGCCGTTGGCCACCGGCCGGTGCGCAACGCCTTGGGGTCCCGCGTTGTTGATCGAGGCGGTCGAGCCCTGCGGGATCGGCACGGTGAAGACCTGCTCCGTCACCTCGTCCTGCACGAGGTTGCCCACCGCCGCGTCGTCGTGGGTGACGGTCGCGATCAGCGCCCCGCCCGGGATGCCGATGCGCACCGGATCGCCGAAGCTCGAAAGCGCTGTGTTGCCGGCGTTGGGCCGACCCACGCGCACGCGGAAGATGTCGTCCGGGTCCAGGCTGTCGATGGGGTCCTGCACACCGACCAGATCCAGCGCCGATTGCACCACGGTCACCACGTCCGAGGTCGGCGTGAAGATCGGCCCGGCCACCACGAAGGCGTCGATGTCGGCGGTGCCCACGGCGTTCTCCACGCCCTGCACCACGAAGCTCGCGCTGGTCGCGCCGTTGGGCAGCGACACGTCGAAGAACTCGGTGCCATCGGTCGTCGCGTTCGGTGCCACCAGGGCCACCGCCGGGTCGGCGCTCTGGATCCGCAACGTCACGCCGCCGTGCTGGGAGGCCGACAGCGTCACAGAGCAGCAAAAGCTCTGCAGCCCCGCCCCCACCGTCCTCGGCAGGCCCGATATGTCACCGAGCACCGGCGAGGTGACGGTCACGCTCTGTGACGCGTTGTCGGTGGCAATCAGGCCCGGAATGGTCGCCGCGATGGTGGCCGTGCCGTTGGCCACCGGCGAGTGCGCGAGACCGTCGGGGCCGGCGTTGTTGATCGAGGCGGTCGAGCCTTCCGGAATCGGCACGGTGAAGACCTGCTCCGTCAGCCCGTCCTGCACGAGGTTGCCCACCGCCGCGTTGTCGTGGGTCACGGTCGCGATCAACGCCCCGCCCGGGATGCCGGTGCGCACCGGATCGCTGAAGCTCGAAAGCGCCGTGTTGCCGGCGTTGGGCCGGCCCACGCGCACGCGGAAGACATCGTCCGGATCCAGGCTGTCGATGGGGTCCTGCACACCGATCAGATCCAGCGCCGACTGCACCACGGTCACCACGCTCGAGTTCGGCGTGAATCCCGATGCGGAGACATTGATGTTGGCGGTGCCCACGGCGTTCTCGACTCCCTGCACCACGAAGCTGAACGTGGTCAGGCCATTGGCAACCGGCACTTCGATGAACGCGGCGCCTGGGGTGGTCGTGTTGGGCGCCACGAGGGACACCGCCGGATCGTCGCTTGCGACCAGCACCGTCACGCCACCGTGATCGCCCGCGCCCAGAACCACGGTGCAACAGAAGCTCTGCAGCCCGGCCCCCACGGTCCGCGGCAAGCCGGAGATACCGATTCCGGGCGCGGGATTCACGGTGACCGCGACCGTGTCGGCGGTCACCCCCACCGAGCCGGCGGCGGTCACGGTCGCCGTGCAGGGCAACGGCGCGGTGCCGCCATAGGTCAGCGTCACGTCGACGTTGACCAGCCCGGTGGGAATGGTCACCGGCGAGGGCACGGTCACGCAGTCCGGATCGTCCGACACCAGGCTCACCTCGACCCCGGGAGCCGGCGCCGCGACGGGCGAGCCCACGCTCTCGAGCTGCACGGTGATGGTGGTGTTGGTGAACACGCTGCTGAAGCTCACCGAGCCCTCGACGATGTTGAGCGCCGCGCTGGTCGTGACCACGGTCTGGCCGGACGCATAGCTCGGGTTGCTCACGGTGACCAGCGCGGTTCCCGGGCTCACGCCGTCGAGGGTCGCGTTGGCACCGAACGCGCCTTGCGGGATCGTGACGGTCGGCGTGAGCACACCGACGAAAGACGGATCGTTGCTCGACACGTCGAAGACGAGACCCCCGGTCGGTGCCGGGTCGGGGATGTTCACCGGCAGCGAGGCGGTCTGACCCAGCGGCACGTTGAGGGTCGGGGGCACGCTGATGATCTGGAGGGTCGCCTCGACCGAGAGGACGGCCTCGGTGTATCCAGGCGAGTTTGCGCGCACGTTGGTGATGCCCGCGGCGATCCCCTGGAGCGTGACGGTTCCGGTGGTCTGAGTGGCCGGGATGAACGCGGTACCCGGCGCCTGCACGTCGACGATGCCGGTATTGTCGCTTGTCACGGCGATCGTGGCGCCTCCGGCCGGGGCCGGCTGGTCCAGCGTGATCTCGAGAACGGCGAGCTCACCTACACCCACCAGGGCCGTATCGACGAGCGCGATGCTCATCGTTCGCTCGGCGACGTTCACCGTGCTGGTGCCGGAGGCGAAGCCGGTGGCGGAGCCGGTGATGATGGCCGTGCCCGCCGTGGTCGCCGTCGTGATCGGGGCCGAGGCTACGGTGTTGCCGGCGGGTATCGTCACGCTCGGCGGCACCGTCGCGACGGACGCGTTGTCGCTCGACAGTGCGACGATCTGTCCACCCGCGCCCGCGGGCGAGTCGAGCGTGACGTCCAAGCTGGCGCTGTCCTGGGTTAGCAGATTCAGCGTGGCCGGCGTCAACGTGATCGTGTTCGCGGGCGCGTCGTCGTTCTGAATGGTGCCCACGCCCTGCCCGCCGCCGATGGTAGCGTTGACGGGCGCAGACAGGTTCACGAAGAAAGTCTCGTCGGGCTCCACGTCAGCGTCACCGTTGACCGAGATCGTGACGACCTGCGTCAAGTTGCCCGGAGCGATGGTGAACGGAGTGATCGGGAGCGCCGTGTAGTCGGTGCCCGCGACAGCCGAGCCGTCGGCCGTCTGGGCGTTCACGCTGACCGGCAGGACGCTCGGCTCCGCGATGCTGAGCGTGAAGTTGAAAGCGGTCGTACCCGCATCGCCCTCGGGCAAGGTCACGCTGCCGATCGCGATCACCGCGTCATCGTTCTGAATGGTTCCGGCGCCCTGGGGATCCGTGATGGTCGCGTTCGTGGAGTTGCTCAGGTTGACGAAGAAGGTCTCGTCGGGCTCCACCCCTGTGTCGCCGTTCACGAGCACGGTCACGGGCTGCGTGGTGACGCCGGGATCGAAGATCAATTGGGCGATCGGGAGCGCCGTGTAGTCCGTGCTCGCGGCGATCGCCGTGCCGTCCGCCGTGGCAACGTCGACGGTGATCGGCAGATCGCTCGGAGTCGACAGGGAGACGGTGAAGCTGGCGGTGGCCGTACCGGCATCGCCTTCCACGACCGAAACATCGT
Organism: Gemmatimonadota bacterium; assembly: GCA_039587215.1. Classification (GTDB taxonomy): domain Bacteria; phylum Gemmatimonadota; class Gemmatimonadetes; order Gemmatimonadales; family GWC2-71-9; genus CAMYLY01. The sequence continues at coordinate 413 of JBDHIW010000144.1, read as the reverse complement.
CGATGCTCAGCTCCGCCACGTCGTCGTCGGTCACGTCCAATGTGTCAATGCCGTTCAGGTGCCCCGCCGCGCTCGCCGTCACCGCTACCGTCTGCGTGCCGTCGACCAGCGCGTCGTCCACCGCGTCGATATCGAACGGCGCCGAGGTGCTCTGGCCCGCCAGGATCGTCACCTGCGCCGGCACCGTCGCCTCGCTGGTGTCGTCGCTCGCGAGCGTCACCACCAGCTCCGCCGTGGTGTCGGTGTTGCGGCTCACCGTCGCCGTCGTCGCGCCCGGCCCCGCGCCTTCCGAGACCGATGCCGCCGCAATCGTCAGCGTCAACGCCGCCGCGTCGTCGTCGGTCACGTCCAATGTGTCCGTCCCGTCGGCGTGCCCCGCCGCGCTCGCCGTCAGTGTCACCGTCTGCGTGCCG
>JBDHIW010000143.1:0-6361 GCA_039587215.1 Gemmatimonadota bacterium | reverse complement strand
GGCGGCGCGCGGCGCGTACCGCGAGGCGCTGCTGCTGCGTCCCGGCGACGCGGATGCCAAGTGGAACCTCGAACTCACGCTGCGCCGGACCCCGCCACCGCCCGACGCGCCGCCGCCGCCGTCGAGCGGCGGGCCGCCGCCTCCGTCCGCGCCGCAGCCACCGTCGGGACTCACCCAAGAGCAGGCGGAGCAGCTGCTCAACTCGATTGCCGAGGAGGAACGGCGGTCGCGTCTCGAGCGGAACCGCCGTCAAACCGCGACCGACGTGCGAGGCCGAAGGAACTGGTGATGCTGTCGCTGCTGCTCTTGCTCGTTCAGGGTCCGGCCGTCACGACCGAACTCGATCGCGACCGGGCCGCGGTCGGTGAGGACGTCGAGTTCACCGTCGTGGTCGAGACCGCCGGCGAGGAACCTCCGACGCTCTCCGAGCCGGAGCTTCGCGGACTCGAATTCGTGACGCGCCGCGAGCGGAGGACCGTGCGGTTCGACAACGGGGCGCCGCGCCGCGTCCTGCGGCGGACGCTGGTCCTGCGTGCGACCCGCACGGGTTCGGGGGTCATCGGTCCCCTGACGGTCGCGCATGGCGGAACGACCGTGCAGACGGACTCCCTCACGGTCACGATTCGCGGCACCGCCGCCCCAACGGCGCTCGAGCCGCACGTGATCGAGCTTCTCCGATCCGTCCGGCCGGAGGCGTCCGATTCCAATCGCGTGGGCCTGACGCTGGTGGTGGCCCCCGAGGTGGTTGCGCTCGGACAGCAGACGGATGTCGTGCTGGCTGCCTGGTTTCCGCGCGACGTGCGTCAGCGCATCCGCACCCAACCGACGATCGAAGCGCCGCAGGTGCGCGGTGCGTGGGTCTATCAGCGACCCACCCCGTCGGGCATCGCGCTGTCGCGCACCGTCGACGGCCGGATCTACGATCTGTACGTCGTGCACCTCGTGGCATTCCCGCTCACCGCGGGAGGAGTGCAGGTCGGCGTCGGCAAGGTCTCGTACAGCGTGCCGCTCACCTTCTCGTTCTTGAGTCGCGAGGTGCGGATGGAGGTCGCCAGCGCGCCTCGCGTCATCGACGTGGCGCCGCTCCCGCTGGAGGGGCGGCCGGAGGGGTTCGCCGGTGCGGTCGGGAGTGCGATGACCATCGAAGTGGCCACGTCGGGCAGGGAGCTGCCGATGGGGGGGTCGGCGCGCGTCGAGGTGCGGGTGGCGGGAACGGGCAACGTCGCGCTCTGGCCCGAGCCGCCACTCGTGTGGCCCGCGGGACTGCGCGTGTACCCGCAGGAGGTCGACGTCGATCTCGATCCACGAACCGACCTGGTCGGCGGGGCGAAGACGTTTCGCTATCTCGTGGTTCCGGACTCGTCCGGAGCGCATCGGGTACCCGCCGTCTCCTATCCCGTGTTCGATTTCACGACGGCCCGCTACGGTGCGGTGCGTACGGGGCCGCTCGACTTCGTGACGCCCGCGGCAATGCGCGCGCCCGTGGCGGGCAGAGATCCGCTCCAGGCACGTGGAGGGTTAGGGCGCCTCATGCGCTGGTCACCGCCGTTCTGGGTCTTCGTGCTCGTCTGGGTGGTCGCGCCGCTGGCGCTTGGACTGCGGGGGTGGAAGCCGCGGCGCGGCGCGGCGACTGCGCGCGCGCCGGGGCTGACGGTCGCCGCGTCGCCGTTGCTCGACGACTTTCGGCGGGCGATTCGGCTGCGGGTGGCGGACGAGGCCGCGCTCGGCGCGCGCGCACTGGAGACGGCTTTGCGGGCAGCCGGCGTCGAGGCGTCACTGGCGCGCCACGCCGCGCGCGTGCGAGACCGTCTGCTGCAGCCCGAGTTCGGTCCGTCCGACGCCCTCGACGTCGACGAACTGCGCGTGGAGGCGGAGGCGGTGCTCCGCGCGCTCGGGGGGGCGAAGCGCGGCGCGGCGGTGAACGAGGTCGCGGCGATCGTCGTGGCCGTAGCGGTCTTGGGCGTGCCGACGATCCTGTCCGCCCAGTCGGCCGAGGCACTGTACGACGCCGGCGCCGTTCGTACGGCCGCGGACAGCTTCTTGGTGCGGGCGACCGAGGAGCCGTCGGTCGCGGCCCACTGGTACAACCTCGCCGTGGCAGCGGCAGCGGCGGGAGAGCGCGGGACGGGAGCGGCGGCCCTTCTCGAGGCGGCGCGCAGGGCTCCGCGGGATGCCGACGTGCGCCGGCAGGTGAACCGGTGGGCGCTGACGGAACGCGGAGCGGGCGCGTGGATCTCTCCCGTCACGCCCACGGAACTTGCCGTCGCGGCGACGCTGTTGTGGGTGCTCGGATGGTCGTGGTTCGGCACGCGGCGACGGCGGCGCTGGGCGGTCATCATGTTGGTGCTTGCCGCGATGGGTCTCGCGGCGGCGCAGTACGTTCTCGTCCGCTACGCGGTGCCGGTGGTGTTCGTGCAGGGAGAGGGGACGCCACTGCGGACTGCGCCGTTCGGTCCCGCTCCCGGTGTCACGGTACTCGGCGCGGGAGATCCACTCGTCGTGGCTGAGACGCAGGGGCCTTGGATGCAGGTGATCCGCGCAGGGAGGACCGGCTGGGTCCTGCAACGGGAAGTCGCGGGGTTCTGATGTCCATCATTCGGGTACTTGCCGATGCGGTGGCGGACCAGATCGCGGCGGGTGAGGTCGTGGAGCGGCCGGCATCGGTCGTGAAAGAGCTCGTCGAGAACGCGCTGGATGCCCAGGCGACCACCGTGCGGATCGCATTGGAAGGTGGAGGTCGCACGACGATCGAGGTCAGCGACGACGGTGTCGGTATGGACGCCGAGGACGCGACGCTGGCCTTGCGTCGCCATGCGACCTCCAAGATCCGGTCGGCGCCCGATCTGGTCGGGGTGGCCACCTACGGGTTTCGTGGTGAGGCGCTGCCCGCCATCGCGTCCGTCGCGCAGGTCACGCTCGAGACCGCGCCGCGCGACGGGGACGGGACGGGGACCAGGATCCAGGTGCGCGGGGGCGACGTCGAGGGCACGGAGGTCCTCGCCCGCGCACCGGGCACCGTGGTGACCGTGCGGAATCTGTTCTTCAATACGCCGGCCCGGCGCAAATTTCTCCGATCCCAGCGCAGCGAAACCCGAGCCGCCGTCGACGCGGTGGTGTCGCTGGCGCTGGGGCGGCTCGATGTGGCCTTCACGCTCACCAGTGACGGACGGACTCTCGTGGACGCGCCCGCGGTCGACGCGCCGATCGACCGCATCGCGGCGCTCTTCGGACGCTCGACGGCCGACCAACTGCTGGGGGTCGCCGGCGGACGCGATGCGATTCGCGTGCAGGGGTTCGTGCAGCGACCCGCGGCGACGCGGGCCGCCGGCCGCAAGACGCATCTGTTCGTGAACGGGCGACCGTTCCGCGATCCGTTCCTGGTTCGCGCGGCCGAGGCGGGGTATCGGGCAACACTTCCCCCGGGACACCGCCCCACGATGATCCTGGGCATCGAACTGCCCGGCGACGATGTCGACGTCAACGTGCATCCGGCCAAGCTGGAGGTCCGTTTCCACCAGCGACGCGGCGTGGAGGCGGCGGTCGAGAACGCGGTACGGGATGCGCTGGGGCCCATGGACGCGGCGGCGGCTTTCGACGCTCATGAGGCAGGCGGCATGGTGTCCGAACCCGGGTCGGGGGTGTTTGCCCAGCGACCGAGCTGGGACCGGTCCGAGGCGGGCGGAGACGCACAACCCAGCTTCTTCGCGCCGCAGGAGGTGGAGGAGCAACTCGGTGCGGTTCTGCAGGTGTTCAACACCTACCTGATCGTCGAGCAGGGTGACGCCGTGACGCTCGTCGACCAGCACGCGGCCCACGAGCGCGTGCTGTACGAGCGGGCCATGGCGGATCTCCAGGGAGACGGTGCGGCGGCACAGCAGCTGCTGCTGCCGCTCACGCTCGAACTGGAGACCGCGGAACTCGACGCCGTCGAGGCCCACGCCGAGCTGCTCACGCGCGTCGGGTATCGCGTCGAACCCTTCGGCGGTCGGAGTGTCGTCGTTCAGGCGGTCCCGAACCCCCACCCTCGCTTCGACGCGCAGCGCTGCCTGGAGGAACTGGTGACCGATCTGGCGCGCAACCGGCTGGGCGCACTGGCGAATCGGCTCGAACGCTTTGCCGCGACCTTCGCGTGCCGAGCGGCCGTCAAGGCGGGGCAGGCGCTCGATCCCAGCGAGCGTCGCATCCTGCTGCAGCGGCTGCTGGCCTGCCGGCTCCCGCCGCACGACGTCCACGGCCGACCGGCGGTGGTGCAGCTGTCGCGCGCGGACCTGGAGCGCCGCTTTGGCCGCACGTGAGCAGCCTGTCGTTCCCGTCGTCGTCGGTCCGACCGGGGTCGGGAAGACGGCGGTGGCGCTGGAGCTTGCCGATCGTCTCCCACTGACGGTCATCTCGGCCGACTCCCGGCAGATCTATACGGGGCTGGATATCGGAACCGCCAAGCCCACGGCCGACGAACGTGCCCGAGTACCGCACTGCGGTCTCGACCTCGTGGAGCCCGGCGAACGATACAGCGCAGGACGGTTCGGCCGGGACGCGGCAGGGTGGCTCGCGGCCATCGACCCGGCCCGACAGCCGATCGTGGTCGGCGGCACTGGGTTCTACGTCCGGGTGCTTGCGGAGGGGCTGTTTCGCGAACCCCCGCTCGATGCGGAGCGACGTCGACGCATGCGGGAGTGGCTGGATCGGCTCCCGACGGTCGCGGCGTGGGCCACCCGGATGGACCGCGCCTTCACGGGCGGGGGCCGCCAGCGCGCGACGCGGGCGACCGAAGTGGCGCTACTCACGGGACGGCCGCTGTCCTGGTGGCAGCGCCGCGCGCAGACCGCGCCGATCATGCACGCGTGGACGGTGCGTCTCACCGTTCCGCGTTCCGTTCTGCGGGAGCGCATCGCCGTTCGGGCGGCGGCAATGCTCGAAGCCGGGTTAGTCGACGAGGTCCGCGGCGTTCTGGCGCGCGGCGTCGCGCCCCGCGCCCCGGGCCTCGATGCGGTGGGATACCGGGAGGTCGTGCGGTACCTTGCAGGGGATATGTCCGGTGACGAGCTCCTGCCCACGATCGTCACGGCGACGCGGCGGTACGCCAAGCGACAGGAGACCTGGTTCCGGCACCAGTTGGGGCACGACGTGATGACGGTGGACGCGACGGAGCCGCCCGCGGTGGTGGCGGAACGTATTCTCATGGCTTGGGAGCGGCGAACGACCTGATGCGTATCGGCATCACCTGTTATCCGACCTACGGCGGTTCAGGCGCCGTTGCAACGGAGTTGGGGCTCGAGCTCGCGCGGCGCGGACACGAGATTCACATCATCTCCTACGCGTCGCCGTTTCGACTGCGTGGCTTTGCCGACAACGTGTACTTCCACGAAGTCGACTTGAGCGGGACCTACCCGCTGCTGGAGTATTTCCCGTACTCGCTCGCGCTCGCCGTGAAGCAGCATGAGGTCGCCGTGCGTGAAGAACTCGACGTGCTGCACGTCCACTACGCCGTGCCCCACGCGACGGCGGCGTTCCTCGCCCGCGAGATGGCGGCCGGCCAGCGCGACTTGAAGGTGGTGACGACGCTGCACGGGACGGACATCACGCTCGTCGGGCAGGAACAGTCGTTCTTCACCGTCACGAAGTTCTCGATCGAGGAGTCGGACGCGGTGACCGCCGTCTCCGCGTACCTGCGGGACGAGACCTACAGGGCGTTCGGATGCACCGGATGCAGGATCGACGTCATCCCGAACTTCATCAATCCCGAGGTCTACTATCCCGCCGACACGCCGATGCGGCCGCCCGCATGGGGTCCGTCGGACGCGAAGGTCGTGATGCACGTGTCCAACTTCCGGTCGGTGAAGCGCGTGCCCGACGTCGTGCGGGCGTTCGCGGGTCTGCGGGCGCAGCGGCCGGCCACACTCGTGCTCGTCGGCGACGGTCCCGACCGTCCGGCGGCTGAAGCCGAGGTCGAGCGGCTGGGCCTCAAGGACGCCGTGTACTTCCTCGGGAAAGTCGACGCCGTCGCGGAACTGCTGCGGTGCGCGGATCTGTTTCTCCTGCCCAGCTCGTCGGAGTCGTTCGGGCTCAGCGCGCTCGAGGCTATGGCGTGCGGCGTGCCCGTGGTGGCGACGGACGTCGGGGGTCTTCCCGAGGTGATCACGACGGAGGACGCCGGTACGCTGGTGCCCGTCGGCGACGTCGATGCCATGGTGCGGGCCATGGTCGATCTCCTCGTGCCCGATCGATGGGTCCAGGCGCGTCAGGCGGCCGTACGCCGGGCCCTCGAGTTTGACGAGGCGAAGATCGTTCCGCAGTACGAGGCACTCTACGAGCGGATCCGCAACGGGTGACCTACTGGGAAGGCATCGTGCTCGGCATCGTG
>JBDHIW010000142.1:0-8108 GCA_039587215.1 Gemmatimonadota bacterium | reverse complement strand
ACGAAGTCGTATCCGCGGGGCGACGCCTGGAGCCAGCGCTGCCATTCGGTCTCGTCCAGCGCACAGGCCAGTGCGTCGCCGGCGAGATCGACGGCGCGGCCGAGCCGCGCGCCGTCGACGGGGCGGTCCGCCACGGCGGCCGCCCGGAGAATCTGCGGGCCGTCGACGGACAACCCGCGAAAGCCCGTGCGGATCGCGGCGACGATCGCGTCCGGCAGATCGCCGGGCATCGTTTGGTCGAGCGTTCGCTGCGGCTCTGGCCACGCGCCGTCGGCCGTTCCCAGGTCGAGACCGAGGGCGAGGGCGTGCAGGATCTCGACGACGAGGACGGGCAGGCCGGCGGTGTCGGCGACCAGACGCCGCGCAAGCCGCGCGCGGTCGTCAGCCGAATAGGCGGGCATGGCCCATCCCGCAAGCAGTTCGAGACTCTCGCGGCCCAGCGGTGCAGCGCGGACGGCGACGCCCTCGACGTCGCGGCCGATATCGGCGCGGAGCGCGTCGAACACCGGGTGCGGTGGGTGCGTGACGGCGGCGACCATCACGATACAGGGCAGGCTCGCGCAGTCGCGCAGCATGCTACGCAGCGCGTCCGCGGTGGACCGATCGAGCCATTGGGCGTCGTCCACGATCAGCATCACCGGCTGCTCCGCCAGCGCGGCGCGCACGATCTCGGACACGGCGGCGTCGAGGGGCAGCGGCTCGCCGCCGCGTGCGGGGAACCGCTCCGCCCACTCGATGATGCGTGCGCTCAAGGCGGCGAGCGCCTCGGGCGGTGCCGCGCTGATTCCCGCGGCGTCGAGCAGGCCGCCCCGCGCCAGCGGGACGAGGCCCGCCCCCGGCGTATCGGTGTCGGCGGGCACAGCCCGCATCTTCACCACGGTCGTGCCGGCGAGCCTCGCGCGCGCCTCGACCTCCTCGACGAGACGGGTCTTGCCGGCACCCGCATCGCCGGTCACGACGAGGGCGGCGGCGCGGCCGCCCTCGACCGCCTGCTGCCACGCGTGGATCAGCGTGCGGAGATCGTCGTCCCGGCCGACGAGCGGTGTGCGCCGCGACTCGGCACCGGCCTCGGCGCCGCGGGGCAGATCGCTCGGCAGGTGCCACGTGCGCTCCTGCCGCACCCGCTCCGCCAGTTCCTCGGTCGCGTGCTCGGGGGCGGCGCCGAACTCCTGCAGGTGCGCGATGAAGGCTTCGTAGCGGGCCAGCGCGCCGCCCCGGTCGCCCGCGAGCGCCAGCATCCGCACGAGGCACCGCGCCGCGGCGTCGGAGCCGGGTTCGAGATCGGCAGCCCGGGTCGCGACGGCAACGCCGTCGTCGATCGCGCCCCGTTCCGCGAGGGAGGTGGCGTGGTGCACGAGGGCGCCGACGCCGCGGCGACGCCACTCGTCGCGTTCGGCCAAGAGCCAGTCTTCGAACGGGGTCGCGTCCGGGACCCCGAACCCCTCGAGGAACTCCCCGAGGTACAGTCCCGCGGCGTTCTCCCAGTCGCCCGCGCTCGCGCATGCGGCGAAGCGGTCGACGTCCAACTCGACGGCGGTGCTGGACAGCGTGACCTGCTCACCACGCGTGCTGAGCAGCGTGTCCCCGGCTGCCTTGCGGATGACGCGCATCGCTTCGCGGAGCGAGTGGCGGGCCGCCGTTTCGGGTTTCTCGCCCCACAGCAGTGCCATCAGGTGGTCGCGCGTGCGGGTGCCTTTGGCAGCGCGAGATTCTTGCGCCACAGCAGCTCGGACGGGGCGGGGTCGCCATCGACCAGGACCTCGACCGGCCCAAGCGTTCGGCACGTGATCATGGGCGGCACTCCTCGTTGACGTAGCTGCGCACGTCGTCACGCCAGTCGGCGACGGGGGCGTCCGGCGTCAGCCAGATGCCGGTCAGCCACCGACCGATCCGGCACGCCCGGGCGGGTTCGCGCGTCCGGAGGTCGCCGAAGCGCACCCACGCGGCGTACGGGCCGATGGCCCAGTCGATCTCCTCCGGCACCGCGGGCCCGATTGGTGTCACGAGGTGGTCGGAGTGGAGGTACCACCGTCGGCTGGAGTCGGCTGCCTCGGGCCGTCCCGTCCGCTCGAACCACGACGCGCGCCACGCATGCAGCGCGGAGCGCGCGAACGGATCGCCGCCGCGACCCGCCGAGTCGAATTGCAGGAGCGGCGCACTGATGTCGAGGGCGAGTTCGGGGGTGCCGCTGTCCGCCGCGAGGCGCGCTTCGAGCAGGCGCGCGAGTCGCGGGGCGTCCGGTTCCGCGTTCGCATCGCGCAGCCGCGCGAGCCACCCCGCCGCGGCGGGCGCGTCCCCGCGGTCGGCCGCGTCGACGCCCAGCGTCCACCACGCGCGGGGTGAGGGCATCGCCGCAATCGACTGTGCCGCCGCGTCACGCGCCTCCGCGCCGGGGTCCGGGAATCCGGCCGTCGGCGCCACGAGACGCCACGCGGCCGCCTGAAGACGCGCTTCCGGGGTCGGGAGGAGGCGCGCCACGGAATCCACGAGCAGCATCGCGTGCGAGACCTCGCCGGCGGCGATGCTGGCCAGGGCTTCGGCCTGCACGACGGTGGCGAGCATCATCGGCGGCACGGGAGCGCCCTGCATGTCCGCGACGAACATGCGGGCGAGGTCGAGCTGCGTGCGGTGGAGCCCGACCGTCGGCGCGAGCCGGAGCATGCGCTGGACGCGAGCGAAGAAGACGGGGTCGCCGATCAGCGCTTCGCGAGCGGCGGGCACCTCGGTCGGCGCAAACCGTTCGATGAGCGCGAACTGGAAGATCGCCGGCAGGAAGTCGACCTGCTCGGGTGGGCCGGCCCATCGGGCGAACTGGTCGAACGCCGCCTGCGCACCCGCGGCGTCGTCCAGCAGCAGTCGTACCCAGGTGAGATGATGCCACGACGGCGAGAAGGTCGAATCGAGTTCCGCAGCGACGGTCCAGAGCCGCTCGGCTTCTTCGAGGGGAAGCCCCAAGAACGGCCCGCGGTGAAACACGAGATCGGCGTAGAGGTAGGCGAGTACGCCGTCGCGCGGAAAGCGCGTGGCCGCGCTCCGGTACCGCGCGAGCCGCTCGACCTCGTTGGGGGCCGTCATCGCGTCGAGCAGCAGGCTGTCCTGCGTGAACAGTCCCTCGTGCTGCTGCGCGAGGATCGCCTCCAGGTCGAGCTCGTGGGGCCGACCGGTGAGCTGCCACGACCAGGCGATGTAGTGGCGGATGGCGGCCAGGGCGAACGTGGAGTCGAGCGCGACGGCTCGGCCGTAGTCCTCGAACGCGTCGGCCCACCGGTTCTGCTCGGCCGCGCGCTCGGCCGCCCGGAAGGCGGCCAGTGCGTCCGCGCGCTTGCCCGTGTAGGCACCGTTGCATCGGAACGTGCGGCCGCGCGCTTCGTCGACGTTGCGGACCACCACCTGGGCGACGCGGCAGGCAAGCGCGGCCTGGTCGGCGGTCGAACCCCGCACCCGGCCCAAGTGGACCGAGTCGCCGGACGTCACGAGCGCGATCGCGGCCTCGAGGCTGTCCGCCCGCTGGGTGATGGTCCCTGCCACGACGCGCTTGGTGCCGAGCTCGGCCAGAACCGCGCTGGGCACGCGCTCGCTCGCGGCCAGCGAATCCCAGCGCTGGAAGACGGCGCGGGGCGGCACGACGTCGACGACCTCGACGTTGTGGGCCACGAGGCGCGCGAAGTCGGCGCCCAGATAGGGATCGGCCGCCCCCGGGGACGCGAACGGGAGGACGGCCAGGTCGGCAAGCGGCGGCGGCGACGGTCGGGCCGTGAGCCAGACGAGCAGCATCCCGAGCAGGCCGCCGCTGGCGATGGCGGCGGTGCGCGCGCGATACGTGACCACCCGGGTCTTCCAGAGTGCGCGCCGGAAGGTCCGGGCGTCGGCCCAGCGCGCGGCGGGGCGCCACTCGAGCGCGCGGCGAAGCACCGGTCGGACGAGCCGCGGGACGCCTTGCCAGTTGTGCTCGGCGTACTCGTCGCTCGTGTCCCACGGACGGTCGGTGTACGCCTGGAAGAGCACCATGCCGATCGCATACAGATCGGTGGCGGCCGTGCACGCCTCGCCGCGGGCCTGTTCGGGCGGCATGTATCCGGGGGTGCCGACGGCCATCCCCGTTCCCGTGAGCCGTGTGCCGCTCGGCTCGTCCCCCAACGCTGGCGACGCGGGAGTGGTCGGAGGTGAGTCGGGGCGGTGGACGATCCACCACTGCGTTGCCCGCTCCTCGGACCACGAGTCGGGAAGCGGAATGGCGTTGAGCAGACGCACGAGCGCCGCACCGTCCGGTGGACGCTCGTCCGGCGACTTGCTGAGGCAGGCGAGCACCAGCGCGTCGAGTTCGGCGGGAATCGGAAGTTCCGTCCGCTGCGATGGGGCGACGGGTGTTCCGTCGATGTGGCGCCGCATCATCTGCGCGGCAGTGTCGGCGTCGAACACCAGTTGGCCGGTGAGGAGCCAGGACGCGACGCACCCGAGCGAGTACACGTCGGCGCGCGCGTCGATGTCGCTGCCGAGCGCCACCTCCGGTGCCATGAACGCCGGCGTGCCGGTCGCCACGCGCGGAGCGGTGAGTGGGGCGGCCTCACGCTCCGGGGCGGCCTTCACGAGTCCGAAGTCCAGCACTTTCACGAAGTCGACCGCGAGCCCCACGCGCGTCGCGTAGATGTTCGACGGCTTCACGTCGCGGTGAATGAGTCCCCGCTGGTGCGCCTCCCCGAGCGAGAGCGCGGCCTGGCGGAGGAAGTGGACGGCCCGTTCGGCCGGCAGCGGGCCGAACTGCTCGACCATCGACTCGAGATCGAGCCCTTCCAGGAGCTCCATCACGTAGTAGAACGACCCGTCGTCCGTGACGCCGAAGTCGTACAGCTCGATGGTGTGGGGCGACCGCAGCTCCGCGGCGGCGCTCGCCTCGCGCCGAAAGCGCTCGAGCATGACCGACCGCTGGTCGGCGTCCCCGGCTCCCAGGATCTCCCCGCGGATCAGCTTGATGGCTGCCGGGCGTGCCAGGAGCCGGTGCGTCGCGTGATGCACCTCGCCCATGCCGCCGCGGCTGATCATGGCGCCGAGCTGGTAGGCGCCGAGGTCGTGTTCGGTAGGCGACTGAGGGCGCAGCGCGCGGATGAGATTCGCGGGGAGCCGGCGAGAGGATGCAATCCCGAAGTCGGCGAGCACGGCGCGCCCCGACTCGAGGAAGATGTTGCCGGGTTTGATGTCGCGATGAATCACGCCCACGGCGTGCATCGCTTCGGCGGCGGCCAGCAGATCGCGACCGAGCTTGAGCGCGTCGCGGGGGGCGAGTGCGCCGTGGACGAGCCGGTCCGCCAGCGTTTCGCCGTGCATGAGGTCCATCACGTAGAACGGCAGACCGAGACGCCGGGTCTCGCCGACGACGTGGACGGGCACGACGTTGGGGTGGACGAGGCTGGCGAGCGTGCGCGCCTCGGTCAGGAACCGCTCGACCGCGTCGGCGGTCGCGCGCTCGGGCCGCAGCACCTTGATCGCGACCGGTCGGTCCAGGGAGGCGTCCCGCGCGCGAAAGACGGAGCCCTGTCCGCCGTGACCCAGCTCCAGTTCGACGGCGTAGTCCGGACTCAGATCCTCGCGCAGCTGCTCGATCAGCGTCGGCATGTCGCTCGCGGCACCACTCCCTCCCCAGCTACCTTCGTTGGACGAATCTGGGGCTGGCTACGGTGCCGTCAAGCGAATGGCGCGGGTCGCCCACCTTCCATCGGATGCCATGACCCGCCTGCGCTCTCGTCTGCTTCGTCGGCATGTCCCGCTGCGCACCGCCGTGATCACGCTGCTGTCGGGGTGCGTGTTGGCGGTGCCGGTGCGGGCGCAGGGCGACTCCGTCCAGTCCGACACGCTGCGCCGCGCAGTGCTCCCGCCGCTCCGGGTCTCCGTGACGCGGGCCGAGCGCGCGATGCGCGACGTGCCCTATGCCGTGTCGGTCGTGCGTGGGGAGGAGGCGCGCGCGCGGCCCGCGCTTGATCTGGACGAGCTGCTGCGCGCGGTCCCCGGCGTCTTCGCGGTCAATCGGCAGAACCCGTCCCAGGACATTCGTCTCAGCATTCGCGGCTTCGGTGCGCGCTCGCCGTTCGGCGTGCGTGGCGTGCGCGTTCTTCTCGACGGGATTCCGCAGACCCTGCCGGACGGGCAGGGGCAGCTCACGAACATCGACCCCGCAGACGTCGCTCGGATCGAGGTGCTGCGGGGAACGGCGTCGACCCAGTACGGCAACGCCGCGGGCGGGGTCGTGGCGGTCACGTCGCGGGTCGGGGCGCCGGATGAGGACCGGCTGGCGGTGCGGATCAACGGCGGCGCCTTCGGTAGTCTGCGTACCCACGCGCGTGCCACGGCGTCATGGGGCGGCGGCGGCGTGAGCGCGACTGCGGGATACACGCGTGCCGACGGCTATCGAGAGCACGCGGCACGGCGGCGGGTGAGCGGTGGGGTGTCGCTCCGGCACCGGGTGGGGTCGGCGACGCTCACCACCCACGTGCGTGCGGCGCGTGATCCGCTGGCGCAGAACCCGGGCTCGCTCACCGCGGCGCAGTTCGACTCGCTCCCGACGATGGCCAACCCTCGCAACCTCGCCGCGGATGCGCGGAAGGTGGTCACCCAGGCACTCGCCGGCGCGCAACTTCGCGGGGTCGCGGGCGGCGTCGCGTACGAGCTTGCAGCGTTCGGGCTCCGGCGAAGCCTCGACAATCCGCTCGCGTTCGCGACCATCGTGCTCGATCGCTGGGCATGGGGGACGCGCGCGGCCGCGACGCTCGCCGTACCCCGGATACCGGCCCAGCCCGAGCTGACGGTCGGCATCGACGCCCAGTGGCAGCGCGATGACCGTGCCAACCTCGACCCGGACGACGGCCTGACCACCCTCGCGCAGCTGGAGCGCGTTCGCGAGGTGGGCCCGTATGCGCAGGTGACCTTGCAGCCCCACCGCCTCGTCCGGCTCACCGGCGGCGTGCGCTACGATCGTATCTCGTTTGCCGCGACCGATCGGTTCGTGTCGGACGGGGACCAGTCCGGCACGCGCGTCATGGGCGCGGTCTCGGGCTCGGCGGGGATTGCCGTGCGGGCCGCGCCGTGGCTCACCGCCCACGCCAGCGCCAGCACGGGTTTCGAATCCCCAACGACCACGGAGCTGGTGAACCGGCCGAGCGGGGGAGGCGGGTTCAATCCGGACCTGGGCCCGCAGCGGGCGACGACCGTGGAGGCGGGGGTGCGCGGCCGCGCGGATCGAGTCGCGTTCGAGGCGTCCTACTTCGACACGCGGGTGCGTGGTGGGCTCGTCCCCTTCGAAGTGGCGGACGGAAGCGGCCGGCAGTTCTTTCGCAACGCGGGCAGCGGCTGGCATCGCGGCGTCGAGACCAGCGTGCGGGCGACCACCCCGCGCGGCGGCGCGGTGGTCGCGACCTACACGTTTGCCGACTACCGTTTCCGGCAGTTTCGTGTGGACGGCGAGGTATACGACGGCAATCGCCTTCCCGGGATTCCCCGGCACCGTGTCTTCGGGTCGGTGCAGCACGCGGCGGGCCCCGCCTGGATGGCGCTCGACGTGACGTGGACGTCGGCTGTCTTCGCCGACGACGCGAATCAGGCGCCCGTGGACGGGTGGGTGGTCGTGGACGTGCGTGCCGCCGTACGCGCCGAGGCGGCGGGTGTGCGCGTGGAGCCTTTTGCGATGATCGCGAACGTGTTCGGGCGGCGCTACGTCGGGTCGGTCGTGGTCAACGCCTTCGGCGGCCGGTACCTGGAGCCGGCGCCGGGACGCACGGTGATGGTCGGAGCGGCCGTCGCGTGGCGGCGCGCGGCTACTGACTGAAGAGTCCCGTCTGCACGAAGATGCTGTCCGCCCACTCGACGGCCTGGGCGGCCCGAGCGCTCTGCGTCGAGTCCGGTTCGCTCGCCGCGGTGTAGTCGGCGTACGCGCGGTACATCAGTCCGTACAGCGACATGATGCCGCTCGAGGGCGGATCGACCCAGCCGCGCGGCCGCGGGCGTGCCACGCTCTCGACGTGGTACTCCTCGAAGAGCAGCTGCTCGGTGCGTGGGACGTCGACCCATCCCAGCAGGGGGAACCCGACGACGGTGTCCGACGGCGCGAGGCTGTCCGGGAC
>JBDHIW010000008.1:0-28805 GCA_039587215.1 Gemmatimonadota bacterium | reverse complement strand
GGACTCCTCGGCCACGAGCTTGTCGACCGATAGCTGCGACACGCCGGCCATGCGGGACACCGGCGTCGCGACGTTGCTGCCCGGTACCGCGAACAGCGGATACACGAGGTCGTCGGTCAGCAGCGTGGTCTCCTGGACCAGGCGGCGCCACGCGTAGCACTGGCGCAGGCGGCGGGGACGGTGGGTGGGGAAACTCATGCCGTTCTCCTCGCGTCGACGGCGCGGACCACCGCGTCCGCCAGCGCGTCCATCGTGCTCCGCTCGGCCTGTACCGCGGGCTGCGCGGTCGCCGCGCGGAGCGCGTCGTGAGTCGTCGGGCCGATTACCGCGATCGCGAGACGCGCGAGCAGGGCATCGAACCGGTCGGGGCCGAACGCGTGCCGCATGCCGGACACGGCGGACGGGCTGGCGAACGTCACGGCGTGCACCTGGCCCGCCTCGACCGCGGCCGTGCACGCGTCGCCGTCGAGCGGCATGTCGTGCACGTCGTAGGCGGTCACCTGGTCGACCTGTGCGCCGCGCGCCGCGAGCCCGTCGGGCAGGACGGTGCGGGCGATGGCGCTGGCCGGGAACAGCATGCGTCGGCCGTCGAGCGGATGGACCGTGAGCGCCTCGAGCAGGCCTTCCGCGCCTCCCGCCTCGGGAACCGCGGTGACGGGCCAGCCGGCCAGCCGGAGTGCCTCGGCCGTGGCCGGGCCCGCGGCGGCGACCGCGATCCCGTCGGGGAGGTCCGAACGGAGGGCGGTCACGGCGTGGACGGCGGCCCGCGACGAGAACACGACCCAGTCGTAGGTGTCGAGCGCGCGGAGTGCCGCGGCCAGCGGGCGCGGGTCGTCCGGAGGGGTCACGGTCATCGTCTGCCACACGGTCACCGTGGCCCCAAGGTCGCGAAGTCGCGTGGCCAGCGTCCCGTCGTGCGGTTCGTCGCGCGTGACGGCGACACCGATGCCGCGCAACGGTTGCGGCGCGGGAGCCGCCTGGGCCGTGGGGGCCCTGCCCGCGGATCGGGTGGTCATGCGTCCGGTCCCAGGCGGATGCCCGCCAGAATCTCCTGGGCGCCGCGCGAGCGGAGATCGTCCGCGAGCCGGCGGCCCAGGGCGTCGGCGTCCGCGACGTCGCCGTCCGCGACCCCGTCCACTGCCGTGGCGCCGTCCAACGCACACACGGTCCCGCGGAGCCGGAGCGTTTTCTTGTCGACGGTGGCGAGCCCGGCAACCGGCACCTGGCACCCGCCCTCGAGTGTGCGGAGCAGCGCACGCTCCGCCGTCGTCGCGATGTGGGTGGTCGGGTGGTCGAGTCGCTCGACCCACGCGGCGGTCCCGCGGTCGTCGGCGCGGATCTGGACCCCGACCGCGCCTTGCGACACCGCGGGCAGGACACGGTCCAGCGGCAGCCTCTCCGAGATGTGGTCGACGAGTCCCAGTCGGTGCACGCCGGCGAAGGCCAGGACGATGGCGTCGTAGTCGCCCTGCTCGAGCTTCCGTACGCGCGTGGGCACGTTGCCGCGCAGGTCCACGACCTCGATGTCCGGCCGCCACCGCAGGAGCTGCGCCCGGCGCCGCAGGCTGCTCGTGCCGATGCGCGCGCCGGCCGGCAGGTCCTGGAAGCGCGTTCCTTCGAGCGTCAGCAGGGCGTCGCGCGGATCCTCCCGCTCGAGCACCGCACCGATCACCAGCCCCTTCGGCACCTCGGTGGCGAGGTCCTTGAGGCTGTGCACGGCGAGGTCCACCGTACCGTCGAGCAGGGCCTGTTCGATCTCCTTGGTGAAGAAGGCCTTGCCGTCCACCTGATGCAGCGGCACGTCCGTGACCTGGTCGCCCTCGGTCTTGATGAACTCCAGCTCGACCGCCGGGGCACCCGGGAGTGCGGTGAGGCGGGCGGCCACGGTCTCGGCCTGCCATCGCGCGAGGTCCGATCGGCGGGTGCCGATGCGAAGGAGAGGGGGGGAGGCGGTCATGACGATTCCGGGTGAGAGTCCGGGCGGCCCGACCCGCCGTTGCCCAGCTCAAAGAGTTCCTCGACGGCGGCGAGGGTCGCGAGGCCCGAACTCGTCGAGCGATCGACCTGCTTGATGCGCGTGGTCGGGTGGTGGAGGAGCTTGTTGATGAGCGCGCCGGCGAACTGCTGCAGCCGTTCGCGGTCCGCACTCTCGAAGTGCTTGGCGTGGCGCTCGGTCTCCGCCGCCGCGATGCGGGCGAACGAGTCGCGGAACGCCCGGATCATCGGGGTGACCTGCAGACCCCGATACCAGTCTGTGAAGCGCGTGACCCCGTCGTCCAGCACGCGTTCCGCCTTGGGGATCTCGTGCTCCCGCGCGGCCCGGTTCTGTGCCACGATGCTCTCGAGCGTGTCGAGGTCGTACAGGAACACGTCGCCGAGCGAGCCGACGGAGGGCTCGACGTCGCGCGGGCTCGCGATGTCCACGATGACGAGCGGGCCGCCGCGTCGCCGCTTGAGCACGGGGCGGGCCTGCGCGCGGGTGATGACCGGCTCCGAGGCGGCGGTCGCGCTGACGACCACGTCGACCGTGGCCAGCGCGTCGTCGAGATCCTCGAAGGCGATCGCGGTTCCGCCCAGCTCCGCCGCCAGCGACGCCGCCCGCTCGTACGTGCGGTTGGTGACCAGGAGGTCCGCCGGCCGCTCCTTCGCAAAGTGCCGCGCGACGAGCTGGCCGGTCTCGCCCGCGCCCACCACGAGGACACGGTGCTGCGAGAGGTCGCCCAGGACCTTGTCGGCCATACGCACGGCCGCGAGCGCCACGGACATGGCCCCGCGCGCGATCCCGGTCTCGGTGCGGGCTCGGTTGCCCGCGGAGGTGGCGCCCTGGAACAGCCGCGTCATCGTGATGCCCGCGGTCCGGGACTCTTCGGCCAGGCTCAGGGCTTCGCGAACCTGTCCGAGAATCTGGTGCTCGCCGAGCAGAAGCGATTCGAGGCCGGCGGCTACGCGGAACAGATGACGCACCGCGTCGGTGTCGCGGTGCACGTACGCGTACGCCGGGTCACCGATATGGGCGACACCCAGATGCTCGTCACAGGCGTCGCAGATGAAGCGTCCAGCCTCCTGAGCATCGGCGGCCGTGGCGTAGAACTCGGTACGGTTGCACGTGGAGAGCACCACGAGCTCCGATACCGGCGAGTCGTCGAGCGAGATCGCATGCAGGAAGCCGCTCACCTCCTCGGCCTCCATGGCGAGGGCATCGCGGATGCCGGCGGGGGCGCTCTCGTGGCTGACGCCGAGGACCAGGATCTCCATGACTACTCGAACTGGTGGAACGATTCGAGGAACAGGGAGATACCCATCGACGACACGAGCATCAGGACGAAGGTGAACACGGACACGAGCGCGAGGCGCTTGCTGGGCCACCGGAAGATGAGGCGACCCGTCAGGCTCGCACCGTAGAGCGCCCAGATGACCACAGTGCTGATGAACTTGGGGTCGCCCAGGAAGTTGCCGGCCAGCTCACCGCGCGCTTCGAGGCCGGATACCCAGATCATCCCGACCGCGATCGCGACGGTGAGGTTGACCCACCCGACGAGAATGGCGTGCCAGTTGAGCCTGGCGAGAGCCTCGAGGTCGGGAAGACGGCGGAACACGAGTCCCACCTGTCCGCGCTTGAGGCTGCGGTAGAGCATCGTGTACATCATGCCGTAGACCGCGGCGATCGTGAGCGCCGCGAAGCCGAGGAGCGCCGTCGTGACATGGACCCCGAACCAGGACGAGCGCAGGATCTCGTCCACCTCACGGGTGTGCGTGACGAACGCGCTGGATGCGATCTGGAAGACGAGCGGCGGCGCCAGGAGGAAGACGCCCGTGGTGCGTGTGCCCAGCCGCCACTCGAGGGCGACATACACGGCGGTCAGCGCGAAGGCGATGAACGTGAACGCTTCCCACATGTTGGCGACCGGTACGTGCGCGAAGGTCACCCCTTCGAGGATCAGGTACGCGGCATGGATCGCGACCAGGGTCCGCGCGATGCGGGGCGCCACCTTGTGGGCCCATGCTGGCTCGGAGAAGAACAGCACGCCATAGCTCAAGACCGCGAGCAGGTAGCCGAGCGGCAGCAAGATGTTGAGCAGCGGCAGAAGCAGGGACACGTGGCGCAAAGGGAGGTTGGGGGTCGCGTTTGGTGGTTGCAGCGAAGCTACCGCGGCCCGCCTGTGCGAACATCCGGACATGTACTCAGCGGGCGGTCCGTGAAACTACCGAGGCCGAAACCCTTTGTTTTACAAGGGGTTTCGCGGTGCCTGCCGGTCGGTGGGCGCGCGTCTCAAGAGAGCTTCATGAAGGCTTGAGAAGTCCGACAAACTTCCTTGCCGAGCCGGCTGCGGTCCGCGTCAGAGAGCGCAGCTGTGGATACGGTCTCCGGCCGCGGCGCGCTGCGATGGGGCGATCCCGATCCGGTCGCCGAGGTACGTGCCGGTGCCTCCGAATCCCAACGCGTCGAGAATCCGGCCGGACGTCGCCCGGATGGTGTTCCAGACGATGCAGGGTACTTCCTCGACCTCGGCCGCCGCGTCGAGCATGCCCGATCGATCGAGGTCGAACGCACCGACGAGCGTGCCGCGGACGGCCAGCGCCCACCGTGCCGAGCCGGGCTCGAAGTCGGACGCCTCGCGGGCGACCGCCACCGCCGTCTCCGTGTCGAGGAACTGCCGCAGCGCGACCGGCAGCTGGATGGACGTCTGAGCGGGGGGCACTTCGCTGGCCAGGGTCGGCGGCGGCGTCTCACCCCGTGCGCAGGCACGGACCCGGCGTCCGGCCGGCGTGCGCAGGCGGGTTGAGATGTCGAAGAGCAGGCTGCCGCGATAAGGGCGGTCGGCCTCGGAGAACCCGTAGTCCTCGATGAACCCCGGGAACGTATCGATCAGCGTCGTCCACACGCTGCAGGTGATGGCGTCGAGTTCGGTGGCGTCGTCGATCGAACCCGAGCGATCGAAGTCGAAGTTGCCGATCAGGATGGTCCGCGCGGCCAAGTGGCGCCGGGCCTCCTCCTCGACGCCGCCGATCCGTGACAGGGCGCTGAGGGCGCGGGCCTCCGCCATGAGGCGCCGATCCTCGGGGATCTCGGTGACGTGCTCGTGGGTCGTGACACGACGGGCAACCGTGCGCGCATCGTCGGCGAGGCACTGCGTTGCCCGAGCCCGCGCCGTAGCCTGCCGCGAGACGTCGACCCCGATGCGGTCCCCGAAGTACTCCTCGCCCTCCGCGAAGCCCAGGTCGTCCAAGAAGTCCGGGTCCAAGGCTCCGATGGCCTGCCACACTTCGCACGGTACGGAGGCGATCTCCACGGCGCCGTTCAGCGTCCCAGACGAATCGGTGTCGTAGCGCGTCACGAGCACGCCGCGGACGGCCGCGCTCCACTGTGCCGATCCCCCCTCCATCCCGTCGGTCGCTCGCACGAGGTCGGCCGCCGCGTCGAGCGGCATGAAGGCGCCGACGCGCCCGGGGAGCGGCGTGCGGGCGCCGGCGCCGGCGTCCATCTCGCCGGCGAAGGTCGGCTGCGGCGCGGTCCCCTCGAGACACGCGGAGGCGCGGCGGCCGACGGGGGCCCGCACCGTCTCGGAGATGCTGAACACCATGTTGCCGAGATACACGCTCGAAAGATCGGCGAACCCGTACCTGGTGAGGAAGCCCGAGAACGACTGTTCCAGCGACACCCAGACGGTGCAGGGGATGGCATCGACCTCGCGGGCCGCGTCGATGCCCCCGGATCGGTCGAAATCGAACGAGCCGACGAGCACCGTGCGCGCGGCGAGCTGGCGCGCTTCTTCGTCCTCGACCGTCCCGATGGCGGAGATCACCTGATCGACGGAGGCGATGCGCGGGGAGGCGCGACCCACGCCGAGTGCGCCCTCGCCGCTCTCGCCCGGCAGGTAGCCCACGTCCTGCAGGAGTTCGAGCACCGAGCCCACCGCCGAGTCGGACACGAACGCGGGGCGGGGGGTGAAGTCCATCGCCGACGAGTTGTAGTCCCAGAGCTGGAACGTGAACCCGATCGAGTCGCGCTCGAAGAGAATGCCGACGGGCAAGTCGTGATAGTTGCGCTCGAGCGCCTGCACCACGTCGTACATGATGGCGCTCTCCGCCCGGTTGCGGGCCCGGGCGTCGGTCCCGATGAGCGCGGCGAGCGCATCGGTGCCGAGGTTGCCGGCATCCATGCGGAACTCCACCTCGGGGGCCCACGCGCCCATGATCACCTGCACGGTGTCGGGCAGCCACTCCGGGATGAGGAACGTCTCCACCGTGGGGTAGGCGACGATGACGTCGTCGGGTCCGTAGCCGTTCTGCGTGACGTCGATGATCTGCAGCTGGGTCGGGCGCTCCATCGGTTCGATGATGAGCTCGAACAGCAGGAAGTCGATGAGGTCCCGGTCCGTCACCTGCACGACGGGGCGCGTCACCTGCGTGAAGTCGATCGATGTGGGGTTCTGCGCCGACGCCGTCCCGGCCCCGAGCATCATGGCGCACACCGCAGTCGCCAGACCCAGTGGTCTACGCATCGGCGGCCTCAGCGCTGGGGCAGCGCGCGGTAGGCGTCTCGGAACCGTCGGGCATCGTCGAACTGCCCGAGGCGGCGGTGAAGGCTCATGAGCAGAAGATACAGGCTGCGTCGCTCCGACACCTCGAGGTCGTCCTCGCGCCCGAGGGCGGCCGTCGCGTTGGTGAGGGCCGCGTCGGGGTTGCTCTGCAGCAGTGAGGCCATCTCGAGGTGCGTCGCGGCCCGACCGCGCCACGAGAATCGTGTCGCTTGCTCGAAGTACATGAGCGCGGTCCGGTTGTCCCGCTGCTCGCGCAGGTAGTCACGGCCGAGGTTGAGACAGACCGTCCCGTAGTCGTCCAGATACCGTGTGTGCGTCGAATCCACGGCCGTGCCGGTGGAGTCCAGCGGGATACGCCCGGCGAGCGTCTGCAGGCGGGTCGCCGCCGCCTCGGCGTTGCCGAGGTTGTAGTCCACGATGGCGAGACGCCAGTCGGTCTCGTCGATCGCACTCTGCCGGCTGAGCCGCGGCAGCAAGGCGGCGTAGCCCGCGGCCGCCGCCTCGAGGTCGCCACCCGACTCCAGTGCCAACACCGAGTCGCGCATGAAGCTCGACGCGATGTTCATGTCGTCCCACGCCATCCACTCGAGTTCGCCCGCAACGTACGTGCTGTCGTCCGCCGTCGGCGCGAACACGAGCGCGCGATCGTAGGCCGTCTTGGCCGGTACGGCGGCGAGGTCGCGCACGTGCATGTCGCCCTGCGCGCGGGCGTAGGCGAAGACCTGCGCCGAGTCCGGTCCGCCCGGGTCGTTCGGGATCAGATCGAAGGTTTGCAGGTAGACGTCTTCGGCGCGCGCGTAGTTCGCGGCCGCGCTGTCCCACCGCTCGAGGTAGAAGTAGTTGTTGGCGAGGAGCGCGAAGATGGCGTGCTGGTCCGGCGTCAGTCGGGTGAGCTTCGTCAGTTCCTCGACTGCGCGGTCGTACGACTGGGCCTGGCCCAGCCGTCTGGCCTGCAGCTCGTAGACGCGCGCCAGCCAGAGGCGGCTCCGCGAATCGAACGGGTTCAGTCCGTACGCGGTTTCCAGCGCGGCCTGTGCGCTGTCGAGGAGCGCCGCCGTGCGAGCCGCCAGCGCCTCGCCTTCGACGTCGGAGTCCCGAAGCAGCTGATCGAGGGCCAGCAGGGCTTCGGCCCCGGCCGTCGTCGCGCTGTCGGCCGCCACGGAGTCCTCCGGGGTGACGGCCTCTACCGTGTCGGCTGCCGTCGCGGCCTCGAACGCGTCCCACAGCGAGTCGGTCTGCTCGACCAGTTCACGTCCCTCGGTCTGCAGGGCCGTTGCCTGTTCCTGGCTGTCGACCGTGACGAACGAGGCGTCTGCCATGGAGTCGGCGAACGCGGCGACGCTGCTGTCCACGCCGGCCGGTACGACGAGCACGGGCTCGACCGGCTCGGGCTCGGGTGGCGGAGGCGGAGGCGGGGGAGCCGAAGCGCAGCCTGCCGCGAGCCACATGCCGAGTGCCGCCCCGACCGTCCCGAGGGTCCGTTGGGTCCGGGGTCTACGCGTTCTCGGTGTGTCAGCGCCGGACATCGGCTCGTGCAACCTCCCACCACGAGAGGAAAATGTTGTAAAACGCCTGCGCCTGCCCGCTCGAAGCGGCACGCTGCTGCGAATCGACGGTCATGATCTCGCCGTTCATGCGTCGGACGATCCCCTCGCGCAGCGATCGACTCTGCGCTTGGAACCCTCGGTCGATGAGGTAGACCGACCGGTCGCCCTCGACCATCAGGATATGCAGTTCCCGCAAGCTCTCGTTGTACATCAAGAACAGGTCGAACTGGCGGTCGCCCGACACGACGGGCACCACGGCCGTCAGGAACGCGGGAAGGTAATTGAGATGTACCTTGACCGCAGCGGGGAGTTCCGTGGGATTCGCCCGCATCCATGCCGACAGCGCACCCACCTCCGTCGCGTTGAAGTTCTCGGCTTCGTACTCTTTGATCTCGACGTCGGTCGCGGCGTCGTCGACCGCGCTTCGCCCCGTCGGTGCGGCGGTCGAGATGCCGATGTCATCCGACTCGGCGGTGACCGTCGTCGTCGGGCCGGACCGTCGTACCGCAGCGCCCATCTCGATGCCGCCGCCTCCGGTGCCGCCGGCCGGCGGGGTCCGCACGCGCGGGGCCGCCCCGGGGAGCGGGTCGACCGCGCCGCCGCCGAAGAGGTCGCTGAACCGGTCGCTGCCGAGCTCCGACGAGATCCCGCCGCCGGCGTCCGCCGCGGCGTCGCCCCTCCCGCTCCCGCCCGCCGCCACGTCACCGCCGCCGCCCTCGCGGAACCGCCGCGTGAGTTCGTCGATGGCACTCGTGACCTCCTGGGACGTCGCGACCGGGCCGGGCTCGGGACCGGGATCCGCGTCGGCCGGAGTCTCGGGCTCGGGTTCCGGCGGGGCGGAGTAGCGCTCGACGAAGAGCGGGTCCAGCCGCCGGATCAGCGCGTTGCTCCCGCCGAAGGCGGGGACGGGCATCGCGCGGAGACCGGCATAGATCGTCCCGAGGAACACCGCGGTCGCGATGAAGGCGATCGCGCGCTGGCGGCGACCGTCGGTGGGGCGGGCGGGAACGATCATCGTCTACGCGCCCGTCTGGAGGCTCTTGCCGAGGCCGAGCCGATCACAGACGTCCATCACGTCGACCGTCCACTGCACGATCGACTCGTCATGCGGGTTGATGAGCACGATGAGCGGACGGTCGTCCGCGGCGTACTCCGTCCCGAGATTCTCGAGGAAGCCGCTCAGTAGGTCCGCGTCGCCGATCGGCTCGCCGAGCGGCGTGTTCGACGCCGGGTCGACGATCACGAACGAGCCGTCCGGGTCGATGCGGACGGTCACGAACGCCGGATCCTCGTCCAAGTCCGGCTCCTCCTGCTCCTCGGGGGCGGGCTGTGCCAGATCGACCTGCGAGACGTACTCGATCTCGCTGATCATGATGAAGCCGAACAGCACGATCAGCCCGATGTCGATGAACCGGATGAGGAAGCCGCGGCTCGTCATAGGATCAGGCGCCCTCCGCCGGCAGCTGTACCTCGAATGCCTTGGCGACACCCAGCACGTCGCAGATGCGGGCCACGTCGATCAGGTAGCCCATGGGCGTGTCGTGGCTGGCCCGGATGTGCACCTTGATCGGCACGTCGCCCATCGCGTTCACGGCGCCGGTGAGGAACTCGTACAGCGCGTTCCCGCCGGTGATGACGGTGCGCTCGTCGTTGACCAGGTAGGCCCCGTCGGGCCGGATGGCCACGAACAGGACTTCCTCGAGCGCGGGTGGCGGCGGCGGGGTCTCCGTGCTGTCCGGGAGATCGATCGTCGTCGCGCGGATGCTCGAGATGCTGATGAATCCGAACAACAGGATCAGCACGACGTCGACGAACCTGACGATGAAGCCGGATCGGGACATCGAGCGCGTCAGACCTCGGTGCCGAACGCGTGGAAGTCGAGGGCCTTGTCCTGCCCCTCCACCGTGGCGACGACGGTGTTGGCCCCCGCCTCGCTCGAGACCGCGAACGGCGTGCGGGCGCCGCCGCTGTCGTCGGTCTTGACGGTGACCTCGGTGCCGCGCTGCCCAAGGCGGCCCGCCCCGTGCTTCACCGTGAATGTCACGGGTACGCCGGGCACCGGGTTGTCGAACCGGTCGAACACCAGCACGCCGATCGGCTGACCCAGGCGCATCCCGGCCACCGCGGCCTGGTTGTTCCCCTCGCGCTCGACCCGGTGCGCGGCACCCGGGCGCACCACCAGGTGCAGCCGCCGCGCCGCCTCGGGATAGCCTGCCACTCCCGCATCGAGCATGTAGTTGCCGGCGCGCTCGGGGACCGTCCAGGCAAACTCGATGCGGCCCTCGTCGTCGGCCGTCCGGCGCACCTCGAGCTCACCACCGTCGAGCGCGCCCGCGTCGGGCGGCACCGAGAGCGTGACGACGAGGCCTCCCGGCTGCTCGCCGTCCGTGCCGATCAGCTGGAGCGTCAGGCTCTTCAGAGTCTCACCGGCTCGTGCGACATAGCGCGACGGGGCGGCATCGAGGGACCAGCGGGAGGCGCCGGCCCGCCCGCTGTGGTCGTGGGACGGTGGCGGCGGTGGTGGGGGCGGCGGGGGTGCCGCCGCCGGAGCGGGCTCCGGTGCCGGTGCGGCCGGGGCCGGGCGAGCGTCGGCCGCCAGCTCCAGCAGCCGGAAGCGGAGCTCGTCCGACTTCCGCGAGATCGCCTCGAGGCGCTTCCCGAAGACGGTCGACAGCTCGGTGGCGAACAGGTTGAGAATGATGCTCACCACGAGGCCGAGCAGCGTCGTGATGAGCGCGATGCCCATGCCGCGCAGGATGACGTCCTTGTCGGACGTTCCCTGGAAGAAGACCTGGAACATCCCCCACACGGTGCCCATGAGGCCCAGGGCGCCGGCGGTGTCGGAGAGGAACTCCATGCGGCGACGGAAGACGGCGAACTGGTCCTGCTCGAACGCGAGAAAGTTCACGATCTCGTCGTGCAGCATGCCTTCGGTCGGGCGAGTGTGGAAGACGTTCAGCATGGCCGACTGCAACCCGGCCAAAATGCTGTGCCGCTGCTCGGCGACGGCTGCCGTAATCTGATCGAGGCTCATGTGCTCGACGTCCAAGTCGAGCAGCGGCCCCGAGAGCTTCCGGTCGCGAAGGAGTTCGTACCCTTTGAGGAAAACCAGGAGCAGGCCGATGCCGAGCACGGTGAAGATCGGCCAGCGCAGCGGGCCCGCCTGCTCGACGAGGTTCCAGAAGTCCGTGAGCGCGGTCGGTCCGCCGTCGGTGGGGGCGGCTTGGGCCAACGCGGCCAACATCCTGACGGGCGCGACGACCGTCAGCGTGGTGATACCCATGTCTGTCATGTCCGGTAGCGGGGATTCATTAAGAGTCGGCGTTTTTTCGTCAGAGTCAATCGCCGGAGGAGGCCGGCCGGGCGGTGCGTGCTCCGGCGGCGATCATAGGGCAATGTCCGACTGGGTGTTTCGGGATTATTCCCGGTAGCCCGAACGGCTACCCGTCGACCAGCGCCGTCGATGCCTGCATGCCTGGGACGGGGGCTCCGCCGGTGACGGCGCGGCGGTGGTAGTCGATCTGACCGAGGTGGTACGCGAGGTGGGCGGTCACGTGCACAAGGAACTGCCCGGTCGTGAACGACGCCCCGCCGACGGGCTCGACGAACGTCTCGTCGAGCTGGTCGTCGCTCAGGTGTTCGAGACCTGCCTCCACCTCCGCGAGTGTCGCGACCGCCATGGCTTCCAGCGCGGTCCGGGGGATCCCGCGGTCCGCGAACTCCGCGTCCCGATCGCGCACGAACCCCGAGCGTCCGATCCGCGCCCCGATGAAGTGGCGGAGGTTGCCGCACACGTGGTGGATCAACGCCCCGCCGGGGTTGGCGATGCCCTCGACGGGGGCCCATAGGGCGTCGTCGGAGGGGTAGGCGCGTACCTGGGCGACCAGCGTGTCGATGTCGCGGAGCAGCACCCTGCGAAACCAGGACACGGTCGACATCAGAACTCCATGGCCTCGATGCGGCGGAGTCCGACGTAGAGCGCCACCGTGGTGGCCCCGAGACACAGGACGGCGACGAGCGCAAAGGCCCCGAGCATGGTGGTGCTGATCGGGATCGGCTCGCCGCGTGACGCCGCTTGGAGATAGGCGTACACGGGCGCGGCCTCGATCACGATGACCGCCGCGAGGAGCGCGATGGTCGACATCATGAACACCAGGCCGCCGTACGACGTCGGAATCTGGGCGGCGTTCTCCGTGTCGAACTGCGGGAACACGGCACCCAGGCCGAGCGCCATGGCGCTCATCGCGAGCGTCAGGAGAATGATGGTGCTGACGCCGACCGCCATCATGAAGGTCGAGGCCTGGAGCAAGACGTTGGTCAGGATCGTGATCAACAGCGCCAGGACCAACAGCGGAATCGTGCCGACCCAATACTTCGACCAGAGCATCGCGCGCAGATTGAGCGGGCTGGACCGCAGGAGCCACATCTGGCGCCCCTCGAGGGAAATCGCCGGGAAGATGAAGCGGGCCGCGATGGCGGCGAGCACGAACCCGGCTAGCCCGAGATTCAGGAACGACACGATGGTCACGAGCGCGAACGGCACTTGCTCGCCGCTGAAGAGTGGGAGCGCCTTGATGTTGAAGAGGTAGATCACTACCAGCACGCCCAGGAGGATGAGCTGGCTCCACTGCGTGGTGTCCCGGAAGAACAGCTTGAGATCCTTGATCACGAACTCGCGCTTGGCGACCGAGAGCGGATGGAAGATCGGTCCGAGGACGCGCTGCCACACCCATCCACGGATGAACCGCTCGGCGCCTTCCTGGGCCTTGGTGTATCCGCTGGCGTACAGCTTCCAGTGCAGTAGCGCCCCCACGACGATCGTCGCGCCGGCGGAACTCCAGAGGAGCACCAGGGCCAGCGGGTCGAACGGTCCGACGAGATAGCCCATCACCGAATCGGTCGCCCACTCCGACGGCAGGAACGGCGAGGTCGGTGTCCGGAGCACGGTGATGAAGTCGAGCAGGTTGCGGAATCCTTCGGGCCGGGCCAACTGCTCGGGGCGGATCAGCCGGAAGAGTAGGACGACACCCCCGGCGGCCGCGATCGCGATGATCGACAGGAGATCGCGCGTGCGCCGGGCCGGGAACACGTTCACCAGGATCAGCGTGAGCGCACTGCCCACGACGGCCGGAAACAGCAGCAGCGGAATGAAGACCGAGACCACGAACGGCCCAAAGAGCCATCCCCCGTCGTACACGATGCCGTAGGCAGTGAAGATGGGGACCGCCATGAGCGCCACCATCCACGAGCTGTGGACCGCGGTCTCGCCCAACTTGGCCAGGTACACGTGAATCCAGTCCACCGGGGAGGACACGAGCAGGTCCAGGTCCTTGGCCAGGAAGAACGACGACAGGGCCGTGATGACGTTGGACAAGATGAGGATGCTGAGGAACGACAGGAGGACGAGGCCGAGCAACTTGCCGGCGAGGAGTGGCCCGATCTCCTCGACGCCGCGGAAGTACCGCAGCACCCGGTAGAGGACGCCGAACACGGCGAGCCAGAAGACGAGCCCCACCGTCCCCATGACGATCGCCTTGCCTCGGCCACCCTGGCTCTGACGGGCGCGCGACAACGTCGTGCGCCACTTCGGGCTGATGATGTGCGCGAGCGCCATCAGTCCGACAACACCGCCGCGAGTTCCCGCATGGCTCCCCCGCCGGTGAGCTTGAGGAACAGTTCCTCGAGCGAGGCGTCGCCGGCCTCCGTCTGATGCCGCAGCTCCGCGATGGTCCCGCGCGCCACGATGTTGCCGTTCTGGATGATCGCGATGCGATCGCACATGGCCTGCGCGACCTCGAGCGTGTGCGTGCTCATGAGGACCGTGCCCCCGCGGTCGACGAACTGCCGGAAGATGTCTTTCAGCAGTCGGGCGCCCTTGGGGTCGAGCCCCACCATGGGCTCGTCCACGACGATGCACTCGGGCCGGTGGATGAGCGCGCTCGAAATGATGAGCTTCTGTCGCATTCCGTGGCTGTACGCTTCGACCAGCTCGTCCTTCCACACCGAGAGCTCGAACAGGTCCAAAAGCTCGTCGATGCGCTGCTCGATGACCGTGCCGTCCTGCCCGTACAGGCCCGCGACGAACCGGAGGAACTCCGCACCGGTGAGCTTCTCGTACACGAAGGGCCGGTCCGGGATGTAGCCGAGGCGGGCCTTGGCCGCCATGGGGTTTTCCTGCACGTCGTCGCCACCGAGCAGCACGCGTCCAGCCGTGGGTCGAAGGATGCCGGCGATCATGCGCAGTGTGGTCGTCTTGCCGGCGCCGTTCGGACCCAGGAATCCGAACAGCTCGCCCGTGGGCACCTCCATGTCGATGCCGTTCACGGCCACGAACTTGCCGTACTGCTTGGTCAGGCCTTCGAGCTGGATCATTCCGAGCGTGCCTCCACGACCTCGAGGTCGAGCTGTCCGATCATCCGAATCAGGTCCAAGGGGTGTCCCTGCCCGCCGATGGTGAGCCGCAGTCGCGCGGCATCGGCCGGAAACTGGCCGAACGTCGGATCGACGGGAACCCAGTCGTCGAAATAGACCTCGGCCCACGCGTGGTAGTAGAAGCGTCCGTCGACCAGCGCGAGGCCAGCGGCCAAACGCGCCGGCAGCCCCACCGCACGCGCCAGCGCCACGAACAGTTGTGCGTGCTCGCTGGCGTCACCGCGGCGCTCCTCCAGAACGTCGACGGCACCCGCGATGCGGGCGTCCGGGTCCTTGACGAGTCGCTCGTGGACCCAGGTCACCAGTTCTTGGGCGGCGCGTTCCGGGTTCCGCGTTCGCCCGATCGCTTGCCGCGCCTGCGCCTGCACTCGGGTGTCGTCGCTGGCCAACAACGGTCCGGCGCCGAGGTACCGGCGGACGAGCGAGTCGCCGTCGAACGGCAGCCGGTAGGCGGGACCGGGGGTGCCGCTCACCACGAGTAAGGTGTCCCCCGCGCGCGTCTGCGTCCCCCCGTCGAGGGCGAATGCGTCGAGCCTGAGGTTCCGAACGCGAACCCGCAGCGTGTCGACGTTCCCGTCCGGGGGGCCGACGCCGGCCGCGAGGGCGGTGCGCCGCTCGATCGGCGCCCCGGGGCTGGCGACGAGGGTCGTCGCTGCCGCACGCCGGTTCTCGAAGTTCTCGTAGGCGATCTCGTAGGCCGTGCGCTCCATATGGAAGCCGGTCGGGGTCGTCGCGTCCACGACCTGACCGAGGTCGTCGACCCACACGGTGTAGGGCACGCCGCCCAAGTCGTGTTCGACCTGCCACGAGCGGAGAGTGACGTAGGTCGCCGGTGTCCACTCGGTGGCTCCCTCCAAGAGATCGGCTGAGTCCGGGACCACCCACGTCGATTCCGCCACCACGCGCACCGTGGTTTCTTGCGTGGTCAAGAGCAGCGGATCCAGGAGCTGCATGTCGTAGGACGCTCCGACCTCAAGCTGGCCACGGAACGCGAGGCGCATTGGGAGCACCATGGGGAGTGCCGCGGACGCGTGGAACGGGACTCGCGCTCGGGTGGTCCCGCGTTCCGACTCGACGCTCACGTCGATGACGTCCCCCGAGTCGACGGCGCCGCGGGCGATGTACCGGGCCACGTCGCCGCCCATCGTTCCTTCGAACGACCGCAGCGAGAGGCCGCGCGTCAGGTTGGCGACCGTCCGGCCCTCGACCCGCTGGACCGCCCCGCCGGTCGGTACTTCCCAGAGCATCACGTCCTGCAGCCGGACCGTGTCGGCGAGCGTATCGACGGTCGACGAGGCGAAGCCGACCTGCTCGCCGCCCACGAGGAGACGGTAGTAGGTCGCGCCGGGCGACACGCTGAGTACGACATCGGTGAAGAGCGCGTCGTGCTGCGGGAAGTACTCCCGCCGGACGAGCCACGCCATCGCCCCGACCCAAACGGCCAGGATTGCGATGGCGACGTGCTTACGATTCATGGGCGAGCCACCTGCGCAGGTGCGCCTCCACCAGGGACCGGTCTTCGTCTGATCCGACCACTATACACACATCCGGCGGATCGGTGGCAGTCCGGGTCTCGGCGCAGACCACCTCCGCGAGGAGGCTCGCTGCATCGGGGGTCGGGAGTCCGTCGGGTCCGGAACCGAGGAGGGGCATCGCGACGCTGCCGAAGCGCCACGCCCGGACCTGGTGCATGGCGCTCTCCAGTGCCAGGCGTACGCCACCGGCGAAGATCGGTTTTTCTGGGCTCGCGAGGACGGCGTGGATCACGAACTCGGCCGCCCCGTGTGCCGCGTCCGTGACGACGGCGGCTCCCACGTCGAGCGGCTGACGGACGTGATACGCCGTCGCCGTCTCCTGATCGTCTCCTGGAAGCGAGGCCAGCGACGCGGAGGCGGGCCGGACGATCGCGTCTACGGCGTAGGACGCGATGTCGCCGACCTCCACGCGGATCACTGCGCGGCGAGTTCTCGGGACCGGCGGTACATCTGCGCGGCCTCGTCCGGCCGGTTGAGGCGGTCGAGGACGATCCCGAGGCCGTACAGCGTCGGTGCGTGGGTCGGGCGCAGTTCGGCGGCGCGCTGGAACGCCTGGTAGGCGCCCTGCACGTCGTCGACGTGGTTCAGCGCCTCGGCGAGGTAGAAGTAGGCCGTCGCCTGGCTCGCGTCGAGTTCGATCGCGCGCCGCAGGTGTGGAATCGCCTCGCTCCACAGCCCCTTCTTCGAGATCACCACGCCGAGGTGGTAGTGCGCCTCGGCGTTGCCGGGGTCGAGGTCGAGGATCGCGTGCATGTCCGTTTCCGCTTCGGCGAAGCGGCCTTCCGCCGTACGGATCGTCCCGCGGGCGATC
The DNA here is from genome assembly GCA_039587215.1 of Gemmatimonadota bacterium. GTDB lineage: Bacteria > Gemmatimonadota > Gemmatimonadetes > Gemmatimonadales > GWC2-71-9 > CAMYLY01. The sequence goes on along the minus strand of JBDHIW010000008.1, from coordinate 11,938 downwards.
AGCGCGGTCCGGTGCCGCGGATCCGACTCGAGGCAGAGGTCCAGTTCCTCCAGCGCCTCGCGGCGGCGGCCCGTCCGGTCGAGCAGGGTCGCGAGCCGACTGCGGGCGTCGATGTTGCGCGGGTGCATCTGGAGGAGTTCCCGATAGATGCCGATCGCTCTGCTGAGGTGGTGCTGCCCCGTGGCCTTCTGGGCCGCCCGAAGGAGCAGTTCCTCCGAAGAGAGTTCGGGACCCGCTTCGACGACGGCGACCGCGGGATCCGGCGTACTGGGTGCCGGGTTCTGCGGCGCGGACTTGGCACGCCTCCGGCGCCGCCGCCGGCGCGGCCGCTGCTGGTCCCCGTGCCCGCTCTCCTGGTCGTCGGGTCGCACGGCCGCACTTGTCTCGGCGGTGCGCCCCTCCTTGCTCTCAGTCGGCTGGGTGGTCTGCTTCTCGTCCGTCACTCCGCGTCCTCCAACGGTCCTGCGGTTTCCTCGGCAATCCAGGTCAGGTAGCGTTCCGCCCCGCCTGCCACGTCGAGCACCAGAATCTCCGGCACCTCATACGGGTGGACGGCCGTGATCGCCCGCTCCACCTCGTGCTGCAGCGCCCGTCGGCTCTTCAGGAGCACTTGGGCCTCCGTCGCCGTCTCGATGGCACCGGCCCACCGGTAAACCGACGTGACCCCGGGCACCACGGTCCCGCACGCGACGACCCGCATCGCCACGAGGCGTTCCACGGCTGCCTGCGCGCTCTCCGGGTCGGGAAACGTGGTCAGGACCAGGATCGCGGCGTCGTCTGGCGGCGCCATGCCGTGCCTCGGGCGGTTGAGCGGGCAGCAAAAGTACCCGCCTCAGGAGGGGGCTGCAAGGAAGGGTTGCCGCGGGGTGCACGGATGGTCTGCCCGGGCGGATTGACCGGCCCGCAAAGGCCCGCCTACGTTGCAGTGCTATGGCAGAAAACGCCCTCATCGTCCGCGGGGCGCGGGTCCACAACCTGCGCGACGTCACCGTCACCGTCCCCCGCAACAGCCTCACCGTGGTGACCGGCCTCTCGGGATCCGGGAAGTCCTCGCTCGCCTTCGACACGATCTACGCCGAGGGCCAGCGCCGGTACGTCGAGTCGCTGTCCGCGTACGCGCGCCAGTTTCTGGGACTCATGGAGAAGCCGGAGGTCGAGGCCATCGAGGGCCTGAGTCCGGCCATCGCCATCGAGCAGAAGACCGCCGGACACAATCCGCGTTCCACCGTCGGGACCGTGACGGAGATCTACGACTACCTGCGGCTGCTGTGGGCCCGGGTCGGCACGCCGCACTGTCCGAACGACGGCACGGCGATCACCCGGCAGTCGGCATCGCAGATCGCCGACCACGTCGTGGGGTGGGACGAGGGGACGCGCATCGAGATCGCGGCCCCGCTGGTGCGGGGGCGCAAGGGCGAGTTCCGCGAGCTGTTCGAGGGTGCCCGGCGGCAGGGCTTCGTGCGGGTCCGCGTGGACGGCAAGCTGCACGATCTTGCGAAGCCGCCGAAGCTCAGCCGGCGGGTCAACCATGACATCGCACTCATCGTGGACCGGCTCGTGGTGCGGCGGTCGGACCGGCGCCGGCTGCACGACTCCATCGAAACGGCCCTGCGGACCGCCGACGGGCTCGTCGAGATCACGGCCCCGCGCGGGAAGGTCCACGTCTTCTCGGAGCGGTTTGCCTGCGCGACGTGCGGGTACTCGCTGCCGGAACTCGAGCCGCGTCAGTTCTCGTTCAACTCACCGTACGGCGCCTGCCAGGAGTGCAGCGGCCTGGGGACCCAACGGGTGGTGAGCGAGGATCTGGTCCTCGGCGACCCGCAGATTTCCATCCTCGAGGGGGTCGTCCTCCCGTGGGGTGCGCCCCGCGGCTACCTGCGCTCCGCGGTACTGCCGACGCTCGCCGACGCGTTCGGGTTCGACCTCAACACGCCGTGGGGGAAGCTCCGCGCGAAGGTCCGCAAAGCCCTGATGCACGGAACGGGAAGCAAGACCTACCGCTTCCAGACCGGCCGATCGGGCGACGGGTACGAGGTCCCGTGGGATGGGATCCTGGCCAACGTCGGACAGCGGTACCGGGAGACGAGTTCGGACGCGGTGCGGATGCAGCTGGCCGATTACATGGTCGAGGTGGCCTGCGACGCGTGCGACGGGCATCGGCTCAAATCGGCGAGCCTGAGCGTGACGGTAGGCGGGGAGCACCTGGGCGCGATCGTGGATCGGACGGTCCGCGGCGCGCTCGCGTTCTTCGAGGGGCTGGAGACGGGCAAGGGCGCGACGCTCCCCGACGCCGACGTGGCCGATCCGATCCTCAAGGAAGTCACCGAGCGGTTGCGGTTCCTCGTCGACGTGGGGCTCGAGTATCTGACGCTCGGGCGGTCGGCGACTTCGCTGTCCGGCGGTGAGGCGCAGCGGATTCGTCTTGCGACGCAGGTGGGCTCGCGGCTGGTCGGGGTCCTGTACGTGCTGGACGAGCCGTCGGTCGGCCTGCACCCGCGGGACAACCGTCGGCTCCTGGCGACCCTCGAAGGGCTCCGCGACATCGGCAATACGGTGATCGTGGTGGAGCACGACGAGGAGACCATTCGGGCCGCCGACCACGTGATCGACCTGGGCCCCCGGGCGGGGCGCGAGGGCGGTGAGGTGGTGGTCGAGGGCACGGTGGCCGACGTCGAAGCGCACGAGGCCTCGCTCACTGGGCGGTACCTCCGCGGTGAGCTTCGCGTGCCGGTGCCGGCCGCGCGCCGCCGGCCGGACCCGAAGCGCGCGCTGCGGGTGGTCGGAGCGCGCCAGCACAACCTCCGCGACCTCGACGTCACGTTCCCGCTCGCCACCTTCATCGCCGTCACCGGGGTGTCCGGGTCGGGGAAGTCCACGCTCGTGACGGACACGCTTTACCACGCGCTGGCCCGCCACCTCTACCGGGCCAAGGCCGTGCCCGGCGCGCACACGCGGGTGGAGGGCCTCGAGTTCATCGACAAGGTCCTCGACATCGACCAGAGCCCGATCGGGCGGACGCCGCGCTCCAACCCGGCGACCTACACCGGCCTCTTCACGCCGATCCGGTCCCTCTTCGCCCAGCTGCCGGAGTCCAAGCTTCGCGGCTATGGGCCGGGCCGCTTCTCGTTCAACGTGAAGGGCGGCCGCTGCGAGTCGTGCCAAGGCGACGGGCTGGTCAAGATCGAGATGCACTTCCTGCCCGACGTGTACGTGCCCTGCGATCTGTGCAAGGGCCGGCGGTACAATCGGGAGACGCTGGAGATCCGCTACCGGGGCCGCAACATCGCGGACGTGCTGGACATGACGGTGGCCGATGCCCTCGAGTTCTTCGCGCAGCAGCCGCGTATCCGGGCCAAGCTCGAGGTCCTGAACGACGTCGGACTGGGCTACATCCACCTCGGGCAGAGTGCCACGACGCTGTCGGGGGGTGAAGCACAGCGGGTGAAGCTCGCGACCGAGCTGAGCAAGCGTGACACGGGCCGTACCCTGTACATCCTGGACGAGCCGACGACCGGCCTCCACTTCGAGGACGTCCGGCTGCTGCTCACGGTCCTCCATCGCCTGGTCGAGCGCGGCAATACGGTCGTCGTGATCGAGCACCAATTGGACGTCGTCAAGACCGCCGACTGGGTGATCGATCTGGGGCCCGAGGGCGGTGACGAGGGTGGGGCGGTGGTGGCGGAAGGTCCACCGGAGGCCATCGCGGCCGTCGACGGGTCCCACACGGGCGGACACCTCGCCAAGGTGTTGGAGCAAGGGGCTTTGCAGGCGTAGGCCGCTTGACACTTTTTGAAACACGGCCCGTAGGTTTGGGCGGGCCTACCGCCGGAGCGACCTGTGCATCCAACCGAGATTGGCAACGCCGGGGTGATGATCACCGTCACTGGCGGCACGGTGCGGGTTGGGGGCAGCGGTATTCGGTCGTTCACGACGAAGGCACAAACGCCGGTGCCCCTCGCCGACCCGGAGGAGTTCGAGGCTCTCCGCGAGGTGTTGCAACCGGCACGGGGGGTGGCAGAAATGCACGAGCGACTGGCTGGCACCACGGGCAGGCAGAAGTCGGCAGGCGAGGGAGGCACACCATGACCGGGTTGGAGCCGCTCATTCCGATCGCGCTCTTCTTCAGTATCGCCGCGACGGCCATTCTGCGCGGGCCGCTCGGGAAGGCGCTGGCCGAGCGCATCTCCGGTCAGGCCGCCGAGCGGTCGGCGTCCCTGGATGACGGGGAAGTGCGCGCCGAGCTCGATGAGGTGCGGTATCGCCTGCACGACGTCGAAGAGCGCCTCGACTTCACCGAGCGCATGCTCACGCGGGGCCAGCAGCTTCCGAAACTCGAGGAGGGGGATGGGCGCGATGGGCCCTGATCTCATCATCCCGATTGCTGGGATGGCAACCGGCGCACTGGCGATCGGCTTCACGGCGAAGGTGATCACGTACTGGATTCGCCTGCACTATCAATCTCGTGACGAACTTGGCGGGCCCGGTGAGGAGCGGATGGTCGACCTGGAGGCCCGTATCGCGGCCCTCGAGGAGGCCGGTGAGCGGTTGCTCGACGTCGAGGAGCGCGTGGAGTTTGCGGAGCGGTTGCTTGCGAGGCGGAACGATCCCAATGCGCTGCCGGGCGCGTAGCGCGTCGCGGCCCGTGCGCCTCGATCAGCGCGGAGGTCATCGCCGCATCGACAGCGGCGCGCCCGCGGCGTACCCTTCGCGGGTGCTTCGGGGCCACCGGGTGAAGCCGGCGGCCCGCCGGGGCGGCGGACCATCCTCCTTGGAACGGGCGGGAATCTGACAATGCCGGAGTGGGTGCTGGTAAATCTCGTCTACGCCATCGGCGGCATGGGACTCGGGGCCATGACCCTGGTTGGCGCCTACCGTCTGACGGCCCGATGGCTCGACCGCCGGCACGAGTACCGTCTGTCGAACGGAGGGGGACGGGCCGACGAGATCGCTGTCCTGCGCGAGCGTTTGGAGATACTGGAGGAGACGACGTACCGGCTGCAGGATCTCGAAGAGCGGGTGGACTTTGCAGAGCGGGTGTTGGCCAAGCACAGCGAGCCCGAGCAGTTGCCGCCTGTCAACTAACGAACGAGGAGCGTAGCCCGACGCGTGGTTTCCATGGGAGCAATCCTGCTGGCGCTCGTCATCGGCGGCACGATCGTGGTCGCTGGGGCGGTGCAAGCCTGGGCACGAGTGATGGCGCAGCGGTCGGCGGGATCGGGGGCGGAGGTGGAGATGCTCAGGCGCGAGGTGGATATGTTACGCGCTGACCTGGAGGTCGCGGGAGCCCTCGGGGAACGGGTGGCGGAAATGGAAGAGCGCCTGGACTTTGCTGAACGACTGCTTGCGCAGCGCGATGCGCCGCGCCTCGGGCAGGGGGAGCAGTAGTGGAAGACATTCTCGCCATCGTGCTGCTGTTTGGAGGGGGAAGCGTGTTCCTCTTCTCCGTGTCGCCGATCGGCAGGGCGATCGCCGATCGCATCCGCAACTCGGGCAGGGTGGAGGCCGGCTCAGTCGAACCCCGACTGTTGGAGGTGATGGAGGACGTCGACCACTTGCGGTCCGACGTCGCGGACGTCCTGGAGCGGTTGGACTTCATGGAGCGCGTGATCGCGCGGAAGCAGGAACAGCCGAGGCTGCCGGCGGAAGGTGAAGACTTCTAGGCTGGCCGGCTGTTACGGGATGAAACATTCCTGGGCTTGGCAACGTACGAGAACGTAGCTCCGGAGGCCGCCCGCTTCGGCGGATGGCGGCCACGGCCCGGCATCGTAGATTCAGGATGTCAGGAGCGGTAATGGTGTCGACAATTGTGGTTCTTCTAGTGGGCTATTGGTTTTTCAAGTCGCCGCTGTGTTCAGCGTGTGCCGACTGGCTCCGCAACCAGGGCGGGGGCCGGGACCCCAGGCTCATGGCACAAATGGAGGAGCTCGGGGAGACGGTGACCGAGCTGCGGGCGGACGTGCTGGAGTTGTCCGAGCGCATGGACTTTACGGAGCGGGTTCTGATCAAAGTGCGGGAACGCGAAGCGCTACCGCCGCGGTAGACGCCGCGGGACCATAGAGCGGGAGGCAACAGACGGATGGGCATCTTTCAGCGGCTGGCGACGGTCCTCAAGGCCAACATCAACGCCTTGATCGGGAGGGCCGAGGATCCTGAGAAGGTCCTCGACCAACTCTTGCTCGATATGCGCGGGCAGCTCGCCAAGACGAAGCAGGAAGTGGCGACCGCGATTGCGGACGAGAAGAAGCTGCAGGCACAGGTCGAGAAGGAGAAGAAGGCGGCCGAAGAGTGGGAGCGGCGGGCCATGCTGGCCGTCCAGGAAGGCCGCGACGACCTCGCGAAGCAGGCGCTCGTGCGGCACAACGAGCACATGCAGCACGCGCAGCAGCTCCACGAGACGTGGACGCGCCACAAGGCGGACGTGGAGACGCTGAAGGCGTCCTTGCGCGAACTGAACGAGAAGATCGAGGAAGCCAAGCGCAAGAAGAACCTCCTCGTGGCGCGCCAGAAGCGGGCGCAGGCGCAGAAGCGGATCCAGGAGACGATGTCCGCCGCGTCCGACCGGAGCGCATTCGAGAGCTTCGAGCGGATGGAGGAGCGGATCGCAGACATGGAGCGTCAGGCGTTGGCGGCGACCGAACTGGCGGGCGAGCTGGAGGGTGACAACCTCTCGCAGCAGTTCGAACAACTGGAGGTCCGCGGCACCGCCGACCAGCAGTTGCTCGAGCTCAAGGAGAAGATGGGCATGCTGTCGGCCGGCGAATCCGCGAAGCCCAAGCAGCTCACGGACGGCGAGGAAGTGGTAGAGGGCGAGTTCACGGAAGACGCGCCCGACCGCTAGCCCGGTCAGCCTGCGCTGTTCGAGGGGCCCCGCCGACGAGGTCGGCGGGGCCCCTCGTGCGTGTGTGCACGATCGCGCGCAGCCCGGCGCGGCTTCGATACCGCCGCCCCGCCGTCACGGTGGTATCGGTGAGGTCCCGCGAGGGGAACGTCCCACCGGTCGGGAACGCGCGCCACGAGCGCGCAGGAAAGGAGGTGCCATGCCTCGTTGGATACTGGCCGTCGTGTTGATAGGTGCGGCAGGAGTACTGCCCGCACCCTCGACGGCCGATGCGCAGGACAAGACGCTGGTCGACTGCCTGAACGAAGCGGTGCGGTCGTGTGATGCCGACTTCGAAGGGAATGACGTCTATATGGCCGCGGTTCGCGGCTACTGCTACATGATCCGCGGGACCATCTGCTACGCCTCGAAAGAGGTGCAGTGATTCCGCCAAACCCACGACCGGCCGGTGCGGCGACGGTGGGGGGCTCCGTGCCCCCCACCGGGTCGCTGGTCACCGCGACTGCCACAGCGCTCGAGGCCGAACTCCGCTGCGCGATGCGCCTGCTGGGGTACGCTCGCCCGATGCGGCTCGTCGTGATGGTCTCCGGCGCGGCTGCCGTGGCGCTCGGCATCACCGGCGGCCATGCCGCTCCACAGGCGGTCGGCCAGATCCTCTTGCTGATCGCCGGGTCGGTCGGCGCCGTCGCGGGTGGGGTCGTCTTCGGCGCGGGTGCGCCGAGTCACGCACTGCGGCGGGCCGCGGCCCCGCTCTGGGTGCACGGCGTTGGACGCGCGACCGCGTGCGCGCTCGTCACGGCCATCCTGACCCTCGGGGTCGCCATGGCCGCCGGTGGGTTCTCGATGTCGGGGGGGCGAGCGGTTGCGGTGTCGGCGGTGCTCTTCGGTGGGGCCGTTGGCGGGCTGTCAGCCGCGCTCGGGCCGCGGATCGGCGCGTCGGGTGCGGGGGCGATCGCCCTGGGGACGGTCTGGGTGGGTTTCGTCCCGCCCGCTGCGATGGGGGCGATCCTCGAGCCGTGGCCGGCCGTCGCCAACGCCGTGTTCTGGCTGTGGCACCTGGCCCCGGTCGCGTGGAGGGCCGAGTTGGTCCACGAGGATGTCGGGCACGGGATCGTGCTGGCACTGTGGGCCATCGGAGGGTTCGGCAGCGCCACGGTCCGTGCCTTCGCCGCGGAGCGCGGTGGCCGGTGACCGGCTCGGTGTTCCGTGCGCAGGGCGCCCAGAAGATCTTCGGCCGATTCGCCGCGCGGCGCGTGATCGGTCCCCTCGAGCTCGATGTGCACGGCGGCGAGATCGTGGGGGTAGTCGGCCCGAACGGCGCGGGGAAGTCGACGCTGTTGCGCTTGCTGGCGGGTGAGCTCGTCCCCGATCGAGGGAGCGTGCAGGTGCTCGGTCGGCCGGCGGCAACCCGCGAGTCCCGCAGCATCGTGGGGTACGCGGGCGATCCCCCGTCCGTCCCGGACGGTTTCCACGCGCTTGCATGGCTGCGCTACCTCGCGGCCCACCGCGCCGAGCGGCGTGCGGTCGCATCGCTGGTGCGATGGGGGCTCGAGATCACGGCGGTAGGCGACGACGCGTCGCGACGCGTCGCGACCTTGTCGCGCGGCTCCGCACAGCGGGTGGCGTTGGGCGGCGCGGCAGTCGCGGGCACCGGGGCGCTCGTCCTGGACGAGGTGCTGAGCGGTCTGGATCCACTCGTGCTGCGCGCGCTGCACGGGAGGCTCGCGGCACTCGGCACGAGGGGGCGGGCGGTCGTGATCGCATCACACGATCTTGCTGCGCTCGAGCGGGTGGTCACGCGGGTGGTCGTGATGGACGAGGGGCGCATCCTCGCGGACCAGCCGATCGCCCGTGTGCTCGCGCGTCGGGTCGCGGAGGTGGCGGTGGCGCCCGGTTCGGGCGAGGGCGTCGAGCGCATCCGGCGACACTTCCCGCGCGCCGAACGGACCCCGGGCGGTCTCAGGGTTCCTCTCACGCGCGGCACCTCGATGGAGGAGGTGCTGGCCGTCTGCCGTGCGGAGCGGTTGGCCGTGGCAGGGTCCCGGGTGCGTCATGGCGCAATCGAGGATCTCCTCATCGCGGCGACGCGTGGAGGCCGTGCGGATGCGTAGGGCCGGATGGCTGGTGATCGTGGAGGCCCTCGTGGATCCCCGGCGGGCGACGACGCAGGTTGCGGAATTCGGCGCGCCGCGATGGACGCTGTTGGTCGTTCTGGCGGTCGCGGTGGTCCTCGGGCTCTCGATCGTTCCGCGCCAGCTGGCCCTGTTGGCCGTGGCCGTCGAGCACACGGGGTTCGGACTCGAGGCCTACCGCAGTGCGATGCACGCCGGTTTGCGGCGGCTCGTGGTGGCCGATCGCCTGGTCCCCGAACCGACACTCCTTCTCGCGTGCCTGTGCGGTGGATGGGCGGCCACGGCGGTGCTCGGAGCGAGCGGCGACCGCACGGAGGCCGTGTGGGCGGTCATGGGGCTGGGACTCGCCCCGATCGTGCTCGGGCGACTGGGCGAGGCGCTCTTCGTCGCGGTGGCTCCCGCCGGCGGTATCGTGTCGCCCGGCGACGCGGTGACGCTGCCGCACCGGTTCGTGACGGGCCCGTTGCTGGCGTGGCGGCTCGACACGCCGCCGCCCGCATGGCTCGAACTCGTGGATGCGCGCGTGAACCTCGTCGGGGCATGGTGTGTTGTCATCTGGGCGACGGGACTGCGGGTGCTCGAGGGTGGACGCTGGCGCGTCTGGCATGTGCTGCTGCCGGTGGTCGCGATGACGGCCGCCGGACTGGTGACGTGGCTGCTCGGACCGATGACCGTCGCGGCGATTCTGCGAATCGGGTGATGTGGATTCTCCGTTGACGCGCGCCGGGCCGCTCGTCTAGGTTTCCGCCTCAACTGAATGGTTTGCAAGAACTTAGGTCGGGCACATGGGTCTTCGTCTGTACAACACGCTCACGAGGCAGACCGAGCCGTTCGAGCCGCTCGCGGCGCCGCGCGTAACCTTTTACATGTGCGGCCCCACGGTGTGGAACTTCGCGCACATCGGGAACTTCAGGACGTTTCTCTTCGGCGACGTCCTGCGCCGCTATCTGACCTATACCGGCCACGACGTGTTCATGGTGATGAACCTGACCGACGTCGACGACCGTACGATCAAGGCCGCGGCCGAAGCCGGAAAAAGTCTCACCGAGCACACCGACCCGTTCACGCAGGGCTTCTTCGAAGACCGCGACTATCTGCGCATTCAGCCGGCGGACGTCTATCCGCGGGCGACGGAGTACATCGAACCGATGGTCGTGCTGATCCAGCGTCTCCTGGACCGCGATCTCGCGTACGTCGGCGAGGACGCATCGGTCTACTTCGCGGTCAACCGCTTCGAGACGTACGGACGCCTGTCGCAGGTCGAGCGGCGCGAGCTGAAGACCGGGGCCCGCGTTGCCAGCGACGAGTATTCGAAGGAGGACGCGCGGGACTTCGCGCTGTGGAAGTCGGCGACCCCGGAAGACGAGGCGGTCGGGGCGGCGTGGGACGCGCCGTTCGGTCGTGGGCGACCCGGATGGCATCTCGAGTGCTCGGCCATGGCGCTCGGGGAGATCGGATCGCGGTTCGGGGTGGAGACACTCGACCTGCATGCTGGCGGCATCGACCTGGTCTTCCCGCATCACGAAAACGAGATCGCGCAGTCCGAAGGCGCGACGGGCGCCACGTTCGCGCGGTGCTGGGTCCACGGAGAGTTCCTCGCCCTTCAGGGCACCAAGATGTCGAAGCGGTTCGGGAATATCCTGACGGTGAGGGACCTGCAGGCGGAGGGGGTCGACGCGGCCGCGGTGCGGATGCTGATGTTCTCCTCCCATTACCGCCAGCGGCTCAACTTCACGGACGAGGCGCTGGCGGCGGCACGGGAGGGCGTGCGGCGCGTCGGCGATTTTCGGGACCGGCTGGCGGCAGCAGCCGGCGACGGTCATGCGGATGCCGACCTCCCCCTCGAGGTGCAGACGCTGGAGGCCGATTTCGGCTCGGCGATGGACGACGACCTCGGTACGCCGGAGGCCCTGGCTGCGGTCTTTTCCTTTATACGCGCCGCCAATCGAGCGCTGGATGCCGGATCCTGGAGCCCCGACGAGGCGAGCCGAGCCCTGGCCGCCCTGGACGGCGTGAACGAGGTCCTGGACGTGTATCCGACGGCGGCCGGGCCGGATGCGGACCTCGCGGCCTGGGTCGACGAACGCCTGGCGGCTCGGGCGGCGGCCCGCGCGGCCAAGGACTGGGGGCAGGCCGACGCGATCCGGGATGAGATCACGGACCGGGGCATCGAGCTCGAGGACACCCCGGAGGGCACCCGCTGGAAGCTACGCTGAGGGGTGGTGGGAACCCTCTAAGTGGCCGAAATTCCAGGCAGTTGACCTACCTATTCCCGCTGCTTATCCTACTGGTCTCGGAAAAATTGGCCCGGCTGACGTAGCTCAATTGGCAGAGCAGCTGATTTGTAATCAGCAGGTTAAGGGTTCGAGTCCCTTCGTCAGCTCCAGTACGGAACAGGGACGCGGTGCACGCGCGTCCCTGCGTCATGCCTGCCCCGAGGGGCGGCTTGTGTACACGGGTTGGAGCATAACCCGGGCAGAGGTGGGGTGCCCGAGCGGCCAAAGGGAGCAGACTGTAAATCTGCCGGCGTACGCCTACGAAGGTTCGAATCCTTCCCCCACCATGATTCAGGGCGCGCCGGTGGCCGCGTGTCGGCGGTTCGCGGGTGTAGCTCAGTTGGTAGAGCATCAGCCTTCCAAGCTGAGGGTCGCGGGTTCGAGTCCCGTCGCCCGCTTGCGGCTGCTCGCGTAGCTCAGTGGTAGAGCGCGTCCTTGGTAAGGACGAGGCCACGGGTTCAATCCCCGTCGCGAGCTCTGGAGGAAGGGCCGGCGGGATTGCCCGGCCGCATTGTCGCCCCGGTGCGCGAAGCGTCGCGCCGGACATTACGAACGACTGATTTCGAGGATCGAGATCGATGGCGAAGGCAAAGTTTGAGCGGACGAAGCCGCATGTGAACGTGGGGACGATTGGGCACGTGGACCATGGGAAGACGACGTTGACGGCGGCGATCACGCTGGTGCAGTCGAAG
>JBDHIW010000141.1:0-6534 GCA_039587215.1 Gemmatimonadota bacterium | reverse complement strand
CGACGCAAGCAACTCGGTCTCGTTCGTGGCCATCGGCGCGCTCAACACCGTCGAGTTCTTCACCGACGACGCCGATGACCGCTACGACAACAGTCGGATCATCTCCCCGGAACAGCGCCAGTACTTCGCCGGCGTGACGTGGAAGCGGTTGGTCGGCGACGGGCTGCTGACGACGACCGTGGGACGGACCTTCAGTCGGTTCGTCACCGTGCAGCGTGATTCTCTGAACCCGCCGCAGGAGGTGTTCGGCAACCGCTCGCGCGAGGGGGAGAACACTCTCCGGGTTGACCTCGTGTTACCGTTGTCCCGAACGGTCGAACTCAACGTTGGGTCGGTGAGCCGATTCGCGAGTCGTTTGCGGTACGACATCGCGCTGGACGGCGGCTTCCGGCTCGACTCGATCGGGGCGCCGCAGCCCCTCGCGGTGGACACGACGTTCACCGCGTTCCGACAGGCCGCGTACGCGGAGGTCGGCGTTCGTTTCGGCCCGCGCGTGCGCGCGACCCTCGGTGCCCGCGCCGACTACTACGGCTTTCTCGAGGGTGCCCTGAGCGTGAGTCCGCGAATCGGGCTCCGGGCCGGGGTGGGGTCGCGCACGACAGTGACGCTCGGCGCCGGACGCTACACACAGGCGCCCTCCTACGTGTGGCTCCTTGGAGACCCGGTCAATCGGAGCCGCCTCCGGCCCATCGAGGCCGATCAGGTCGTGCTCGGACTGGAGCATCAGTGGCGTCCCGACACGCGGGTGCAGCTCGAGGTCTATCACAAGTGGTACCGCAGGTACCCCGCGCGCCTGTACCGGCCACAGGCGGTCTTGGCGCCCACGGGGTTCGAGGACGTCACGAGCGACATCCCGTTTGGCCTGGAACCCTTGGCGAGCGTGGCGACGGGTCGCGCGTACGGGGTCGAGGCGTTTGTGCAGAAGCGGCTGAGTGCGATCCCCGTCTACGGCATCCTGAGCCTCAGTCTCAGCAAGACGACATTCACGTCGCTGGATGGGGTGGCGCGGCCGGGCAGCTTCGATGCGCGCCTACTCGGGAACCTGTTGCTCGGGTGGCGGCCGGGGCCGTCGTGGGAACTCTCAGGGAAGATCCGCGTCGCCTCCGGGCTGCCGACCACGCCGTTCGTCACGGTGGGGCCGCTCGCGGGGTCCCCGGACTTCACGCAGTACAATCAAGGCGCGCGACTGCCGCTGTTCCACGCGCTCGATCTCCGCATCGACAAACGTTGGAGTTTCCGCCGCGTTCAGCTCGTCACGTACATCGACGTACAAAACGTGTACGGACGCCAGAACGTCTCCCGCTACTCGTGGGATGCGCGCACCGGGGCCGTCGAGACGGACGACTCGCTCGGGGTCCTCCCCTCGATCGGGGTGAACGTCGAGTTCTAGCGGCGGCGCGGCTCGCCGTAGGGGGTGACGGCGTCGAGCCCGTGGTGCGACAACAGGGCCGTCCACTGATCCTCGGTCAAACCCATGGGATATCGGCTCATGAGCCGCCACCGCTCGACGGTGCGGGCATTGGGGCGATCACCGCTCCGGCCGAAGCCGGTGCCTTCGAAGTAGAGCGTGATGAGCGCATCGGTGCGGACGCGCAGGATCGCCGCGAGAGTGTCCCCCTGCTCGACGAGGAGCGTCAGGGCGCCGGCCTCGACGGTCAGCAGTTCTCCTGTCAGCTCCATACGGTTCCCGCCATGCCACACCCGCATCGACGCCGTGGCCCCCACACCACTCGTCGCGGCGGGGATCTTCCGAATGTTCCCGCCGTAGGCGCAGCTGCCGAGGACGAATGCCCCGATCAGCAGTCGGCTAGCGAACCGGTAGTCGCGTCGCATAGAACTGCTCCTCCATGTCGGTGCGGAGATTGCGCCAGCGGGCTAGGGCGTCCGTGAGCGCGCGCTCGGACGGCGCGAATCGGTCGGCGTTGCCGTCGAGCCAGGCCTCGCGGATCCACTCGCTGTAGAAGCCGGTCGCGGCGAGCATGTAGCTCGTCGGGGCTCTCGGGACGCCCGGCGCGAACACCACGCGGAAGGCCGATCCCGGCGTGGTGACCACGTGGGTGTCGTTCCCGTCTCGCAGTGTCGACCGTGCGTGCGGCAGCGGCGCCTCGCGTAGGTCGGTGACGTGGGACGGCGCAAGCACACGGCCGGCCGGCCGGTGCGCCGCGGTGCCAAGCATGGCGCGATCGATGCGCCAGTTGTCCGCTACGAACGAGAGCCGCACTACGACGCTGTCGGCGTCCGCGGGGGGCAGCATCATGGCGACGCGTTTCCACGCGATGGGTCCCACGTCGGGGATCTTCCCGACGGGTACGAACCGGTCTCCCCGACGGACGGACACGTCGATCCCGAGCTCTCGCGTGTACCAGCGCGCGAGCGAGAACGCGTGCCATGCGGAGCTCAAATCCCGCCCCAGCCAGTCCACGGCTCCGACGCCCTGGTCGCCGAGCATGACGTCGTAGAGCAGGACCGTCGACAGCAGACTGTTGCGGAGGTCCAGCACGAGTGCGGTCGAGTCCGAGGAACGCGAGGTGGCGAACGTGAGGTCGATGTGATCCCGGAGATTGCCGGGGCCCGCAGCCAGCAGCGTGGAGGGCGCCGTTGCGAATGCGTCGCGGTCACGCGCTCCAAGGGTGGGGCCGACGTCCCGGCCGGCGCGATCGCGGGCGACGAGCGGTCCGACGAGTCGGGAGGCCGCGATCGGCACGCCCCGGGCGTCGGGCGCCACGGTTTCGCCCTCCCGGTGCGGCACGGCGAGGAGCTCGAGCTGGTCGATGTAGTGGGTCTCCAGCGCCTCGTTCCGGATCTCGAGCACCAGCCGACCGTGTGCGTCCGGCTGCGCCTCGAGCGGGTCGACGTCGCGCATGGCGAATCGCGGGGCGATGCTGTAGGAGAAGCTCTCCGCTTCCATGACCCAGTTCGCCGTCTCCGCGTCGAACGCGTAGACGGTCGGACACGAGCCGAAGATGGCAATGGCCAGCGCCGCCGTTCCGATCGCGGCGAGAAAAGTGCCGCCGACCGAGACCAGCAGGCTCACCGGTACGTCCACGTCGTTATAGAAATTCTCGAGCGCGACGACGCTGTCGAGTTCCACCATGCCGACGGCGGTCGACTCCGCGCGGACGAGGTCGTACCGAAACACGGTGCACGGTTCGGTCGCTCGTGGTCCGCAGCGCGGTGTCAGGTGCGTGGGCCGAACCTCCGCCCCGCGCGGAAACACGGTGACCGATCCGTCTCGGAGATGCGCCTTCACCGCCGAGCGGATCAGGCGGATCTCGCCCGACGGCCGGTCGACCTCCTGCGCCGACGGGGTCCTGAAGATCATGATGCAGCCGGACAGCGTTGCGGCGGCGGCGAGAAGTGCGAACACCGATGTCCGGAGTCGTGTGGACATGGACCCCCCAGGGAGCGAATCGATCGGCGCGGATGCCGTGGACCCTGATTAGATGCTGGGGCTGCAAGAAGTGATGAACCCTCTGTGAAGCCGGTGCGGCGCGGGACTTTCGCTCGCCGCCTCCGGCGGCCAACTTGCCCCGATGACTGCCTCCCGTCGTCTCACCGTGGCCGTGGCGGCGCTGGTGCTGGCCTGCGCCCCCCCGACGCCCGAGCCTCCCAACATCGTGCTCATCCTGGCGGACGACCTCGGGTTCGGGCATCTGGGGTCGTTCGGGCAGAGCCTGATCCGGACGCCGCACCTGGACCGCCTGGCGGCGGAAGGGCGTCGGTTCACGGGGTTCTACTCCGGGTCGACCGTGTGTGCGCCGGCCCGCAGCGTGCTCATGACCGGACTCCACACGGGCCACACGCCGGTCCGCGCGAATTACGGCGGCGTGTCCTTGGCCGAGGAGGACGTCACGCTCGCGGAGGTCCTCAAGTCCGCCGGGTACGCTACCGGGATCTTCGGGAAGTGGGGTCTCGGGGATCACGGGACGCCGGGTGTGCCGTGGGCCCAGGGCTTCGACGAGTTCGTGGGTTACCTCAACCAGGTGCACGCGCACTTCTACTACCCCGAGTTCCTCTGGGACAACGACGAGCGTCTCGAGCTTGCGGACAATGCGAACGGCAGCCGCGCGTCCTATTCTCATGACGTGATCGTCGAACGCGGTCTGGACTTCGTGCGACGCCACGCCGACGAGCGGTTCTTCCTCTATCTGCCGTTCACGATCCCGCACACGGAGCTCCTCGTGCCGGAGGAGTCGATGACGGAGTACGCCGGGTCGTTTCCGGAGCCGACCCCCTACCCGGGGGACGGGCACTACGCGGCCCAGGCGGAGCCGCGCACCGCCTTCGCGGCCATGGTGACGCGGATGGACCGGGACGTCGGACGGCTCATGGCGTTGTTGGCGGAACTGGACCTCGACGACGAGACGCTCGTGCTCTTCGCCAGCGACAACGGCGGCCAGGCGGGGTGGGGCGTCGACCTGGAGTTCTTCGCGGGGAACGCCCCGTTTCGGGGCTCGAAGATGAACCTCTACGAGGGCGGCATCCGCGTGCCGGCCATCGCCCGGTGGCCGGGGGTCATCCCGCCGGGCACGACGAGCGACCACCTTTGGGCGTTCTGGGACCTACTGCCGACCCTCGCCGACGTGGCGGACGCAGTTGCACCCGCCGAGATCGACGGTCGCTCCATGGCGGCTCTCCTGGGCGTCGGAGACGCGGCCCCCACGCACGATTACTTGTACTGGGAATACGGCGGCACGACGGGCGTCACGAACCTGCGGCAAGCCGTCCGAATGGGGGCGTGGAAGGGCGTCCGCACCGGACCGGAGGACGCGTGGGAGCTCTACGACCTCGTGGTCGACACGGCGGAGTCGCGGGACCTTGCCGCCGAGCGCCCCGACATCGTCGAGACGATCGCGGCCCTGGCGCGCGACGCGCGGACGGAGCCGCGACCCGTACCGGAAGCACTACAGACGTTTCGGTACGTTGGACAGCGGCCGTGACCCGCGCTCCCTCGCGCGGGGCACGGAGCACGGCACGTCTCTCTCGATCCGATCTCAGTGCGAAGCCTGCCGTGAGTGACACTGCGGCGCGCATTACCAACGTCTTGGCGGAGGCTGACCGGCGCGTCGACTCACTTCATCGTGAAGACCGCGCGCCATCTCATCGGGTGTGGGCCGATGAGAGATACGATGGATTCTGATCCATGATGGGCGCCGAGACGGGAACGGGGTCCACTGTCGGGGTGGATCCAGCATCGGAAAGACCGCCTGCAGCGCGCGTGCTGATGCTCTTCGACGGGTGCTGCCCGCTCTGTCACGTCGCCGTGCGGTTTGCCGTGCGACGAGATCGCGCGCAGCGCGTGCGCGTCGCCCCGCTCGAATCAGCGGCGGGCGTCGCTGTCCTGTCGCGGATCGCCTCCGATGCCCCCCGGCCGGACACCGTGGTCGTCGTGGCAGACCCGGGCGGGCCGTCGGAACGCGTCACGATCAAGTCGGACGCCGTGATCGCCGTCTTGGAAGCGCTGCCGAGTCCATGGCGGTGGTTCACCGTCGCGCGCTGGGTTCCGCGGCCACTCCGCGACTGGGCATACGACCGCGTCGCCCGCACCCGCAGCACGCTGTGGGGACGCTATCCGGTCTGTCCGCCGCTGAGGCATGAGGTGCGCGGGCGGCTGCTGGAGTGAAACGCCGCCCGGTGGCGACGCGGGCTGCGCCGGATATCTTTGCGCGATGCCCGAACCTCGAGTGAGGTCGTCATGATCAGTCGTCGTCAGTTCCTTGGCTCGTCCGTGGCCGCGGCCGCCGCCACGGCGGCCGAGCCAGGTCCGGTTGCCGCGGTGCCGCTCTCGACAGTGCCGCCGTCGATCGCAGCGCTGCGTTCCCGACAGGACGAGGCGGTCCCGATCTCCAACGCGGAACGGGTGGTGCGCATCGAGAAGGCGCGTCGGCTCATGCGGGAACACGGTATCGACGCCGTGATGCTCACTGGCGGCACGTCGCTCGTCTACTACACGAACCTCCGATGGGGACTCAGTGAGCGGTTGCTCGGTCTCGCCATCCCGGCGTCCGAGCACCCGCCGTTCCTCGTGTGCCCGGCGTTCGAAGAGGACCGGGCCCGGGAGCAGATCGCCGGTGGACCGCTGGCCGACGCCGGCGTCGATGTGATGACGTGGCAGGAGGACGAAAGTCCCTACGCCTTGGTGGGCGACGGCCTGCGCGCGCGGGGGATGGCCGGCGGGACGTTGGGCATCGAAGAGACCGTGCGGTTCGTCTTCAGTGACGGTGTCGCCAATGCGTCGCCTGCGCTCGGCCTCGCCAGCGCGACACCGGTGACCGCCGGGTGTCGATCGATCAAGGACGCGCACGAGTTGGCCCTGATGCGGCTGGCCTCCGAGGTCACCCTCCAGGCCTATGAGGCAGCGTACCAGGGTCTCGAAGAGGGCATGACGCAGGGAGACGTCGGCCGGCTCGTGTCCGAGGCCCACCGGGCGCTCGGGTTCTCCGGTTATGCCAGCGTACAGACGGGCCAGTACTCGGCGTTGCCGCACGGATCACGGACGCGACAGGTCGTTCGGGAGGGCACGATTCTGCTGAT
>JBDHIW010000300.1:0-2317 GCA_039587215.1 Gemmatimonadota bacterium | reverse complement strand
CCGGCGAAAGACCTGCCCACCCAGGGCGTCTATCGCGTGGCACCGGACGGCGCGGTGACGCTGCTCGTGGACGACCTGTCGCGGCCCAACGGCATCGCGTTCTCCCCCGACGAGCAAACCCTGTACGTCGCGAACTCCGACCCGGACCAGGCGGTGATCATGGCGTACGACGTACGCGACGACGGCGGCATCGCGAACGGACGCGTGCTGTTCGATTCATGGGGTGACGGCATGGCGGTCGACACCGCAGGCACACTGTATGTCACCGACGGACGGCGGGGGATCCTCGTGCTCACTCCGGACGGCACCCACCTGGGCACGCTGGTCACCGGCGAGCGCACGTCCAACTGCACCTTCGGGGACGACGGGTCCACGCTGTACGCCACGGCCGACGCCTATCTCGTACGGATTCGTCTGCGGACCAAGGGCGTGGGCTTCTAGGTCGGCGGACCTACTACAACGACGGACTTTCTCGACGTCGAAGCGCGTCGACGATCACGACCCGCCCCCGAACGGGCCAAGGCTGCTTCCGCAGGCCGCGAGACACGCCACTCAGAACAGCGCACCGAGCGAGAGCGTCATACGGGAACGAAGCAATCCCCAACAGTGCTTGAAAATGGGGAACTGGGCCGGGGTGGGGCGAGACTCGCGCGCGAACAGGCCGGCGCAACGCGACCGCATCACGCTCCCAAAAACACAAAAGCCCCACGATCTGTGGGGCTCTTGCGAGAGGCGCCGGGCGGACTCGAACCGCCGAATGGAGGTTTTGCAGACCTCTGCCTTACCACTTGGCTACGGCGCCAGCGTGTTACGAAGCTACCCCAAGGCGATCGCCTTCGGAACGTCTGCCGCTCCGCGAGGGCACCGACACGCGTACCTTTCGACGAGAGATCATGTGTGGACGTTTCAGCCAAGCCGAGATCGCGGCGTTGGATCGGGAGGTGCTCCGCATCCTCGAGGCGCTGCCGGACCTGCCTCCCCGATACAACGTGGCGCCGAGCCAGGAGGCCGCGGTGCTCCGGTACGGTACGCCCGGGAACACGCTGGCCGCGCTGCGCTGGGGGCTCGTTCCGTCCTGGGCGCGCGACCCCAAGATCGGATATCGCACGATCAATGCGCGGGCCGAGACGCTCCGCGACAAGCCAGCGTTCCGCGACAGCTTCGCCGCGCGACGCTGCGTCATTCCGGTCGACGGGTTCTACGAATGGCAGCGGACGCCTCACGGCAAGGCTCCGCACTTCATCCGGCGGGGCGACGGCGCGCCGGTGCTGCTCGCAGGTCTCTGGGACCGATGGCTCGACCCAGAACGCACGCCACTGGAGACCTTCACCATCGTCACGACGCGGCCCAACGCGTTCGTTCGGCCGCTGCACGACCGGATGCCCGTGGTCCTGGCGCCGGCGGACGTAGACCGATGGCTCGACCCCGGCTCGTCCGGTCCACTCGACGACCTACTCGTGCCCTGCCCCGACGACGCGCTCGAGGCGTACCGCGTAAGCACCGTGGTGAACAGCCCGGCCAACGACGGTCCCGAGTGTATCGCCCCGATCGACCCGTGAGATCGACCAACACGCGGGCTCTGGTCGAGGCGTTCGACCCCGGCGACGACGTGGATGCGCGCGCGAGCCGCGACGCTACGCTCGCCCTCCTCGACAGCGCCGCTGACCCATTCGCACGTACGGCATACGATCCCGGGCACGTCACGGGTAGCGCGATCGTGTTCGCCCCCGACGGGCGCGCCATCGTGCTGGTCGAGCACGCCCGCGTCGGGGGGTGGGTCCAGCCGGGCGGTCACGTCGACCCGCCGGACCCCTCGGTCGAAGACGCCGCTCGGCGCGAGGTGGCGGAGGAGACCGGACTCGTCGTGCAGACGGGACCTGCACCGCTGGTCCGTGTCGACGTGCATCCGATTCCCCCCGCCAAGGGCGAACCCGCACACCACCATCACGATCTGACGTTCGCCATGGTGGCGACCGCGCGGGCGCCCGCGCGCCCCGGCGAGGTCTCCTGGGCGTGGTGTGCCGTCGACGATCTCGACCGCTTTGGCGTGGACGACGCGCTCCGCCGCAGCCTCGGGCGGGCGCAGACCTGGTTCGACCGCCGCCCGGCGACCTAGTGCATCCGGACGCCGGCGGCGCAGATTACGCTGACCATTGCACTGGAGTGATTCATGTTGCTGTCCACGACGCCCCGCATCGAAGGGGCCGAGATCGTCGAGTACTTCGGCATCGTGTCGGGCGAAGCCATCCTCGGGGCCAACTTGTTCAAGGACCTGTTCGCCGGCATCACCGACATTGTCGGCGGTCGCTCGGCGACG
>JBDHIW010000140.1:0-6570 GCA_039587215.1 Gemmatimonadota bacterium | reverse complement strand
GTCGGGGTCATCGACACGCCGGCGGACACGGCCATTGCCGGTGCGCGCGTTCGGGTGGTGTGGGTCGTCGAGGGGGCGGACGAGGGCACACTGCGGTGGACCGAGGTCATGACGGACGCCGACGGGGTCTACCGAATTTGCGTGCCACCCGACGTCCCGCTCTCGGTCGAGGTGATCACCGACGCGGGTACCCTCACCGCCGTTCCCGCCGTTTTCGGTCCCAGTAAAGTGATGGTGCTCGACCTCACCGTGCGTCCACCTGTCGACGAGGGATCTTAGTCCGGCATCTCCGGCCCCGTCATGGTCACATTTCGATCGGTGTACCGCGTCGGCCGGGTCGTCGTCCTCGTAGGGCTTCTGGGCGTGCTCGGAGGCGTCGTGTATCTGCGCACGCCGCGCGACCTCCGCGTCGAGCGTCTCACGCTTCCCGAGGGGTTCGCGGTCGCCGTGTTCGCCGAACTCGAGGGCGCGCGGTCGATGGTCCTCGGGGATCGGGGTACGCTGTTCGTGGGCACCCGCGGCACCGGTGCCGTCTACGCTGCCCGAGACACCGACGGAGACCATCGCGTCGATGCCGTCGACACCATCGCGACGGGCCTTCACATGCCCAACGGGGTCGCGTTCCGCGACGGGGCGCTCTACGTCGCCGAGGTCGGCCGCGTCCTGCGGTACGACCTGATCGAGGATCGCCTCGACGATCCGCCGGAGCCCCGTACGGTGATCGACGGGCTGCCGGAGGCGACCTGGCACGGCTGGCGGTACATCGCGTTCGGTCCCGACGGCGCGCTGTACATCTCGATTGGCGTACCGTGCAACGTGTGCCTCGAGCGGGGCGAGCCGCGATTTGGGACCGTCATGCGGTTTGACGTCGAGACGGGGCAGGGCGAGATCGTTGCGCATGGTGTCCGCAACTCGGTCGGCTTTGATTGGCACCCGGAGACGGGCGACCTGTGGTTCACCGACAACGGGCGTGACTGGCTGGGGAACGACGCGCCCCCCGACGAGCTCAACAGACTGACGTCGCCCGGCGAGCACTTCGGTTTTCCCTATTGTCACGGTGGCGTCGTTCGCGACGAGGAGTTTGCGGATCGCGCGTGCGACGAGTTTACCGCACCGGTGCAGGGGCTCGACGCCCACGTGGCGGCCTTGGGCATGCACTTCTATCGCGGGACGATGTTCCCCGATGCCTACCGCGGCCGCATCTTCATCGCGGAGCACGGGTCGTGGAACCGGGTGCCGCCGAGCGGCTATCGTGTGACCATGGTGACGCTCGACGGCGATGCCGCGGTCCGGTATGAGCCGTTCGCGGAAGGGTGGCTCCGCGGCGGGCGGTCCTCCGGTACGCCGGCGGACGTCCTGGAGTTGCCGGACGGATCGCTCCTGGTCTCGGACGACCGCGGGGGTGTGATCTATCGCATTGCCTACGGTGCGGAGTGACGGATTCCACAGTGTATACGGCGAACGGAGCGGGGTGAGGATGATGCCACGAAGATTTCGGATGACCGCGTGCGCCGTCGCGATCGGCGCGGTCGTGTCGAGCCCGGCTCCGGCACGAGCACAGGAGCCGGTCGACACCACCATGATCGCGCGAATCGTCGAGAATGGTCGGGCGGGATCGCAGGCGCTTTCACTCTACCGGCACCTGACGAACAGCGTCGGACCGCGGCTCGCGGGATCCCCGGCGTACAACAATGCCGCCGAGTGGACCGCAGGGCGGCTTCGCTCCTGGGGGCTCGCGGATGTGCAGCTCGAACCGTTCCCGTTCGGGCGCGGGTGGACGCTCGAGGGGCTGACGGCGGAGATGACCGCGCCGTGGTACTTCCCGCTCATCGCGTATCCCGAGGCATGGACGCCCGCGACGGACGGCGTGGTCGAGGGGCGGCCCGTCTACGTGGGCGACTGGACGGAGGCCGAGGTTCGAGCGCGGGCGTCGGAGCTGGCAGGGAGGATCGTGCTCGCTACGCGTCCGCAGCCTGCATTCATTGCGGCGGACCGCCCCCGGCCCGGTGCGACGAGCGAACGGGTTCGCATCGGCGCACCGCCCACGATCCGGGCGGAGGGCCCGGTTGGTCGCCGCGAGCTCCCGGCGCTCATGCGCGAGGTCGGAGCCGCCGCCATGCTCCGGCCAACGCAGGGCCAGCACGGCACGATGTTCGTGCTTGGCCGCCGGTCGACACCCGACGACGCCGCACCGTCGCTCATCCTCGCGTCCGAGCAGTACGGCATGCTTGTGCGGATGCTCCAAGCCGGCGACTCGGTGCAGCTCCGGCTGCGGGTCGACGTGCAGTACCACGAGGCGGACACCAATTCGTACAACGTGCTCGGCGACATCCGCGGCACGGACTCGGTGCTGGGCGATGAGGTCGTGATGCTCGGGGCACACCTCGACTCGTGGCATTCGTCGCCCGGCGCGACGGACAATGCCGACGGGGTCGCGGCGGCGATGGAGGCGATGCGGATCCTCCGGGCGCTGGGCATTCAGCCGCGGCGGACGATTCGACTAGCGCTGTGGGGTGGGGAGGAGCAGGGGCTGATCGGATCGCGCGCGCACGTCGCGCGCCACTACGCTGGTGAGGAGCAGGCCGCTGCCCGCGATCGCGTGTCCGTGTACTTCAACCACGACCCGGGAACGGGCCCGGTCCATGGGTGGTACATGCAGGACAACGTCGCCGCTGCGCGGATTTTCGATGTGTGGATCACCGCGCTCCGCGGGCAGGGGGCGAGCGGCAATGTGATCGATCGCATCGGATCGACCGACCACGTACCGTTCAACGACGTGGGAATCCCCGGGTTCAACACGCTCCAGGACTACACGGACTACGACGTCCGGACCCATCACACGAACACCGACTACTTCGAGCGTGTGTCAGAGGACGATCTGCAGCAGGCTGCGATCGTGCTGGCCACGTTTCTCTACCACGCGGCGATGCGAGACGAGAAGATCCCGCGCTGACGCGCGCTTCGCCGTCCGTCCGCGTTGCGTTCCACGTTCTTCAGAACGACGCGGGCGAGCCGCTCTGCGCACTACGGCGCGATGAGGCGGTGAGATTTCGACCCTGGCCGAGGCGCTGACGCGCGCTCCGCGGTCCGCCCGCGATCTGCAGTAGTACCTGACACGGGCGATCCGCTCCGCGCACTGCAGTGCGATGAGGCGGTGAGATTTCGACCCAGGCCAAGGCGCTGACGCGCGCTCCGCGGGCCGCCCGCGATTTGCAGTAGTACCTGCCGCGGTTGACCCGCTCCGCGCACGTGTTTCCCACCCCAAAACGAACGGCGCCGGCATGCCCATCGAGCACGCCGGCGCCGCATCCTGCTTCTGCGGTGTGCGCTACTCCTGATCCCCCTCGAGTAGCGGGGTCACGTTCACGGTCACGAGGGAGTTGTACATGGGCGTTCCGGTGTACACGATGAGTGAGCCGTCCTCGGCGATGTCGCTCGGGGAATCGATCATCGGTGACGCGGCGACCCAGCGGATCTCCCCACCCTCGGCCGGGATGGCGGCGATGTCCCACGTGCCGTTGCGATTCGTCTGGAAGAAGATCGTCGACCCGTCGGCACTCCAGTGCATGTTGATGTCGTTTGCGGGGTCGTCCGTGAGACGCACGACGTTCGACCCGTCCGCGTCCATGACATACAGGTCCCAGTGGCCATCGGCATAGGCCTGGAGTCCGATCTTGCTTCCGTCCGGCGACCATCTTGCAGGGAACACGGTAGCGAAGTCGGACGTGACGAACGAAGGAGACCCGCCATCGACGGGCACTCGGTAGACTCCAAGTGTGCGATCGCCGGGCACGTTCGTGCTCACGAGCAGCAGGGAGCGTCCGTCGGGGCTCCAGCTCGTCGGGGCTGCATTGTCGAGATCCGCAACGACCCGCGCCTCGCCGCCCGTTGCCGGAGCGACCATGGTCTTGCCTACCCCGCCGCCTGCGTCGGACCAGAACGCGATCATCGTGCCATCGGGGGACCACTGCGCATCCGTTGCGTTGGCACCCTCCGGCGATACCCGTACGCGCTCGCCCCCCTCCGCTGGGATCACCCAGATGCCCTCCACCCCGCCCGCCGTGGAAAGGAACAAGAGCTTCGTGCCGTCGGGCGACCACTGCGGCGAGTACTCGTCGACCGCGCTGGTGGCGACGCCCCGAGGCTCCCCGCCCGCTACGGGTACGACGTAGATGTCCTCGCCGCCGCCTCGCTCGGACTGGAAGGCGATGAGTTGCCCGTCAGGTGATATCGCGCCGGCAACATTATCGTCGTTGCCGAAGGTCACCTGCCGCGGGTCGCCGCCATCGGTTGGCACGACGTAGATCTGATTGACTTGCTCCGAGTATCCGAAGGTGAGACCGTCGCCCCCGGGCGTCCACTCGAGGCCGAACTCCTCCGCCGGGTCGTTGGTGACGCGGAGCGGTTCCCCGCCGGAGGCCGCCACGACCCAGACGTCGTCCTGGCCGCCGCGCTCGGCGTGGAACGCCACCCACTGACCGTCGGGCGAGTAGCGCGGACGCCACTCGTCGCGAATGTCGTTCGTGAGCTGGCGCGGCTCGCCGCCACCCGCCGGCACGGCCCAGATGTCCCGAAGGCCGGCGCGCCGTGAGGTGAAGAGCAGCTCGCTGCCGTCGGGCGACCACTCCTCGAGGTATTCGAACCCTTCCGTCGTGAGCGGTTGCTCCGCGCCGCCGTCGAGCGTGAGGAGCGAGAGCGCGCACTTGCCTCCCGCGCAGGACTCGACGGCAAGCCCGGTGCCGTCGGGCGACCAGAGGCCATTCTGACCGCCTTCGCCGGTCGTCAGGCGCACGGCCGGCCCGCCGGCGGCGGGCATCCGCCAGAGGTTGAAGTTTCCGCCCTCGCGGTTGGAGACGAAGAGCAGCTGGGAGCCGTCGGGCGAGAACCGTGGTGCAACCTCGACCGTCGACGTCGTGGTGAGCCTCGTCGGCTCGGCTCCGCCCCGCGCCGGCACGGTGAACAAGTCTGGCGGGTCGTCCCCAACGGCCATGTAGGCCAGCGTCTGCCCGTCGGGCGACCAGTCGACGGTCTCCACGTCCACGGTCGAGGCGACGCGCACCGCGTCGCTCCCGTCGGGGTTCGCCGTCCAGATCTCTTCCTTCTGTCCGTCCCATCGGATGAACGCCATGCGGCTGCCGTCCGGGGAATAGCCGTAGTTGCCGTACGATCCCTCTTGCGTCGTGACCGTGGAACGCTCGAGGCCGGTGTCGGCGTCGCCGCCACCGCACGCGGTGATCGCGACGGCTGCCAGAGCGGTCAGAGCGATGTGCGCTTTCATGAAATGCAGACTCCTATTGGGAGGTGCCGGCGGCCTCGCCCTGCTCGGCGAGCGCCGCGCCCATGTCGGTGGTGATCTGTGCCACGACCGAGTCCTGGGCGGCAAGTACGTTCGTGACGTTCTGTTCGTAGCTCTGGGACCAGAGGTGGCGGAGCGTGCGCGGTTCCGTGAGCTGGACGTTGATGCGCATGACGTCGCCGGCGCGGAAGACGGAGCCTTCCAAGACGGCGTCCACGTCCAGCGCCTGCGCCACCTCGGTCACGTTGGAGTTGTTGGCGTATTCCATGACGGCCGATCGCGACACGACCGTCACGACGTCGAGCCGGCCGATGGAGCCGATCAGGGCATCGTGCATGGCGTCGATAAACACTTGGTCGGAGCCGGAGATGTCCAGGATCGGCAGGACCGCGATCGTCTCGACCCGGCCGCTACCTTCGCTCCCGCCGCTCGTGAGCATCCAGCCGCCGAAGCCCGCGGCCACGACGACCGCGGCGGCGGCCGAGCCGATCCACGCGCGGCGCGACACGGCCGGCGCTCGTGCGGGGGTCGCCTGCACGGGCCGCGTGTCGGTCGGCGTGACGCCGCCGCTCGGCGTGCCCAGCGCTTCGAGCTGTCCCAACAGCTCCTCCGCCGTCTGCCAGCGGTCCGCCGGGTTCTTCTCCAGACACTTGGCGATAAGGTCCGCGATGCGCGGCGCGACGCTCGGCCGGATGTCCGTCACCGACGGTGGCGTCTCAAGGACATGCGCCGACAGCACCGCCTGCGCGGTCTTCCCGTGGAACGGTGGCTTGCCCGTCAGGAGCTCAAAGCCGAGGATGCCGACGGCGTAGATGTCGGACCGCTGGTCCAGCTCGCCCTCGGCCGTGGCCTGCTCCGGGGACATGTAGACCGGCGTGCCCACCGCGACTCCGACGGTCGTGAGCTTCTCACCGCCCGCGTCCTTCACGGCCTTGGCCACGCCGAAGTCCATCACCATGGCGTGCCGGCCCGACATCATCACGTTGTCGGGCTTGATATCGCGGTGCATGATGCCGCGCTGGTGCGCGTGGGCGAGCGCGTCCACCACCTCGCGGAGGATGCGGATCGCATCGTGGACCGGCAGCTGGCCTTCCCGGTCGACCTTGGACCGGAGCGATTCCCCGTCCACGTAGGGCATGACGTAGTAGAGGAATCCCTCAGACTCGCCCGAATCGTGGAGCGGCAGCACGTGGGGGTGCTGGAGCTGGGCCACGATCTTGATCTCGCGCGGGAACCGGTCGGGGCCTAGGGCGGCGGCCAGTTCGGGACGGAGG
>JBDHIW010000139.1:0-6606 GCA_039587215.1 Gemmatimonadota bacterium | reverse complement strand
GAGGCGTTCGGGGCCCGGCCCCTCAAGCGAGCCATCCAGCGGTTCATCGAGGACCCGCTCTCCGACAAGATTCTCATGGGCACGTTCGCGCCCGGCGACACGATCGAGGTCGACGCGGCCGACAACGGCGAGGAACTGGAGTTCCGTGCGCTTTCGGGTTCCGCTGCGTAGCGCGGCGCGTGCCGCCGCGCTGAGCATCGTGCTGACCCTGGCGGGCAATCCCGTCGGGGCGCAGGAGTTCGAGCAGGAAGCCACGGAAGTGGATTCCATCGCCGTGGAGGGACTGCAGCGCTCGTCACGGCAGTCGGTCCTCGCAACGGCGAACGTCCCGCTCGACCGGCCGATCTCGTTCCGGACGATTCAGCGCGCGATCACGGCGCTGTATCAGACCGGCCAGTTCGATTCGGTGACGGTGTATCAGGCCAACATCGACGGCCAGGTCATCCTGCGGATGGTGCTCAAGGAGCGGCCGCTGCTGACCAACTGGACGGTTCGCGGAGCCGAACAGATCTCGGAGCGCAAAGTGCGGGGGCGCGTTCGGCTCCTGTCGGGACTGCCGTACGACCCGGCCTCCGCAGCCCGGTCGCGGGCGGCGATCGACTCGCTCTACCAGGACGAGGGGTATTTTCGGACGGCGGTCGACGTGCGCGAAGTGGACGCGGGCGACGGCACGATGCAGGTCGTCTTCGACATCGTTGAGGGGCGGCGGGTCACGCTCAGCCAGGTCACCATCTCCGGGAACGAACAATTCGCCGACGAAGCCATCGTTGGGCGGATGGACGTCTCGCCCGAGGGTTTCTGGTGGTTCCAGAGCGGGCGGCTCGACGAGGACGAACTGGACCGCGACATCCGCCTGCGCCTGCCGGAGTTCTACGCCGCGCAAGGCTACGTCGACTTCCAGGTGGTCAAGGACTCGCTGATCGTCGATCGCGCTTCGGGGAAGGCCGCCCTCCTGCTCGAAGTGTCTGAGGGGCCGCAGTATCAGATCGGGAGCTTCGAAGTGGTCGGGAACCGCCAGTTTGCAACCCGGCAGATCGAACGGCTCTATCCGTTCCCGCGATCCGATGACGGCGACGACTTCCCGATCTTCAATCAGGAACAGTGGCAGGGCGCGACGGGCGAGGTGCAGAACCTCTACTACAACAACGGGTACATCTACGCCCAGATCCAACCGATCATGCAGCGCCGGACCACAGAGGACGGCGAACACCTCGTCGATCTTCGGTGGCAGATCGCGGAACAGCAGCCCGCCATCGTCAACAAGATCGAGATCCGCGGTAACACGCACACGCACGAAGACGTCATCAGGCGCGCCATCGTCATGGTGCCCGGGGACGTGCTGCGGCAGTCCGCGCTGATCCGCTCGTATCAGACCGTCTCGAACCTCGGGTTCTTCGAGCAGCCGCTCCCGGTACCCGCGACGGAGCCCGCGAATCAGCAGGGCGACGTGAACGTGATCTTCAACGTCGAGGAACGTCACACCGGGAACATCAACTTCGGGGCGACGGTCGGGCAGGGCACCGGGCTCGGCGGATTCATCGGCTTGCAGGAACCCAACCTCTTCGGGCGGGCCAAGCAGGTGAGCGTGCAGTGGCAGTTTGGGCGCAACATCAACGACATCAACGTCTCGTACACCGATCCCGCGCTTCGCGGGAGCCTGATCTCCGGCACGGTGTCGGCAAACAACTCGCGGATCCGCTATACCGTGGCGGACCTCGGAGTGATCAGGTCCCGCGGCGCGTCGATCCAGTTCGGCTTCCCGCTCTTCGGCTCACGCTTCTCCCGCATTCTGACGGGATATTCGCTGGAGCAGCAGGACTTCGACTCGCCGCGGTTGGCCTCGGCCTTCATCTGCGAGAACTGCGTACTGTCGACGCTGTCCGTCAGCATCGTGCGGGACACGCGCATCGACCTACCGTTCCCCTCGGGCGGCCTGCTGCATCAGTTCACGATCGCCCACTCGGGCGGCCCGCTCGGCGGGACCGGCAACTTCCGACGTGCGACGTTCAATGGACGCTGGTACACGCCGCTCGCGTTCTTCGGCGGCCAGGATGCGCTGTCCGCGCCGATCAAGGTGGTCTTCGGCCTTGGAGCACAGGCCGGATTCGTGTGGGGCGACGCAGGACCGCACTTCCGGCAGCTGTTCGCCATGGGCGGCACACAGTTCGGGATCCAACTCCGCGGGTACGAGGAGTTCTCCGTCACCCCCCAGGGCTTCGACGCTCGGGCAACCGGCGCGACGGCGTCGACGGTGGACGCGTTCGGCGGATCGTACTTCCAGGCCACGGCGGAACTCGGGTTGCGCTTGAGCCAGGCCGTGTATTTTTCGACCTTCGTCGACGGCGGCAACGTGTGGACGAACCCGGGGCAGTTCAATCCGACCCGCCTCTTCCGGGGCGCGGGACTCGGGGTGAGCCTCGTGACGCCACTCGGCCCCATCGGCATCGACTACGCCTACGGGTTCGACCGAACGGACTCGAACGGCAATCCCAATCCGGGATGGAAGTTCCACTTCAAGCTGGGCAATTTCTTCTAAGCTGGGATGAGAATCATGCGCACCTCTCGTACGAATTCGACGCTCGGGCTCTTCGCGATCGGGCTGGTCCTCGTGGTCGGCGTCGCCGCCGTACCGTCAGCAGTCTCCGAGTATCAGGCTGGTCCCAGGATTGGTTTCCTCAGCACCGAGGTCATCCTCCGGCAGACGCCGGGGTACGCTGTCGCCGAATCCACGTTCAACGCCGAGATGGTGAGCTACCAGCAGGAAGTCGACCGTCTGCAGCAGCAGCTCGACTCGGCGGTCGCCCTGTTCGATCAGCAGCAGACGATGCTGTCGGCAACGGCGCGGCAGGAGCGGATGGACCAGCTGCGCCAGATGCAGAGTCAGGCCGAGACGCGCGGTACGGAGCTTCAGAACCGGGCGCAGCAGCGCCGGGGCGAGCTGGTCGCTCCCCTCGAGGACCGGATCCAACGGGTCATCGACGGTCTGCGCGCCGAGCGGAATCTGAGCGTCGTCTTCGACGTCGCCTCGCCGGGCAACAACATTGTGGCGGCCGACCCGATGCTGGATCTCACGTCCGAGATCGTGCAGCGCCTGAACGCCGGCGGGCAATGACCCCACGGTGATCACCGCGCCTCCCGTACTGACTGCGGGCCGTCTGGCCGCGCTCGTCGGGGGTGAACTGCGCGGGGAGTCCTCCATTGCTATCGCCGGGACTGCGCCCTTGGATCGGGCCGGTCCCGGCGATTGCAGCTTCCTGGGTGAGCGCCGCTACCTCGACGCCTATCGTGCCACGGGCGCCAGTCTGGTGCTCGTCACGCCCGACCTCGCCGATGCCCCGACCGCGTGCGCGGCCCGCATTCTCGTCGACGACGTGGATCGAGCCTTTGAGCGAGCCCAGCACGCGCTGATGCCCGCGCCCGCCGCTCCGGTGTGGGGCGTGCATCCCTCCGCCCACCTCGGCAGGGGGGTGACCTGGACCGGTCGTCTCTCGATCGGGCCGCACGCGGTGGTCGGCCCCGGTGTAAAGCTGGGAGACGACTGCATCGTCGAGGCCGGCGCGTCCATCGGGGCGGGTGCCCGGCTCGGCAAGGCCTGTCACGTTCACCACCAGGCGACGGTGCTGCCCGGTGCGATCCTCGGGGCCCGTGTGATCGTGCGACCAGGAGCTCGCGTCGGCGGCGACGGATTCGCGTTTGCGCTCGGCGACGGCCGCGCCGACCACCGGGTGCACACCGGACGCTGTGTCGTCGGGGATGACGTGGAGATCGGCAGCAACGCCACGGTCGACCGCGGCCGGGTGGGCGACACGGTCGTGGGCGACGGAACGAAGCTCGACGCGCACGTGCACGTCGCCCACAACGTTCGTGTGGGGCGCCGCTGCCTGATCATGGCCCAGGTCGGGATTGCCGGCAGCAGCGCGGTCGGCGACGACGCGCTGCTCGGCGGCCAGGCCGGGATCACCGACCACGTGCGGGTTGGCGCCGGAGCGCGTGTCGGCGCGCAGGCCGGCATCATCGGTGACATCGACGACGGCAGCACGGTTTCGGGGTACCCGGCCCGCAATCACCGCAGCGTCCTCCGCCAGGTCGCCGCGCTCCGCCGGCTGGAGCCGCTCGTGGACCGCCTGGAGCGTCTCGTTGCGCAATCCGACGACTAACGGTCCTCCGACGCAGACCGACTGGATTGCCGGCGTCGGCCTGCACTCGGGGCGTCCGTGCCGGGCGCGCGTGTCGGTCGCCTCCGCAGGGCAGGGGCTCCGGTTCCGCCGCACGGACCTCGCGGACGCTACGTGGATCCCGGCCGCGCCCGCCCACGCGAGCGGCGCCGACCGGTGCACGCGACTCGGCACCAGGGAACAGGGCATCGCGACCGTCGAGCACCTGCTGGCCGCCATGGCGGCCCTGGGGCTGTGGGACGCCTGCGTCGAGGTCGACGGACCCGAGATCCCCATCGGCGACGGCAGTGCCGCCACGCTGTTCGACGCGCTCGGCGCGCTCCATCCGGCCGCCGGGCCGGCGCCCGACCCGTGGGCGCCTCCATCCTGCACCCTGACGCTGGGCGCAAGTTCGTACCGAGCGACGCCGGCGGGGCGCCCGTCGCTGCAGGTCCGGTTTCGCGACGATCACCCGGCGATCGGCACGCAGGAGATCCGCCTCGCTCTTGATGCCGACGCCTTCGCCGTGGAGCTTGCGGGGGCACGCACGTTCGGGCGTCTCTCGGATGCCGAGGCGCTGCACCGCCGCGGGCTGGCCCTCGGCGCAACGACGGCCAACTGTCTCGTGCTGGACGACACCGGACCGGTCGAGGCAACGGTGCGGTGGCCGGACGAGTTCGTGCGACACAAAGCGCTGGACGTCCTGGGCGACCTGGCGCTCGTGGGACGGCCGCTCGCGGCCGAGATTCAGGCCGAGCAGCCGAGTCACCGCGGCAACGTTGCCTTCGCACGGATGCTGGCCGATCACCTTCGAGGAACGGAAGACGTGGCATGAACATCGAAGAGATCATGAACATCCTTCCCCATCGCTATCCGCTTCTCCTCGTCGATCGGATCATCGAGAAGGACCCGGGCCAGCGCATCGTGGGGCTCAAGAACGTCACCATCAACGAGCCGTTCTTTCAGGGACACTTTCCGGGCCACCCGATCATGCCCGGCGTGCTCATCGTCGAGGCGATGGCGCAGACCGGCGGACTGCTGCTGATGGATGCCGTCGAGGATCCCGAGGACAAGGTGGTCTACTTCATGGCCATCGACGGCGTCAAGTTCCGCCGCCCCGTGGTGCCCGGCGACCAACTGCGCATGGAGCTCGAGATGCTCCAGTTCCGGGGCAAGACGTGCCGCATGCGCGGGGTGGCGCTGGTCGACGGTGAGCGGGCGGCCGAGGCCGAGATGCTGGCACGTATCGTCGACCGATGACCGCACGCGTGCACCCGACGGCGCTCGTGGCCCCGGGTGCCGAGCTTGGCAGTGACGTCGAAGTGGGACCGCTTGCGGTCATCGGCCCGGACGTGGTGGTCGGAGCCGGGACTTCGGTCGGGGCCCGCGCGACCGTGGAGGGACCGACGCGCCTTGGAGCGCGGTGCCGGGTCGGTGTCGGTGCCGTCCTCGGATGCGCGCCACAGGACCGGCGCTTCGACGGCGCCACCGGCGCGGTTGAGATCGGCGACGACACGGTGCTCCGGGAGTACGTGACCGTCCACCGGGCCACGGTGCCGGGCGGCACCACCAGGGTGGGCGCCGAGGGCTACCTGATGGCCTACGTGCACGTCGCGCACGACTGCGTACTCGGCGACCAGGTGACGATCGCCAATGCCGTGCAACTCGCCGGGCACGTGCGCATCGACGACGGAGCGACCATCGGCGGGCTCACGCCGGTGCACCAGTTCGTGCGCATCGGGACCCTCGCGTTCGTCGGCGGCGGATCGCGTGTCCCGCAGGACATTCCCCCGTACGCCCGCGCCGCCGGAAACCCTCTCAAGTTCTACGGAGTGAACACGGTGGGGTTGCGACGAGCGGGCGCCGCCGACGAACGCCTCCGGAACCTCCAGCGGGCCTTCCGACTGCTCTTCAACTCGGCCTTGTCACGGGCCGACGCCCACGCGGCGGTCCAGAACGAGTTCGGGCACGTCCCCGAGGTCGCCGAACTCCTCGACTTCATCGCGGCCAGCGAGCGAGGCGTCCTGGCGTGAGGGTCTTCGTGTCTGCCGGCGAACCGTCCGGAGACCGGCTCGGCGCCATGGTCATCCGCGCACTGCGCGAGCGCGCACCGGAGATCACCGTCGACGGCATCGGCGGGGACGCGATGCGCGAGGCCGGTGCCCACCTCATGGCCGACCTCGCCGGGCTCGGCGTCGTGGGTGTCGTCGAAGGAGCGGGCTCGCTGGTCGGGCATCTCCGGCTGCTGCGGCGGGCGCGAGCCCGCCTACGTGCCGTGCGGTACGATGCGGTGATCCCGATCGACTATCCGGGCTTCAATCTGCGCCTGGCCGCCGGTGCGCGGGCCGCCGGCGTCCCGGTGCTGTACTACGTGGCCCCGCAGCTCTGGGCCTGGGGCGCCTGGCGGGCCGGGCGCCTTCGTCGGGCCGCGACGTGTGTCGCCGCCGTCCTC
>JBDHIW010000138.1:0-6622 GCA_039587215.1 Gemmatimonadota bacterium | reverse complement strand
CGACTGGCTCCGGGACTGTTCGGGGTGCCGATGGACCTCGTGACGACCGATTCGCTCGTCTGGGAGGTCTTCCGGTACGCCGATCTGCTCGAGCAGGACACGTTGGAGTTGGATCCCACGAGCCGGAACATCGCGATCAACCTCAGCTACCCCTTTTACGCGCTCGGGAGCGTGTGGGAGCTGTACGGCGAGCGCGAGCGCGCCGCCGAGAACCTGCGCCGCGGGTACCTGCTCCAGCCCAACGCGCAGATGCTGCAGCTTCTCCGCAGCCTGGAGGACAGCATCGCGAGCGAACTCGTCTTGCCTCCGGTGGAGCCGGACTCCCCCTGACGCCGCTGTTGTAGCTCACCTCGCGCCGTTGCTACCTTTGCAGGTTATGGGTTTCGACGGGCTCGCCAGCCGATTGGCGGAAGTACGGGAGCGGATTGCCGACGTGCAGGCGAGGGCAGGCCTCGCCGATCCGGTTCGCATCATCGCCGTCACCAAAGGTCATTCAGTCGAGGCCGTCCCGGCCGCGGCAGCGGTGGGACTGACCGATGTCGGCGAGAACCGGATACAGGAGGCACTGCGGAAGCAGGAGGAAGCCGGCGCGGTCGACGTGCGATGGCACATGATCGGGCATCTGCAGTCGAACAAGGCGCGGGACGTCCCCGGTCGGTTCGCGCTGGTGCATTCGGTAGACTCGGTCAAGCTGGGCGCCGCGCTGGCTCGGGCGGCTCGGCGGCAGGACGCGACGGGGCCGCAGCCGGTGCTGGCACAGGTCAACGTCGCCGGTGAGGCGCAGAAGAGCGGGTGTCCGCCGGAGGAGCTGGAGGCACTGCTCGACGCGCTGCACGGGCATCCCGAGCTCGCGGTGCGGGGGCTGATGACGATGGCGCCGCTGACCGACGACGAGCGGGTATTGCGGCAGGTGTTTGGAACGCTACGCGAACTGCGGGATCGCTATCGCACGCGCGACCGGACGCTGGACGAGTTGTCGATGGGGATGTCGGGAGACTATCTGGCCGCCGTGGCCGAGGGCGCCACGATGGTGCGGCTGGGCACGGTCCTGATGGGAGAACGACCACGATGAACGACGAAGCATTTCGACTGACACCGGCGGACATACGGCAGCAGGAGTTCCGCCGTACGCTGAAGGGCTACGACCAGGCGGGCGTCGAGGAGTTCCGCGAGCGCGTGGCGAGCGAACTCGAGCGAGTGCTGATGGAGCGCTCGCAGTTCGAGGAGCGACTGCAGGGGCTGCGCGAGCAGCTCAAGTCGTTTCGGGACCGAGAAAAGGCGTTGAACGACGCCGTCGTAGTCGCACAGCAGCTGCGGGAGGACACGGTGGAGGCCGCGAAGCGCGACGCGGACGTGGCGATGCGCGAGGCCAAGGTGAAGGCCGACGAGCTCCTCGCAGACGCGCGTCAGGCCGAAGCGGGCGTCCGCGGCGACATCGAGACGGCGCAGCGGCAGTTCACCGGCTACGTCGCGGCCTTTCGGCAACTGCTGCTGCGCCAGCTCGCGGAGCTGGACGCGCTGGCGGAACACGAGAGTGACGGGACGTTGCCGGCATGAGCGACGCGGGGACGACGGGAACACTGACGGACGCGCTTCGCGCGGTGCGCGGGGTGACGGACTTCGCGCCCGAGGTGGCGATCGTGCTGGGAACGGGACTCGGCGGGCTCGTCGGCGAGATCGAGCTCGCGGCGGAGCTGCCCTACGCCGACATCCCCGGATTTCCGGAGCCGACGGTCGAGAGTCATGCGGGCCGCCTGCTGTTCGGGTATCTGGGCGGCCGACGCGTCGTCGCGATGCAGGGGCGGTTCCATCGCTACGAGGGATATGAGCTGGAGCGCGTGACGTTCCCCATCCGGGTCATGCGCGCGCTGGGAGCGGAGATTCTCCTGCTGTCGGGAGCGTGCGGAGGAATGCACCCGCTGTGGGCGCCGGGCGATCTGGTTCTGCTGTCGGACCACATCAACCTTCTCGGGGACAACCCGCTCGTTGGTCCCAACGACGAGTCGGTGGGACCGCGGTTCCCCGACATGTCCGCGCCGTACGACCCGGAACTCCGGGGCATCGCCCGGGAGGTGGCGCGAGCCCAGGGAGTGGTGCTGCGCGAAGGCGTCTACGTGGCCGTCGCAGGGCCCAACCTCGAGACGCCGGCCGAGTACCGGATGCTTCGGATGGCCGGGGCTGATGTCGTGGGCATGTCGACGGTCCCCGAGGCCATCGTCGGCGTCCACGGCGGCATGCGTGTCCTCGGGCTCTCGATCATCACCGACCAATGCCTGCCGGATGCGCTGGAGCCGGCCGACATCCCAACGATCATTGCGACCGCGGCCGCGGCGGAACCCGCGCTCACGGCACTCGTTCGCGGTGTTATGGAAGCACTTCCCGCATGACGTTCGCACCGCTGCCCTCGGGCTCCGCCGTCGAGCTGGAACAGGAAGTGCTCTCACAGTGGCGGGAGGAAGACCTGTTTCACCAGACCCTCGATGCGACGCGTGACGGCACGCCGTTCGTGTTCTACGAGGGACCGCCGACCGCCAACGGCAAGCCGGGCATTCACCACGTGTTTGCCCGCACGATCAAGGACCTGATCTGCCGATACCACTCGATGCACGGGCGGTCGGTGACGCGGATCGCCGGGTGGGATACGCACGGGCTGCCCGTGGAGATCGAGGTCGAGAAGGCGCTGCAGATCACTGGCAAGGCCGACATCGAGGCGTTCGGGGTCGCCGAGTTCAATCGCCGGTGCCGGGAGAGCGTCTTCCGTTACAAGGCCGACTGGGAAGCCCTGTCCGAGCGGATCGGGTACTGGCTCGACTACTCGCGTCCCTACGTCACGTACACGAACGACTACATCGAGAGCGTGTGGTGGCTGCTCAAGCAGCTCGCCGAGCGCGACCTGCTGTACGAAGGGCACAAGGTGCTCCCGTACTGCGCCCGGTGCGGAACGGCGCTGTCCAGCCACGAGCTGGCCATGGGATACGCGCAGCACCGCTCGCCCTCGATACACGCGCTCTTTCGGCTGGTCGACGACGTCGAGCGGTTTCTCCTGGTCTGGACCACAACCCCGTGGACGCTAGCGTCGAACGTCGCCGTCGCCGTCCATCCGAATCTGCGGTACGGCGAGTACATGGTGGACGGGACGCGTGTCATCGTCGAGGAGACCATCGCCGCGCGGCTGGCCGTGCCGGGAGCGACGCACGGGCAGCCGATCGCCACGTTTCCGCAGGAAGCCTCCTGGCTGGGGAGCGAGCTGGTGGGGCGGCAGTACCACCAAGTGCTCGACGCGGTAGAGATCGATCCCGAGCGCGCCTTCCGGGTCGTCGCGGGCGACTTCGTGACCCAAGAGGAGGGGAGCGGGATCGTGCACATGGCACCGGCGTTCGGTGCCGACGACTACGCGACCGTGCAGCGCGAGGGTCTGGCGTTCGTGAACCCGGTCGACGAGTCGGGCAAGTTCCACGGCACGCGGTGGGATGCGATCAACGGGCTGCTGGTGTTCGACGCGAATCCCGTGATTGCCGCTCGCCTGGAGGCGGAGGGGAAGCTGTTCGGCCGCTACCAGCCCGAGGGTTACGATCACACCTATCCGTTCTGCTGGCGCTGCGATTCACCGCTCATCTATTACGCGCGCGAGTCGTGGTTCGTGCGCACGACGGCGTTCGCCGAACAGATGCGGGCGCACAACCGCTCGGTAGACTGGAATCCGGCGGAGGTCGGTGATGGTCGGTTCGGCGAGTGGCTGGAGAACAACGTCGACTGGGCGTTGTCGCGAGACCGGTTCTGGGGTACGCCGCTGCCCGTCTGGATCTGCGAGGCGGACCCCGGCCATCGCGTCGTCATCGGCTCGTACGCCGAGCTGGCGGAGTGGTCCGGTCACCCGCTCGGCGACGACTTCGATCCACACAAGCCGTTCATCGACGAGGTGCGGTTCAGCTGTCGCACGGAGGGGTGCGGCGGGACGATGACCCGCGTCCCGGAGGTGATCGACGCGTGGTTCGATTCGGGAGCCATGCCTGTCGCCCAATGGCACTACCCGTTCGAGAACGAAGACGAGTTCCGCCAGCACTTTCCGGCGGACTACATCTGCGAGGGTCTCGATCAGACGCGCGGGTGGTTCTATTCGCTGCTCGCCATCGCCACCGGCGTCTTCGACAGCACCGCGTACCGGCACGTGATCGTCAACGGGATCGTGCTGGACAACGAAGGCCAGAAGATGTCGAAGCGCGTCGGGAACGTGGTGAACCCGTGGGACGCGGTCGACGAGTTCGGCGCCGACGCGGTGCGTCTGTCGCTGCTTGCCTCGAGTCAGGTCTGGCTCCCCAAACGGTTCGACCGCTCGGCGATTCCCGACGTCGCGGGAGGGTTCCTGAACCGACTCCGGAACACGTACGGGTTCTTCGCCCTGTACGCCGGGGCGTGGACCCCGGAGGGACGCGTGCCCGTGGAGGACCGCCCGGCGGTCGATCGGTGGCTCGTGGCCCGGCTGCAGTCGGTCGTGGGTGCGGTGAACGACGCGTGGGGGGCGTACGACGTGACGAGCGGCATCCGCGCGCTCATGGACTTCTGCGACAACGACCTCTCGAACTGGTACGTCCGGATCAACCGGTCACGCTTCTGGGCTCCGGACGCCGAGGCCGATCCGGCGGCGCTGTCGACGCTGTGCGACGCGCTGGAGACGGTGTGCCGCCTCTTGGCACCGGCCGCGCCGTTCGTGAGCGACGCGATTCATCGCCGCCTGACCGGGGGGTCGGTCCATGTGGCGCCGTTCCCCGCAACCGAGGCGGCCAGGGAAGAGGGCGTGGAGGCGAGCATGGACGCCGTGCGGCGGCTCGCGTCGCTCGCGCGGGCCGCCCGGGAACAGGCCAGCCTCAGGGTGCGCCAGCCACTCGCGTCCATGAAGGTCGCCGTGCCCGCGGCGGCACGGGGGGACGCCCTGGAGGCGTTCCTGGAGATTCTCCGGCGCGAGGTGAACGTGAAAGCCATCGAGTTCGTGGATTCCGAGGCTGAACTCGTGACGCTGCAGGGGAAGGCGAACTTCCGAAGTCTGGGGAAGGTGTACGGGAAGGCCACGCCGGCCGCCGCCGCGGTCGCGGGGGATCTGGGTGTCGAGGATCTGCGGCGCCTCGAAGCCGGCGAGACGGTTGTCGTCACGACCGACGGAGGGGAGTTTACCTTCCGCCCGGAGGACGTCGTCGTGGAGCGCCGGGTGGCGACCGACTGGGTCGTCCAGAGCGACGGCCCCCTGGTGGCGGCGCTCGACCCCGAGGTCACGCCGGCGCTTGCGGCGGAAGGCCTGGCGCGCGAGATCGTGAATCGCGTGCAGAGGCTGCGCAAAGACGCCGGATACGATTACAATACGCGGATTGTCTTGAGCCTGTCCGGGCCGGCCGACGTCGTCGAGGCGGCGACGGCCCACCGGGACTTCATTGCCGGCGAAACGCTGGCACGTGACGTGTCGATTGGGGCGGATCTTCCGGCCGCCGATGCGCGAGACGAGACCGACATCGACGGACGTGCGGTGGCCATTGCGGTGGCGCGCCATCCGGACGGATCGTGAGGGAAGCAGGGAACGACCGATGAACAAGAAGAAGCTTGCACATTTCGAAAAGCGGCTGCTCGAGGAGCGGGCCCGGGTGGTGAAGGAGCTCGGGCACTACGACGAGCAGTTCAGCGGGACGCTGCAGTCGTCGGACGGCGATCTGTCGTCGTACTCGTTCCATATGGCCGATCAGGGCACGGACGCGATGGAGCGCGAGAAGCAGTTCCTCTTCGCGTCCAAGGAAGGTCGCTACCTCTGGCACGTGAATGAGGCGCTGCGCCGGCTGTACCAGACGCCCGAGACGTTCGGGAACTGTCACGAGTGCGGAGAGGAGATCGGGTTCGAGCGTCTCGACGCGCTGCCGCACGCCCGCCTCTGCATCGACTGCAAGGCGAAGGAAGAGGATGCCAAGCGGGGCTAGACGCCCGCTCTTCTGGGTCGTCCTGGGCGCCATCGTCCTCAGCGATTTCATCACGAAGCAAATCGCGGTCGCGTCCCTGACGGGCCGGGCTCCCGTCTCGGTGGCCGGGGAGTGGCTGCTGTTCCGGCTGGTCTACAATCCCGGAGCGGCGTTCGGCGTGCACGTCGGCCCGTACTCGCGCTGGGTCTTCATGATTCTGGCCCTGATCGCCCTCGCCGTCCTCGGGACCATGGTGCACCACACCCTCCGCGACCAGGTCGTGCGGATCACGGCACTTGCGCTCGTCTGCGGTGGCGCAGTTGGCAACCTGATCGATCGGGTGCGGAGTCCGCGGGGCGTCGTGGACTTCATCGACGTCTACATTGGGCCGCTGCACTGGCCGACGTTCAACGTCGCCGACATGGCCGTGTCGTGTGGTGCCGTGGCGCTGGCGGTGGTCCTCTGGCGCGAGGGCGAGCCCCATGACGCGCCGGCAGGCGCACCCTCGGAGGGCACCGAAGGTCTCGGCGATATTTCCGAGGCCCGAAGATTACCACCGTCCACTTTCAGGTCGCTGCCCCGTCGACGGAGCGCCTCGACCGCTTTCTCGCATCACAAGTGTCGCTGTCCCGAACCCAGATCGGCCGACTGATCGCCGACGGGGGCGTGACGGTCAACGGTGAGAC
>JBDHIW010000137.1:0-6629 GCA_039587215.1 Gemmatimonadota bacterium | reverse complement strand
CGCTCGGGGTCGTGAGCTGCTCGAGTCGCGCCAACATCTCGTCTGAACTCTGCCAGCGGTCCGCGGGCTTCTTCTCCAAACACCGCATCACCCACTCGGCCAGCAGTTCGGGCACCGCCTGGCGGCGGCTCGTGACCGGGACGGGGGCTTCCGTCATGTGCGCGGCGAGCACCGCCTGCGCCGTCGTGCCCGAGAACGGCGCTTCGCCCGTGAGCATCTCGTAGGCCATCACACCCACGGCGTAGATGTCGACGCGGTGGTCCAGGTTCGGATCGGCGGCCGCCTGCTCCGGCGCCATGTACGTGGGCGTGCCCAGCGCGACACCCGCCGTGGTGATGCCCTGTCGGCCCGTGGCCTCGCTCACCGCCTTGGCGACGCCGAAGTCCGTGACCGTCGCGTGCCGGTCGGCGATGAGGACGTTGTCGGGTTTGATGTCCCGGTGGACCACGCCGCGCGCATGCGCCTTCGCCAACGCATCGACGACGTCTCTGAGGAGGCGAACTGCATCGCGCACCGGCAACTCACCCTCGCGGGTCAGCCGCTGCCGGAGCGACTCGCCCTCCACATACGGCATCACGTAGAAGAGGAAGCCGTCGGCCTCGCCCGAGTCGTAGAGCGGCAGAATGTGTGGGTGGTGCAGCTGGGCCGCGATCTCGATCTCACGCACGAAGCGCTCGGGCCCCAGCGACTGCGCCAACTCGGCACGGAGAACCTTGACCGCCACCTGGCGCTTGTGGCGCACGTCCTCTGCGAGATAGACGGTCGCCATGCCGCCCGCTCCGATCTCGCGATCGACTCGGTACCGGCCCTCGAGGGCCTTTCGGAGACGGGTCAACTCATTGGACATGACCACGCAAGATAGACGATGCCCCTCCACGGGGGGAGAGAGTACATCACGTTCCGTGAGTCATGCCGAGTGCGTCACGAACGCAGTACCTTTGATGCACGAGCTGCCGCCATGACGCTGCCCATCCCTGCACACTTCGACCCCGACGGAGCCAGTCGAGTCTGGCGCGTCCCCTACGCCGAACGCGCCACCCACGCGCGCGCGTGGGCTGACACGCATGGCGTTGGACCCGCCTGCGAGGATGCACGCCGCACATGTCTCCTGCTCGTGGACTGCCAGAATACGTTCTGCCTACCGGATCACGAACTGTTCGTCGCCGGGCGGTCTGGCCGCGGGGCGATCGACGACAACATTCGGCTCGCCCGTCTCATCTACGGGCACCTCGACAGCATCACCGAGATCGTCGCCACGTTCGACACGCACACCGCACTGCAGATCTTCCACCCACTCTTCTGGGTCGACCCCACCGGGAACCACCCGGTAGGCGGGCAGACGGTGATCACCCCCGAAGACATCGACGGCGGCGTCTGGCGCCCGAATCCCGCGGTCACACTGCCCGGGCGCGATCCCGCGTGGACCGCGCGGTACGCCCGGCACTACGTGCGGCGGCTCGCGGAGGGGCGCTATGCCCTGCTCGTGTGGCCGTACCACGCGATGGTCGGTGGCATCGGCCACGCGCTGGTTTCGACCATCGAGGAAGCGGTGTTCTTCCACTCGGTCGCGCGCGCGACGTCGCCGCGTGTCGAATTCAAGGGATTGAACGCGCTGACCGAGCACTATTCGGTCCTCGCACCCGAGGTCACCGACGACCACGACGGACAGCCCGTGGCGGCCGCGAACACGGCGCTCGTCGACCATCTCCTGGCGTTCGACCGGATCGTCATCGCGGGTCAGGCAAAGAGCCACTGCGTCGCGTGGACGGTGCACGACCTCCTCGACGCC
Organism: Gemmatimonadota bacterium; assembly: GCA_039587215.1. Lineage (GTDB taxonomy): Bacteria > Gemmatimonadota > Gemmatimonadetes > Gemmatimonadales > GWC2-71-9 > CAMYLY01. The sequence goes on along the minus strand of JBDHIW010000137.1, from coordinate 4,840 downwards.
ATCACCGCGCGCGACCCGGGCCTCGCCGCACGCGTAACGCTGCTGGACGACTGCTCGTCTCCCGTCGTGATACCAGGGGTCGCCGACTTCACGGATCAGGCCGAACGGGCCTACGCCTCGTTCGCCGACGCCGGCATGCGCCGCGTCCCGACCACCGACTTCTAGGACCTCCGCCACCACGCCGCCACCCAGAGGCCCCTTGCCCCTTGCATATAGTTGTTACAACAACTATTGTTTAAACTATGACCCAATCGGCCACCCAGCGACTGCTGCATCAGACCCGCCCGTTCGCGTCGCCCGAGCAGGAGGTTTATCTGGGGCTGCAGGTTGCCGCCCAGCGACTCGCCGAGCCGTGGGCCGCGCACCTCAAGGTTCACGGCGACCTCACGGCGAACCAGTACAATGTGCTGCGCATCCTTCGAGGGGCCGCGGGGAGGGAAATGACCTGTCGGGAGGTCGCCGACCGGACGATCGCACGGGATCCCGACGTGACCCGCCTCATCGACCGCTTGGACCGTCGCGGACTGGTCGAGCGTCGCCGTGACGACGCCGATCGTCGCGTTGTCCGGGTGCGGATCACCGCGCGAGGCACCGCCACCCTCCGCGCGCTCGACCCCGCCGCTCAGGTCGTACCCTTCGCCGCGCTCCGGCGTCTCGAGCCGGCGCAACTCGAGACACTTCGTGACCTGCTCAACGCGCTGCTCGAACCGGATGCACCTCCGGGGTGAGAGCGCGCACACCACACTCGCAACGCACCAACACCACGAGGACCATCATGAATATCGGAACCGATAGCATTCTCGTCACCGGCGCCACCGGACAGCAGGGGGGTGCCACGGCGCGCGCACTGCTCGCCAAAGGCCACGCCGTGCGCGCCATGACCCGCAATCCGGAGGGCGACGCGGCGAAGGCACTGGCCGCCCTCGGCGCCGTGATCGTCCGAGGCGACCTCGACGACCCGTCATCTCTGGAGAGCGCCATGGACGGCGTCTGGGGAGTTTTCGGTCTCCAGAACACCTGGGAAGCGGGAGTCGAGCAGGAAGAGGCGCAGGGGAAGCGGCTGGTAGACGCCGCCAAGGCCGCCGGCGTGCAGCACTACGTGTACGCGTCCGTCGGGTCCGCCCACCTCGGGACGGGCATTCCCCACTTCGACAACAAGAGCCGCGTCGAAGACCACCTCCGCACCGCGGGACTCCCGTCGTTCACGATCATCCGGCCGGTGTTCTTCATGGAGAACCTGCTGTCACCGTGGTTCAAGCCGGCCATCGATGAGGGCAACCTGGCCGTGGGCATTGCCCCAACGACCGCGCTCCAGATGATCGCCGTGCGCGACATCGGTGAGTACGGCCGCATTGCCTTCGAGCGGCATGCCGAGCTCAACGGCCGCGGCATCGACGTGGCGGGTGACGAACTCACGATGCCGGAGGCCGCGGCGATCATCGCACAGCACGCGGGTCGTGCGGTGACGCATTTCCAGGTGCCGATCGAAGACGTCCGGAGCTTCAGCGAAGACTTCGCGGCAATGCTCGAGTGGTTCGACGCCGTGGGGTACAGCGCGCCGATCGCGGAAAACGCCGAGGAATTCGGCATCCCGCCGACGCCGTTCGCCGACTGGGCCGCAGGCGCCGCCTGGAACTAGGGCTCGGAGGGCGCTCCAGGGGGCCGCGGTCTGCGTCCCCTGGAGCGTCGCTGTCTCAGTCCCTGGTCCGCAGGTCCGACGGGAGCGGCGGCTCCCGCAACAACTCCGCGAACGCCAACCACTCCGCCGCTCGATCTCCACTACCGGCTCCCGGCGCCGTCTCGACGTGCGCGGCGACCAGGTCCCGCCCCAGGTTGTAGTTGATCACGTAGCTCCGGTACTGCTCGATGAAGCGGAGGCGCTGACGCGCGCGGTCCGGTGCCATGAGGGCGAACTGCGTGAGCCAGTCCACCGCGTCCTCCGCCTCCATCACGCCATCGAGATACCCACGAGCCGCCTCGTTCCCCGCATACGCGAGCCGCTCGGCGAGCTGCATCACGCGGCGGTACTCCGCCGCGCGTTCGGGATCGAGGCCGGCGGCGGGGAAGAGCACGTCCTGTTCGAACACCGTGCGCTCCTCGCCGGGAAACGTCAGCGTCACGCCGTAGTTGGCCGAGCCCTCCGCGATGAGCGACAGCGGGCTGAACAGCGGATACACGCTGTACTCCACCCATCCGCGCGCTTCGACCAGGTGTGACTCGATCGACACGTTCAGCGCGTGATGCCCCGGGTAGCCTTCGTGGCACGCCAGGTCCAAGGCCCGATCGACGTACACCGGAAAGTCGGTGTTGAGCTGGATCACGCTCGCGTGCCCACCCTGGTACCAGTTGTACCCACTCCAGGACTTGTCCGTGACGTACTCGACCGTGAACGACTCGTCCGCGGGCAGGTCCATCCACGCCGCGGTCCGAGCGCGACATTCCGTGATGGCGCGCTGGAACACGCTGTCCAGGCGGTCGGTCGGGATGACGAAGTCCGCGCGGAAGTCGGCGAGCCGCGCCGTGACGGGCCCGCTCCCCGGAAGCAGAGCGTTCAACTCCGACAGCGCCGATTCGTAGAACTCTGCCGGGTGGGCCGGCGCCACCGCATCGTACAGTCCGGCCGACTCGTCGTCGAAACTGAGTTCCGCACCGAGCAGCATATCCGCCCGCGTGATCAGGGCGGCAAGATGGCGGTCGAGAAACGCCCGCCGACGCCCGTCCGGCTCGCCCCGCCGGGTCGGAAGGGCCCCGAGCGCCGCTCGGGCGGTCAGGGCCTGCTCCCGCACCTCGGTGAGCGTGAGCGCCAGCGAGTCGACCTCCGCCCGCCACGCCTCGGGGCCGTAGTACGCGTCGACGTAGTCGGGGTCGTGGTGGCCCAGCGCCAGGACGGCTTTGACGTAATCCGTCGCGATGGTGTCCACCGGATCAGCGGATCCGACGCACGCCGACGCGGCGACCGCCAGGATCACCGGCGAAATCGATCGGAAGCACCGCATGCACACTCGCCTTGTGAGGGAATGCCGACCGGACCTACGGAGTCGACCAACTACTCGCGGATCTGCTCGTGGATCGTCTGAAGTGCTTCGATCGCGAGTACGCGCTCGCCGAACGGCAGCTGCACCTTCACCGTGTCACCGACCTTGTGATCGAGCAGGGCCCGCCCCAGCGGCGACGACACCGAGATGTGCCCGGCATCCAGGTCCATGGCATCGGGAATCACGAGCTCGAAGACCTCGCGATCCTTCGTGTCCCCGTCGACCACCGTCACGATCGATCCGAGGCCCACCCGGTCTTTCGGGACCTTGGCGAAGTCGATCGACGAGATCTTCGAGAGGCGATCCCGCAGCTGGTCGAGCCGGGCCTGGACGAACCCCTGCCGCTCGACGGCCGCCTGGTAATCACCGTTCTCCCGCAGGTCCCCCAGAGCCCGCGCCTTCTGCAGGGCCTCGGGCAGGGTGACGTGCAGCTCATGGTTGAGCGCCTGGATTTCGGCCCCGAGCTTCTCGCGAATCTCCTCGATCATGCGGGGATTCTAATGCCAGAACGCACTCCAGGGGAGAGCCGCGGTCGGCGGATGCTGAGCGCACCCTCCCGGCCCCGGGCGCGCGCCGTATCTTCCCACCCCTCTCGCCAGCGCCCCCGGAGACCGCACGATGGCCCACCCCGCCCCTTCCGATGTCTCACCCAGCGGGCCCGCGACGCGCTCGCCGGGGCCCGTGGTTACGGCACTCCTGCGGCTGACACGTTATCTGAGCCAGGACTTTCTGGGCGGTCCGAAGTTCCTTCGGCTCTCATGGATCATCAACGTTCAGAAGGGCGGGACCCTGCCGGTGGTGGCCGCGCTGATGCTGGTGTACGACAACACGACGACCGCCGCATGGGTCTACCTCGCCCTGCACGGTACCTACGGGGTGTGCTGGATTCTCAAGGATGCCGCATTTCCCGACCGCCGCTGGGACGTGCCGATCACGCTGGGCGGGGCGGTGATGACGTTCGTGCTGGTCCTGGGGCTGTACTGGGTCCTGCCCTTCCTGCTGATCTCGGACGTCCTCGGCCCCCGGCCCGCTCCCGGCAACCCGCTGCTCGCCGCGGCAGTTGGCTTCCACACCTTCGGGGTGGCGCTCATGCTGAGCGCCGACAGTCAGCGGTACTTCACGCTGCGCGAACGCCGGGGCCTCATCACCGACGGACTGTTCCGATACATCCGACGACCCAACTACCTGGGTGAGATGATGGTGTACGGATCCTACGCCCTCCTGGTCCGGCACTGGAGCGCCTGGGCGATTCTGGCGTGGGTGTGGCTCGTCGTGTTCGTGCCCAACATGCTGACGACCGACGCGGCGCTCGCGCGCCACGAGGGGTGGGAAGCCTACCGGCGGCGCACGGGCCTGCTCCTGCCCTGGTTCCGCCGCTGAGACCTCCCGCCCCGGGCGGGACTCGTCAACACCAACGAACCTGAACGCGATAGGTCACGGTGACGTCCTGCCGCGCCGGCACCGGCACGGTAAACCGGAACGTGTTCGCGTCGACCCGCCGATACTCGTGGCTGGACGACAGCACGCGCCAGTCGCCACCGATCGGCTCGAGCACTTCGACCTCGACGTCCTCGTCCTTCCGATTGCGCAACTCCACCTCCCAGGCACTCTCCGACACGCAGCTCGAGATGACGCGGTACTCCATCTGCCGCCGGTCGCCGACGACGTCGAACGCCTCGCCCATCTTGACCCGGACGAGCTCGTCGCGCGGCGTGTGGTCGATCCGGTCCTCGCCGATGAACTGCTGCGCGCCCGAACCGTCCGCCTTGTACACCCGGACGACGCCCTTGGGCAGCGGCATACCG
>JBDHIW010000136.1:0-6699 GCA_039587215.1 Gemmatimonadota bacterium | reverse complement strand
CGACGACTCGCGACCGTATCGGGGAGTATGCGGCCTGTCAGGGGTGGTCGGTCTCGGACGTGCTGCGGGAAGAGTCCGGGGTACTGCCGGTGGTGCTGTCGGGCGACATCGATGCCTTGTGGAGGGAGACCGCGGATGTCGCGCGGGCGGGGCTGCGGGCAGGGCTGTTCCACCCGACGACCGGATACTCGTTCCCATACGCCGTGCGCACCGCAGAGGTGCTTGCCGCATCCGACATGTCCGCGGGGGGCGTCTACCGTCGACTGCGCGACGAATCGTCCCGGGCATGGGCGTCGGGTGCGTTCTTTCGAGGGCTCAATCGCATGCTCTTCCTGGCTGCTCCGCCGACCCAGCGCTACCGAATACTCGAGCGCTTCTACACGCTGCCCGAGCCGCTGATCGCGCGGTTCTACGCAGGTCGACTCACGAAACGCGACCAGGCGCGTATTCTGTTCGGCGTCCCGCCGGTTCCCGTTGCCTCGGCACTCCGTGCACTGCTGCAGACGCGGGCGGGGCGGTCACCGTGACGCGGGCACGGGGGACCGCGCGTCGTGCGGTCGTGGTTGGCAGCGGCTTTGGCGGGCTCGCGGCCGCAATCCGGCTGCAGGCGGCCGGCGTGTCGACGACCATTGTCGAGCGCCGTGACCGGCCCGGCGGGCGCGCCTACGTGTACGAGCAGGATGGCTTCACGTTCGACGCCGGCCCGACGGTCATCACCGCCCCGAATGCGCTGGCGGAGCTGTTCACCCTGGCCGGCGAAACCATGGACGACTGGGTCGAACTTCTCCCGGTCGCGCCGTTCTACCGGCTGCAGTGGGAAGACGGCTACCGCTTCGACTACAGCAACGATCTCGATCTGACGAATCGGCAGATCGCGGCCAAGAGTCCGGGCGACGTCGACGGTTATGCGCGATTCCTGTCGTACGCGGCGGACGTTTTCGCCGAAGGGTACGAACGGCTGGCCCACGTGCCGTTCCTGGATTGGTGGAGCATGGTGCGCGTCGCGCCGCAGCTCGTGCGTCTCGAGAGCTATCGGAGCGTGTACGACATCGTCGCGCGGTTCATTCGGGATCGGCAGCTGCGCGAGGCGTTCAGCTTTCACTCCCTTCTGGTCGGCGGCAACCCGTTCGAGACGTCGGCGATCTACACCCTGATCCACGTACTCGAACGCAAATGGGGGGTGTTCTTCCCGCGGGGGGGGACCGGCGCGTTGGTGCGCGCTCTGGTCGATCTGTTTGCGTCGCTCGGGGGCGAGGTGCACACGAACGTCGGCGTGCGGGAGATTCGGACCGGGAACGGACGCGTGAAGGGTGTCACGCTGGATGACGGGCGGGTACTCGACGCCGACGTCGTCGTGAGCAACGCCGACGTGGTGCACACGTACGAACGGCTGCTCGGACACCACCGGCGCGGCCGGGAGGAGGCACGGCGGCTGCGCCGGCGTCGCTACTCGATGTCGCTCTTCCTTATCTATTTCGGCACCCGCAGGAAGCATCCGCAGCTCGCCCACCACACGGTGTTGTTCGGTCCCCGGTACCGCGAATTGCTGCGGGACATCTTCGACCGCGGGGTGCTGGCCGACGACTTTTCGCTGTACCTGCACGCGCCGACGGTGACCGACCCCTCGCTCGCGCCGGACGGGTGCGAGGCCTTCTACGTGCTGTCGCCGGTACCGCACTTGGGGAAGGGAAAAGTCGACTGGGAGGTGGAGGGCCCCCGGTACCGCGACCGCATCCTGGACTACCTGGAAGCACAGTGCATTCCGGGACTGCGCGAGGATCTCGTGACGAGTCGCATCTTCACTCCGCTGGACTTCGCCAGCGAGTTGAACGCGCACGTGGGCTCGGCCTTCTCGCTGGAACCGATCCTGACGCAGAGCGCCTACTTCCGGGTGCACAACCGCGATCCACGGTTGCGGGGTCTCTACTTCGTGGGCGCCGGCACGCACCCGGGCGCCGGCGTCCCGGGCGTGGTCGGGTCGGCGAAGGCCACGGCCGGTCTCGTCCTCGCGGACCTCGGTCTGCCCGGCGGAACGGCCGGATAGTGGCCCGCGACGTCCTTCGCGCGAGTCGTGACATCATCGCGCGCGGCTCGAAGAGCTTTGCCACGGCGTCGCAGCTCTTGCCCCCGCGCGAGCGCGACGGTGCGCACCTTCTGTATGCGTGGTGCCGGCACTGCGACGACCGCATCGACGGCCAGACCCTCGGGCACGGGAGCGCATCGGGTGCCGCGTCCCCGACCGAGGTGCTCGCCGATCTCATCGAGAACACGACGAGGGCCCTGGCCGGTGACCCGGTGGACGAACCTCCGTTCCAGGCGCTGCAGCGTGTCGCGGCACGGCATGAGATCCCGCACGAGTACCCGCTGGCGCACCTCGAGGGCTTCGCGATGGATGTCCGGGGTGAGCCGTACGAGTCGCTCGAGGACACGGTCCGATACGCGTACCACGTCGCCGGCGTCGTCGGCCTGATGATGGCGCACGTCATGGGCGTCCGCGATCGGGCGACGCTGACGCGCGCGGCCGACCTGGGCATCGCGTTTCAGTTGACCAACATCGCCCGCGACGTCATGGACGACGCGGCGGCGGGGCGGGTCTATCTCCCCGCGGCGTGGCTGGCCGAGGCGGCCGTCGATCCCGGCGCCATCGCGGGCGCCCGGCATCGCGAGGGGGTCGCGTCGGTGGTGGGCCGGCTGCTCGACGTGGCGGAACGCTACTACGCGTCGGCGGACGCGGGGATCGAGCGTCTTCCGTGGCGCAGTGCCTGGTCGATCGCGACCGCGCGGTTCGTGTACCGCGACATCGGGCATCTGGTGCGCGCGCGCGGTTCACGCGCCTGGGACGGGCGTGCGCGCGTCTCTGACGGCAGGAAGGCATACTGGATGGTCGTCGCTGCCGCGCACGTGATCGAGATCCAGGCGGCAGGCGAGCCTCCCGCGCGTCCGGATGATCTGTGGCCGATGCCGTGGGCCGAGGAGTGAGCCTAGTCGGCGCGGCGTGACGCGATCCGCGCCCGCTCGGCTTTCAGACGCTCGAGCGCGGGCGCATAAAGAAACCCGAACGACACGGCACCGTCGCGATCGCGCGTCGCATGGTGCATGCGGTGCGCCTGAATGATGCGCCGCATGTAGCGGCCGCGCCCTTTGTACGGGAGCTTGACGCGGCGGTGCACGATGACGTCGTGAAACAGGAAGTAGGCCGCGCCGTACGCCGTCATGCCCAGCCCGATCCACAGCGCCGGGCCGTAGTGGTTGACGCCGACGTAGATGAGCGCGATCGAGGGAATCGCGAACAGCACGCCGAAGAGATCGTTCTTCTCGAACCAGCCCTCGTGATGCACGTGGTGGGACTCGTGAAGGTTCCACAGGATGCCGTGCATCACGTACTTGTGCGTCACGTACGCGACCAACTCCATGCCGGCGAAGGCGGCGACGAACAGCAATCCGTTGACGATCATGGAATCATTCCTCGTCGCCCAGTATAGCCCGAGCGGCGGCGGGGTTCAAAGGGTCTCGAGGCGGCGGATGTTACGGCGCGCCAGCAGGAGCCCGCCGCCGGCCACCGCAGTCAGCAGCGTCAGCGGCAGCACGAGTGTCGACCACGGGTCGCCTCGCCAGAAGACTGAGGTGTACGCCTCGAGCGCCCATGCGTTGGGGGTGACCCATCCGAGCTGCCGGAGGAGCGGCGGCATCAGGAACCGCGGAATCATACTGCCGCCCAGGGCCGAGAGGATCAGCACCGTCACGTTGGCGAACGTCAGCGCTTGCTGTCGCGTATTGAACAGGGTGGTCAGCGTCAGGGCGAGTCCGGCCGCGGCCGCCGAAGCCGCGACGGTGATGACCGTCCATGGGGCGAGCGACGCGGGGAGGTCGACGCCGTAGACCAGCCACGCGAGCGCGAAGATCACGGCCATCTGTGCCACCCCCAAGACCGTGAGATACAGGAACTTCCCGTCCACCAGCGGCCGGGTGCCCCCGGGGCCGGCCACGATCCGTTCGAGGACACCGCTGTCCCGCTCGTCGAACAGGGACACGGCGCCGTGGACGGCTGAGAGCAGCAGGAAGAGCAGGGCAACGGCGCCAGCCGAGTACGCGACCTCGTTGGTGCCGCTCGGCCCGCCCGCCACCGTCTCCAGCGCGACCTGCGGCGAGAATCCGGCGGCGGACACGGCCATCGACGGTGGGATCACGTAGGCCATCGCGAATGCCCGCTCCACGTTGGCACGGAGGACCTGCGCAGCCACGTCGCGTGCGGGGTCGACGATCACGGTGAACCGCGGACGCTGCCCCGTCTCGGACGGGAGAATCGCCAGTCCGACGTCGGCGCGACCCCGCTTCACCGCGGTCCGGACGTCCGCCTCGCCGTCACGGGCCGTCGCCGTGATCGTCAGCCCGTCGTCGGCCTGCAGCGCCGTCAGGAAGGCGTCGACGTCGGGCGCGTCGGCGGCGATGCTCACCGCGACGCGGGGGCGGTAGTCGCCGCCGCTCGATGCGGCGAAGATCGACGCGAAGACGAGAAAGAACACCGTCGGCACGATGAACGCCATCGCGAGCGCCCCCCGGTCGCGCACGAGGGCCAGGAGCATGACCCGGAAGATCGCGCCGGTCATCCGGCGACGTCCTCGCCCGCGTGATGGAAGAACACGCTGCGGAGCGACGGCTCCCGAATCACGACCTCGTCGAGGTGCGCCCCGGCCCGGTCGAGCGACTGCTCGAGTTCCGCAACGCGCTCCAGGCCGCCACGCAGATGACCGCTCCAGATGGTCTCGCCGTGGGTCGGGCGGAGCCCGGCGTCCTCGAGCAGGTGCAGCACGCCGTCCGCGGGGGCGCCGTGTAGTCGCACGACGAGCTCTCGGTCGTCACCGAAGGCGTCGGCGATCAGGCGGGCGGGCGTGTCGGCCGCCAGCAACCGGCCGTGGGACAGCACGCCGACACGGTCGGCCAGCGCGGCGGCCTGGTCCAGATCGTGCGTCGTGAGCAGCGTGCTCATGCCGTCGGCCCGCAGTGTGCGGAGTACGCGGTGCACGGCTTCGCGCGCCATGACGTCGACCCCGACGGTCGGTTCGTCGAGCAGGAGCAGGGGAGGGTCGTGCAGGATTCCGGCCGCGATGTTGAGACGCCGCTGCATGCCCCCCGACAGGAGCGCCGTGCGCTCGTCGGCGCGGTCCGACAACTCCACGCGGTCCAGCGCTGTCGACACGGCAGCAGCGATCGCGTGCCGCGGCATGGCGGCGAGGCGCGCGAACACTTCGAGGTTCTCGCGAGCCGTGAGATGCGGGAAGAGCGCGATGGACTGCGGCACGATCCCGAGCAGGGCCTCCCCCGGCTCGGTATCGGTTCCGCTGGTCACACGGACCGTTCCCTCGTCGAGGGGCGCACGGCCGGTGATGGCCCGCACCAGCGTCGTCTTCCCGGCCCCGTTCGGTCCGAGCAGCGCAAAGATCTCGTGGCTCTGCACGGAAAACGTCACCTGGTGCAGGGCGACGCGGTCACCCCAGCGGCGCGTCGCGCCCTGAACGCTCAGGACGGATGTCGGTGGTGCGTGCAATGCGGTGGTGGCGTCAGCCCGCCAGCCGAAGCGATCGTGCGAGATCGCTCAGGGGATTCCCCTCGACGGACGAACCCTCCAGCTCCGTGACGGAGGCTTCGATGAAGTGGTTGGCCATGCTCCGGGCCCGATCCATACCCATCGTCGTGACAAACGTGGCCTTGTGCCGGTCTTGCTGCACATCCTTGCCGACCTCGTGCTTGGACGCCGACGCGTCCAGGATGTCGTCCAGTACCTGGAAGGCGAGACCGAGATAGCGGGCGAAGCGTCGCACGGCGTCGAGACGGTCTTCCGGCACGCCCGCCACCCGCGCCCCGATCTCGGTGCCGGCCACGAAGAGGGTCGCTGTCTTGAGGTCATTGGTCGTTTCGAGTTCGGCCATCGTCGCGGTGCCGAGGTCCTGGCGCAGATCGCGCGCCTGGCCGGCAATCAGCCCGACGCTGCCGATGGCATCGGAAAGCACCTCGACCAGCTTCAGCCGGAGCACAGGGTCCAGCGACTCCGCGCGGGAGAGCACGGCGAAGGACTGGTTCAGAAGCGCCATCGCCGCCAGCTGCGCCGTGTCGACGCCGAAGCGCATGTGATTGGCAGGTTGGCCTCGCCGATACGATGCATCGTCCATGAACGGCAGATCGTCCAGAATCAGCGACGCCGTGTGTACCATCTCGACCGCACACGCGGGGTCCAGTGCGTCGCTCATCCTGCCGCCGAAATGGGTGGCCGCCAACATCGTCACGAGCGGGCGGATGCGCTTGCCCGGCCCCATCAGGCTGTACCGCATGGAGCGATGCAGAGCTTCGGGCGGCTCGTCAGCCGCCGGAACGATCGCGTCCAGCCGCGCGTTGACGCGCGTCCGGATATCCGTGGCGACGGCCTCGAGAGTGAGTTCGGTCATGAAGTTCTACGTTGGCTGTCGTAATGTCGTGCGCGGAACCCCGCTCCGCAATCGACCCGCTACGGGGAATCGGGTCGATCGAACACGCGATCCAACAGCCCCTGTCGAAAAGCCGACGCCTCGGCGAAGTACGACCCCAGCAGCGCAACGCGGTGCAGGCGGCCCACGGCCACGTCCCGGAGCATCTCGACACCCGACGCGCCGACGTACGTGGTCGTCACGGTGTCGCCTCGGAGCGTGGAGTAGAGCCGGTCACCAA
>JBDHIW010000135.1:0-6705 GCA_039587215.1 Gemmatimonadota bacterium | reverse complement strand
CCGTTGTTCGAGAACGCGTAGTAGTCGTGCGGGTTGGTGGCGCCGGGGCTCCCGGTGATGAGTGGCCACACGTTCTGTCCGTCGACCGCATTGGCCGGCAGCGCCGCGCCGGCGAGCGCCGCCACGGTCGGCAACACGTCGATCGTACACCAGGCGTCATCTGATACGGCCCCCGCGTCGAGCGCACGCGGGTAGCGAACCACACACGGGCTGCGTGTTCCGCCGTCGAACGTCGTCCCCTTGGCCTCGCGGTACGGTGTCACGCCCGCGTGGTTGCCGTAGGAGATCCACGGGCCATTGTCCGACGTGAGTAGCACCACCGTATCGTCCGCGACGCCGTGGTCGCTGAGTGCGTGCATGATCTCTCCCACCGACCAGTCGATCTCCATCATCACGTCGGCGTAGAGCCCTTGGCCGGATCGCCCCGCAAAGCGCTCGCTCACGAAAAGCGGCACGTGCGGCATCGCGTGCGGGACGTAGAGAAAGAACGGCTGGTCGGCGCGTCGCCGAATGAAGTCCACCGCGTGCTCAGTGTACCAGGTGGTCAGCATCGCCTGGTGCTCGGGGGTCACGCGCTCGACGGCCACCTCGCCGTTTCGCCAGAACTGGAGCGGGACGCGCCCCCAGTACTCCGGAGCTTCGGGATGGTGTTCCCACATGTCGTTCGAGTACATGAGACCCGACGACTCGTCGAACCCGCGCGCCGGTGGGCGCGTCTCCGGCTGATCGCCGATGTGCCATTTCCCGAAGACGGCGGTGGCGTACCCCTGCGGCTTGAGGACCTCCGCGATCGTAGCGTACGACGGCTCGAGCCCCCGCGCCCCGGGGCCGTGTGCGCTGAACACTTTGGTACGGCCCGGATAGCACCCGCTCAGCAGCGCTGCCCGCGACGCGGAGCACACGGCCTGCGGGACGTAGAACTGCGTGTAGCGGCACCCCTCGTCGGCGAGTTGCGCGATGTTGGGCATCGGAGAGTCGGGGGCACCGAAGGGCGGGAAGTCCGCCCACCCCGCATCGTCCAAGAACACGATGACGACGTTGGGTGGGCGCCGCCCAACGGGGCGACAGCCTGCAAGGGTGAGCGCAGCGGCCGAGGCGGCCGTCGTGAGGAAGTCCCGGCGTGAAGTGCCTGGCGTCATGCGTGGTCTCCCGAGTGATCTGTTCAGGCGGTCGCGTGTGCAAGACGCCAACATGCACTGCCGCCAGCCAGGCGGCCAGCGCGGCGGGGTCTGCTGCGCTGTCGCCGGTCGATCGTGTCGTGCATCTTCTTCCCATGCCGACCACCCGTGCCGTCCTGATCGATCGCCTGGGGGGGCCTGACGCGCTCGTCGAGCGCGAGGTGCCGCTCCGTCCCATGGGCCCGGACGACGTGCAGATCCGCGTCCTGGCCACCGGGGTCAACTTCGCCGACCTCCTCATGCGGGCCGGGCTCTACGGCACGGTGCCGCCTCGGCCGTTCAGCCCCGGCTTCGAAGTGGTGGGCGAGGTCACCGCCGCGGGGAGCGAGGTCGAGTCGTGCACGGTGGGTGACCGCGTCGTCGGGCTCATCCGCTACGGAGGGTACGCGCAGGACATCGTCGTGCCCGCACGCAACGTGTTCCGCGCGCCGCCCTCCCTGTCACCCGCCGAAGCGGCGGCCGTGCCGGTCGTGTTCCTCACGGCGTGGGTGTGCCTCTTCGAGACCGGGCACGCGCGCTCGGGTGACACCGCGCTCGTGCTCGGTGCGGGCGGCGGTGTGGGCACCGCGGCGGTGCAGCTCGCCGTACAGCGCGAGCTCCGGGTGATCGGCACCGCGGGGACCGACCACAAGCGCGCGTTCGTGACCGACGAGTTGGGCGCCGCCGCGTGCTTCGACTCGCGAGGCGACTGGTGGCACGAGGTCGAAGCCTTCGCGGGCCGGCGGGCGATCGATATCGCACTCGATCCGGTGGGCGGGCGCGGCACGCGCGCGTGCCACGACCTCCTCGCCCCGCTCGGGCGCATCGTGTTTTACGGGATGAGCGAGGCGATGCCGGGCCGGCGCCGCAATTGGCTCCGCGCGGGGCTCACGTGGCTCCGCACGCGGCGCTTCCACCCGCTCTCACTCATCGTCCCGAACGCGGGGGTATTCGGCGTGCATCTCCTCCATCTCAAGAACCGGGAGACCATCATCAGGCCGGCGCTCGAAGCGATCTATCGGGACGTTGTGGCGGGCGCGCTTCGACCGATTGTAGACCGCACGTTCCCCCTCACCCGCAACGGCGCCGTGGACGCGCACCGCTATCTCCACGAGCGGCGGAACCTCGGGAAGGTGGTCCTGGTATCGGAGGCGGCGCCGTAGGCTCCGCCCTCGACAAGTCACCCGCAACCCTTCACGTTGGTCGTGTTACCCATGCTCACACTACTCTTTGCGGTCACGCTCGGAACCATGCCCACATCGCTCCCACCCGATTCACTCGTGCTCATCGACTTCGCAGCGCCCGTCGAGTGGCTGGTCGTGAACGACGGCGTGATGGGCGGCGTGTCGTCGAGTTCGGTGCGCGCGACCGACGAGGGCACGGGGGTGTTCGCGGGCTACCTCTCGCTCGACAACAATGGCGGGTTCGCGTCGATCCGCGCCGACATGTCCGCGATGGACCTCGCACCGTACACCGGCGTCGTGCTGCGTGTGCGCGGCGACGGTCGCCGCTACCAGCTGCGCTTCCGTACGGACGGGCGCTTTGACGGACTCGCGTACCGTGCGGAGTTCGATACCGAGGCCGATGCATGGATCGACGTGACGCTGCCCTTCGATGCGTTCGAGCCGAGCTTCCGCGGTTACGTGCCGCCCAACGCGCCGCCGCTCGATCCCGGCGCCATTCGCCAGTTGGGTTTCCTGTTGGGAGACAAGTTAGAGGGAGAGTTCCGGTTGGAGATCCAGCGGGTGGTGGCGGTGACGACGCCATCCCGCGGCCCTGACGGTTCTTGACGGTGCTCGCTCGCCAGGCACCCGTTGCCGAGTCCGAGCGCATCGTCGCGTTGGACGTGCTACGCGGCGTCGCGGTGCTCGGCATCCTCTTCATGAACATCGGGGCGTTCGCGATGCCCGCCGCGACCTACTTCGACCCCACGACGTACGGCGACCTCTCCGGGCTGAACGGATGGGTGTGGCGCCTGACGCACGTCTTCGCGGACCTCAAGTTCATGGCCATCTTCTCGATGCTCTTCGGTGCGGGCATCGTCCTGATGGCCGAACGCTCGGCGGCGCAGGGACGGTCGGCCGCGGGGCTGCACTACCGTCGGATGGGCTGGCTCATCGCGTTCGGGCTTCTGCACGCCCACCTGCTGTGGTACGGCGACATCCTCTATTGGTACGGCGTCTGCGGCCTCGTGGTGTACTTCTTCCGCCGCGTCCGTCCCGGCTGGCTCATCGGCTGGGGCGTGCTGCTGTTGGGCGTGGCCTCGGGACTGATGCTGATGGGCGGGCTGACCATGCCAACTTGGCCCGAGGCCACGGTCCAGCAGGTGATGGCACGGCTCGCCCCCACTCCAGAGATGACTGGGGCGGAGATCGCGATGTACCAGGGGGGGTGGCTGGAGCAGATGGAGGCCAGGGTTCCCAAGGCCCTGGAGATGCAGACCAGCACGTTGTTCTCGTGGGCAGCGTGGCGCGTGAGCGGGCTCATGCTGCTCGGCATGGCGCTGTTCAAGCTCGGGGTTTTCAGCGCGAAGCACTCACCGCGGTTCTACGGCGCACTCCTCGCCATCGGGGCGATCGTCGGTGTCCCGGTGATCGTCTACGGCATCACCCAGAACGTCGCGGCCGGTTGGGATGTCACCTACTTCTTCTGGTTCGGGTTGCAGTTCAACTACTGGGCGAGTCTGCTGGTGGCCCTCGGGTGGATTGGCCTAATCATGCTCGCGTGTCGGGCGTCGCTGCTAGGGATCACGCGTCCGCTCGCGGCCGTGGGGCGGATGGCGTTCAGCAACTACATCCTCCAGACGCTCGTCTGCACGACCATCTTCTACGGCCACGGGTTGGGCCTGTTCGGGCAGCTCGAGCGCACGCCCCAGCTGCTGATCGTCATCGCGGTGTGTGCGCTGCAGCTCACGATCTCACCGCTCTGGCTGCGGCACTTCAGATTCGGGCCCCTCGAGTGGGTGTGGCGGTCCTTGGTGTATCTGCAACGGCAGCCGTTCCGGCGGCATGAAGTCGCTGCAGGTTCAGTTGGGTAGGACGGGGTGGCGTGAAGCGATCCGCGAGCAGGTGGGGCTGACCGGTGTGCGCTGTGGCGCAACGCACCACTCCACCGGTCACATATCGTCGGGCTGCGGCAGCTCCTGGGTCCAGTTCTCCACCATGATCAGCTCTGCCTGCTCGCCACCGTCGCCGCCGCCTTGCCGACGGAAGAAGAGAAACCGGCTGTCGTCCACGTCGATGTCGTACTCAGCGTAGTTGTCGAGCGGGATGGCGACATCCGAGCCGATTGTGAAGAGGGGGTCGCGTCGCAGGATGCTGAACGACGCCTCGGCGCGGAAGGTCACGGCGATCATCTGATTCTCCGCCGAAACGTAGAACAGCCGGTTGCCCGCGCGGGACCACCGCGGGCCGCCCCCACCGCCCGTCGAGACCGACCACTTGCCCCGGTCGGCGTCGGGGAAGGGGCGGATGTACACCTCGTCGCGACCCGTTTCGTCCGACACGTAGGCGAGCCAACGGCCATCCGGCGAGAGCGCCAGCGCGCGCTCCTGAAACGGCCCGGTCACCAGGGGAAGCACCGAGTCGGTCCCCGCCCGGAGGGCGTAGATACTGCGGGGCGCCTGCGACGATCCGCCGTCGCGGAACACGATCCACTCCCCGTCGGCGGACCACTGTGCCTCCCAGACGTCCTCCTCGCGGTCCAGTACCAGCTCGGCGTTCCCCGTCCCGTCGGCCGACCTACTGTACAGGTCGTTGCGGTCGTCGCTTCCGCGACCGGAAATGAAAAGGATGGAGCGCCCGTCGGGCGCCCACACCGGTCGCGTATCGATGCCGTCGTTGAACGTGAGGCGGGTGACCGGTCCGCGAGGGAGTTCCTTGATCCAGATGTCCTCGCCGGCGGTGTTCAAGAGGCTCACGGCGACTCTGCTCCCATCGGGCGAGATGCGCCACCCGGGCGACCCGCCCATCGCAATCGTCCACTCGGGGTCGACGACGGTGGCCTCACCGTCCATCGACACCCAGACCGCCTCGAGCATGGCCAGCGAGCCGGCGCCGGGGATATACGCCAACTGCCCGGCCGCCGAGACATCCATGCCCGGCTGGATGCCGATAGAGACGTCGACGCCTTCGAACAAGGGGATGGCGGGTCCCCGCAGTTCGCGCGACGGGCCGTGCCACGGGGCGGCGAACGCGCCGCCGTCGCGGCGGACCGTGATCACATGTCCCGTCGGCACCGCCCAGCCGCGCGCGACGTCCGGCATGATGTGTCGGGCGGTGTCGCCCTCGAGGTCCAGTACCCACAGGTCCTGCACCTGGATGCAGTTGTTGCTGCAGAGCGAGAAGAGCACGCCGCCCGGGATGGGTGTAGGGTTGGTGGCGTACCGATCCGATTGGGACGACGTCCAGACCCGGGTCGAGACGCCGCCGTCCTCCGGCACGACGCGGAGGTGCCAGTTCGCTCCCACGTAGACGATGCGGCCGTCGTCGAGCCACGCGGTGCCGCCGTTTTGGTCCTCCGCGGAATCCGCGAGGGTCACCGATGACCCGCCGCCGACGGCGATCTTCCGGATCTCTTGGTCCAGCCGGTACGCGATCCAGCGACCGTCCGGTGAGACCGCCGGGTCGCGCGCGCCCGCGGTGCCGGGAATGGGCACGGGCGCATGGTTGTCACGATGCTTGACCCAGAGCTGGCCGATCGGTGCGCCCCCGCCGACGTACACGAGCTTCGACCCGTCCGGACTCAGGGCCAGCGGATTCCAATCGCCGACCCGAATGGCTGCCTGCGCGTCCGGGAATGCGAGGCCGTAGCGGACTACCGGCCGGTCCGCCGCCGGCCTCGTGACACTCCAGGCCAGCATTGCCGCCACACCGACGACCAGCCCCGCGGTCACACCGATCGCGTACGCGCGTCGCGTGGCACCGGGCGCCGCCGCGCTGGGTGCCGCCTCGACCCCGGTGGCGGCGGTGAAGCCGGGGGTGCTGAGGGCGGTGGCGAAGGCGGCGGCCGACTCGAAACGGTCGGCAGGCAGCTTCTCCAGTGCCTTGGCCACCGCGGCGGCCACGTGGGGCGGCACCGACTTGCGGACCTTCGTGACGGGGTCGGCCGTCTCCGTCACGATCTTCATGATGATCGCCTGCGCCGACCCGCCGAGGTGCGGCGGCTCGCCCGCCAGCATCTCGTAGAGCACGCTCGCAAGACTGTACACGTCGCTCCGTGCCGAGAGCTCCTTCTCCGCCGTCGCCTGCTCGGGACTCATGTAGTGCGGCGTCCCCAGGCTGAGCCCCGTCTCCGTCATCCGGCCACCGGCCGCGGCACTCACCGCGAGCGCGATCCCGAAGTCCGCCACCATCGGGCGGCCGTTCTGGATGAGGATGTTCTCCGGCTTGATGTCCCGGTGGATCACCCCCTGCTGGTGCGCGTAGTGCAGCGCGTCCGCGATCTCGGTCGCGATGCGCACGGCTTCGTCGATGCCGAGTTGCGTGTCGCGGTCGAGCTTGTCGCGCAGCGTCTCGCCCTCGATGTAGGGCATGACGTAGTAGAGGAA
>JBDHIW010000007.1:0-29920 GCA_039587215.1 Gemmatimonadota bacterium | reverse complement strand
CGTGACCCCTGTCCTCACGCAGATGGCGGCGGAGGACACGCCGTTCCGGGGCGTCCTGTACGCGGGACTCATGTGCGAACCCGACGGCTCGCTCGCCGTCATCGAGTTCAACTGCCGCTTTGGGGACCCGGAAGCCCAGGTGGTCCTGCCGGCGGTCAACCTCGACCTCGCAGACCACTGCTGGCGGATCGCGAGCGGCGACGCGTGGACCGCGCCGGCGACCGTGCCCGCCGCGCGTGCGGTCGTCACCACCGTCGTAGCCGCGGCAGGTTATCCAGACGCGCCCGAAAAGGGCGCCGCGATCCCCCTCCCGGAGACGCTTCCCGACGACACGCTCCTGTTCCACGCGGGTACCGTTCACGACGACGACGGTATGCTCCGCAGCAACGGCGGCCGGGTACTCTGTGCGACCGGTATCGGCACCTCGGTGTCCGAGGCCGCCGCGCGGAGCCGCGACCTCGCCGCCGCCGTCGCGTTCCCGGGCGCGCAGTTCCGCCGCGACATCGCGTGGCGTGAGGTCGCCCGTGCCGGAGCTGCCTGAGGTCGAGACCCTCGTTCGGGAACTGCGGCCGCAGTTGGTCCGCCGCCACCTGACACAGGTCCGCCTTCACCGCCGCGACGTCCTGCGGGACGTGACAGGCGCCCGTCTGACACGCACCCTCGAGGGCAACACCATTCGCGCGGTCGAACGCCGCGCCAAGCACGCCGTGCTCCGGCTCGGAACGGGCGAGCGTCTGGTCATCCAACTGCGGATGACCGGCTCGCTCCTCGTCTACGACGGCGCCCCGCGCGGTGAGCGCCGCCGCTACGCCGTGCTTCAAGCCGCCCTCGGACGAGGACGGTGGTTCGTGTTCCGCGACGTCCGTCGCCTCGGGACCGTACACTTGTTGGACGATGCCGCGTGGGAGGCCTATACTGCCCGGATCGGTCCCGAGCCCCTCGACCCCCGCTTCGACCTCCCGTCGTTCGAGCGCGTCCTCAGCGGCAGCAGGCAGGCGATCAAGAAGGTGCTCATGGACCAGCGCCGCCTCGCGGGCGTTGGCAACATCTACGCCAACGAGGCCCTGTTTCGCGCGCGCGTCGATCCGTCCCTGCGCGCCGACCAGGTGGACCGCGCAGCGCGGCGCCGACTCTACACGGAGGTACGCGCGGTGCTCGAGGAAGCGATCGCAGCCGGTGGAACCACCGTGCGGGACTACCGCACCAGTCGGGGTACGCCCGGTTCGTTCCAGCATGTCCTCCAAGTCTACGGGCGCGGCGGACAGCCCTGCCCCCGATGCGGCACGACCCTGACCGCGACCCACGCCATCGATCAGCGACAGACGACGTTCTGCTGGCGCTGCCAAGGAGCCGCCAGGCCGTGAAGATCGCGGTCGTCTTCGACACGCCCCACGAGGGCTGGGACAACGAAGACTTCAAGCGCGAGGTCGCGGCGGAAGTCGAGGAGCCCGAGTACGAGATCGCCGAGGCACTCCTCGCCAACAGCCATGATGTCCGCCTCATGGGAGTCAACGACGATCTCACGCACCTCGTCGAGGAGCTGCACGCCTACCAACCGGACCTCGTGTTCAACTGCGCCGAGGGGTTCGGCGAGCAGTCACGGCTCGATTACGTATTCCCCGCGCTCATCGAAGCCGAGGGATTCCGCTACACGGGCGCACCGCCCATTTCGCTGCTTACGACGCGCAACAAGTCCATGAGCAAGAAGGTGCTCGCGTACCACGGAATCCGCGTGCCCGGCTTCGCGATGTACCTCCGCGGCGAGGTCCCCGATAGCCCCCCGTCGCTCACCTTCCCGCTCATCGTCAAGCCGCTGCAGGAGGACGCATCGGAGGGGATCGCCATGGCCTCCGTCGTCCAAGACATCGACGGCCTGCGGGAGCGGGTGACCTGGGTTCACGACCGCTTCGCACAACCGGCGATCGCGGAGGAGTACGTCGAAGGCCGCGAGCTCTACATCGGGCTCGTCGGCAATTGGGACGAACTGGAGATCCTGCCCATGGTGGAGCTGGTGTTCGACAACGCCGACAACCGCCCGGAAGAGCGTATCGCCACGAAGGCGGCCAAGTGGGACGTGCCGTATCGCGAGCGAAAAGGCATCCGGAACGTGTTCGCCCGACCCGTGGCACAGGACGCCCGCGACGAAATCGAGCGGGTCTGCCCGGCGGCGTTTCGCGCCCTCTGGCTCCGCGATTACGGACGGCTCGACGTGCGCCTCACGGCGGACAACGAGGCCTGGGTGATCGAGGTCAACGCCAACCCGTTCATCAGCTTCGGGCACGACATGGCCAACGCGGCAGAAAAGGCGGGTATGGATTACTATGCGTTCATCGAACGCCTGGTCGTGACCGCCATGGAGCGCTATGGCCGAACGTAGACGCCGACGTCGACACCCCACCCCCCGCCCGGACCTGCGATGCCGGTGCGGGCAATCCATTCAGCGATTCTGGCCCTTCTGTCCATGGTGCGGACGTACCCTCACATGGGGAGACGACCCGCCGGCGACCGGCGCCGAGTGCTATCGCTGCGGATGGGTCGTCTCAGACGGCTACCATTACTGTCCGTGGTGCGCGGCCAACATCTACGAGGAAGGCTACTCGGCCGCGACCCCCCTCAAGGCGCCGAAAGGGTTCCGCTTCGACGCCTTCTGCGACTGGGACTGCGGCGGCGGCGTGCAGTACCCCATGCCGCACTGCCCGTGGTGCAGCGGCGATCAAGAGTGGCCCGACGAGGACTTCGAAGGCACCTGTCCGCACTGCGACCGCGGCGTCGACGACTGGATGAGCCTGTGCCCCTGGTGCGGCTTCGACGCCACCGGCCAGGACCTGATCGAACGCGCGCTCACCCGCGTCCGGCGCCTGCTGCTGGTGTCGCGCATCCGCGACTGGGGCTACCGTGTCCTGCTGCGCCCCGGGGTGTCGGGCGTCGACCCGGGCGCGTCGCGCATCGTCGAGATCGACCGCGCGTACGTGGTCAACACGCGCCGTCAGGAGGTGCCGTGGACCCTGCTCGTGGGCCTGCTCTGCCACGAATTGGGGCACAGCTTTCTCTACCATCACTGGAACCTCACCCGCCGCCCGGAGTTTCAACGGGTCTTCGGCGAGGTACACAAAGCGTATCGCGTGAGCGACGCCGCCTGGGTCGACCTGGCCCGCAAGCGGGTCAGCACGGTCCGCCCGGAATACGTCACGACCTATGCGGCATCGCACCCGCTCGAAGACTTCGCGGAGACGTTCCGACTCTACATCCAGCGTCGGGGGCGCATGCGCGAGCTGCTGGCCGACGTGGGACGGGCGAACAAGGACGTCATCGTCTACGAGAAGTTCCTCCTCCTCCACCGATTCGTGCGATCGCTGCGGGGATGGCAGTAGCAGCACTCAGTCTCCCGCTGCAGGACCACGCGTTCCTGCATCGCCGCGTCAAAGCGCTGGCCGAGAAGCGTCCCGGCGTTTACCGCATGCTCGACGCGACCGGGCAGGTGCTGTACGTCGGCAAGGCCAAGGAGATCCGCACGCGGCTCCTCTCGTATTTCCGCGCCGCGTACCCGAAGGAGAAGGCCGCGCGCATCATGCAGGCCACGGCCGACATCCAGTGGACGTACGCGCCGTCGGAGTTCGCGGCGCTGCTCCGGGAGTTGCGGCTGATCCAGCACCATCGACCACGCTACAACGTCCGCATGAACCGCCTGCGCCGTGCGGGCTTCATCAAGGTCTCGGCCGGCCCGGCACCCAAGCTGTACGTGGGACGGACGGTGGGTGCACACGACGTGCAGCACTACGGACCGATCCAGCGCGTCGGGGAGCTTCAGGAAGCTCTGCAGGTACTGAATCAGGTTCTGGGACTCCGCGACTGCGCGCTCAACACGGCCATCGCGTACGCCGAGCAGGGCGACCTCTTCCAGCCCGACCGCCGCGCCGGTTGCATGCGCCACGAGCTCGGCACCTGCGCGGCCCCGTGCGCCGGGTTCGTCACCGAGGAGGAGTACCTGGCGAGCGTCGACCGCGCGATCGCCTTCGTGGAAGCGCGCGACGTGGAACCACTGAACCGGGTTGCCGCGGCTATGGTCGAGGCGAGCGAGCGCGAGAACTACGAGCGCGCCGCGTGGTGGCGCGCCCGGTTCGATCAGTTGACCTGGCTCCTCGGTGCGTGTGCGCGCGCGAGCGCCGCCGTGGACGCACTGAGCTTCGTGTACAAGGACCCCGGTACGTTCGGCGACGACCGGGCGTACATCGTGGTCCGTGGCACCGTTCGCGCGAGCGCCCCGTACCCGCACACGCCGATCGAACGCGAGGCGTTCATCTCGCTGGTCGCGGAGCACGCCGAATACGCCCACGACACGGGACCGTTGCCCGTCGAGACCATCGACGAGACCCTGCTGCTTCTGAGCTGGTTCCGCCGCCGCCCGGCGGCCATGCGGCGCACGACGCCGTTCAGCGCGTGGACGGACGCCGCATAGCATGCTGATCGCGCCGCTCCTAGTGCTGGCCGGCATGGTCATCCTGTTCGGCGCGGGGCACGCGCTCGTCCAGGGCGCAACGGCCGTCGCGCTGCTCGCGCGGGTGTCGATGACGATCGTCGCACTCACGGTCGTGTCTATCGGGACCAGCGCCCCCGAACTTGCGGTGAGCCTCTTGGCCGCGCTGGAAGAGAACCCCGACATCTCGTACGCCAACGTCGTGGGCTCCAACGTCTTCAACGTCGGCTTGATCCTGGGGATCGCCGCCGTCCTCGCCGTGATCCCGGTGCACAGGCAAACGCTCGTTCGCGAGTACCCGTTCATGCTCGGGGTCACCCTGCTCGCGATCTGGTTCGCGTGGTCCGGCCAGATCGTGACCCAGCGCGAAGGCGCAGTGCTGGTCGCGCTCCTCGTCGCGTTCGTGGTCTACATGGTGATGCTGGCCCGCGGCGGCGAGGCAGTCGCGGAGATGTCGGAGGTCCGGGAAGCCGAGCGCATGGTCCACCTGCAGGAAGGACGGCGCGCGGCGTGGCGGAAGAACATTGCGTTGGTGATCGTGGGGATTCTCGGGCTGGCGGGGGGAGCGGAACTCACGGTGCGCGGCGCCGTGATGCTGGCCGAGTTCTTCAGTATCGAGCAGCGCGTGATCGGCCTCACCGTCGTGGCCATGGGCACGAGCTTGCCGGAGCTCGCCACCACCGTGGTCGCCGCCCGCAAGGGAGAGCAGGAGATCGCCTTGGGCAATGTCGTCGGATCGAACATCTTCAACCTGTTGGCCGTCCTCGGCATCACGGCCGTCGCGCATAACGTCGAGGTCCACGAACGGGCCCTCGCGCTCGACAACTGGGTCATGCTGGGGTTCACGGTCGCCCTGCTGCCGATCATGCTGTGGCGTCGGAAGCTCTCACGCTCGGGCGGTGTGCTGCTGCTGGTGGGGTTCGTGACCTACATGACGCTCGTGCTGATCCGCGCCTAGCGCAACCGTCCTAGCCGTTCCGCCCGAGCGGGACCAGTCGCGCCCGCGGCGGGATGCCCGGCTCCAATTCCATGATTCCCACCGAGGGGGCGTTTCCGAGCCGGGGAGCGCCCGCCGACCCCGGGTTCATCACGGTCACCGTCTTGTCGATCAGCTCAAGGCAGGGTTCGTGCGTGTGGCCGAACACGATGATCTCCGCCGTCGGAAACCGTTCCCGAAGCCGCATCGGCGACGGGTGACCCAGCTGGTCGCCGTGCGTCACGGTCACCAGAAATCCGTCCAGCTCCGTCTCGACGACCCGCGGGCAGGCGCGGCGAACGTCCCATCCGTCCGTGTTGCCGAAGACGGCGGACACCGGCGCCACCGCCTCGAGATCCCGCAGGATGTCGAGCGGTCCGATGTCGCCGGCGTGCAGAATGTGATCCACCTCCCCGAAGACCTCGAACACCTCGGGGTGGATGTAGCCGTGCGTGTCCGAGATGATGCCGAGCCGCACGTCAGCCGGACCAGCGCGGCGCGAGCTCGATGTCGAGACGCATATGATCGACGACCCGCTGCACGATGAAGTCCACCAGATCGTCGACCCGCTCCGGCCGATGATAGAACCCCGGCGCCGCCGGCATCACCGTGGCCCCGGCCTCGGTGAGCGCGGTCAGATTGCGAAGGTGCACGAGAGAGAGCGGGGTTTCGCGCGGAACCAGAATCAGCGGCCTCCGCTCTTTGAGGACCACGTCCGCAGCTCGTTCGACGAGCGATCGACTCGCGCCGCTCGCAATCCCCGCCGCCGTCCCCATCGAGCAGGGACACACCACCATGCCCGCACTCGGAGCCGATCCGGACGCCGGAGTCGCGCCCCGATCGGCGTTGTCGAACACGTCGATCGCCTCCCACCCACCACCCGTCGCCTCGCGCAGCTCGTCGAGCGACCCCACGCCGGTCTCGGTCTGCAGCAGACGCCACCCGTGACTGGAGACGATGAGCCGCACGGGAACGGCGGCCCGGTTCAGGACCTCGATCAGGCGCACGGCATACGGGCCGCCGGACGCACCGGTGACCGCCACGGTCCACGGGGCTCCGCTCATTGTTTTCTCCGGTTCGGGGTAGGCGTCTTGTGCGGGTGACGCGGCGGTCCGGCGGGCGCCGGGCCGCGCCGCCCGGATTGCGGCGTGCCGCTGCGTCGCGTCGGCTGGCTGCGCGTTCCGCGCTTGCCGGTGCGCCCGTCGCGATCCGCTACCACAGCCGGTCTGCCGTGGCAAAGAGGAATACGAGCACGCTCATCACCCCGTTCATGGTAAAGAAGGCGGCGTCGACCCGCGAGAGATCGCCGGGCCGCACGAGCTGGTGCTCCCACGCGAGAATCACGGCGGCGCCGGCCACGCCCACAAAGTAGAGCCATCCGAACGGCGTGACGATACCGAACAGCGCCAGCATCACGAGCGTCACGCCATGAAGCACCTTCCCGACCAGAATCGCCCGGCGGTCACCGAGAAGCACCACCGCGCTCCGAAGTCCCGTACGTCGGTCGAATTCCTCGTCCTGCAGCGCGTAGAAGATGTCGAACCCTGCCACCCACGTGAGGACCGCCATCGCGATCACGAGCGGGGTCCACCACGTAGGATCCCACTGGCCGGCCACTGCGAGATATCCCGCGACCGGCGCGATCGCGAGGCTGCCACCGAGCCACAGATGCGACCAGTGCGTATACCGCTTCGTGTAGCTGTACCCGAAGATCCAGACCAGCGCGACGGGACTCAGCGCAAGACAGAGCGGGTTCAGGAGCGCCGCGGCACCCACGAAGACCACCGCCGCCACGCCCACGGCCCACCACGCGTGGGCCAGGGACAAGCGTCCCGCCGGAAGGTCGCGGTCACGTGTCCGGGGGTTGGCCGCATCGAAGTCGCGGTCGATGATGCGGTTGAAGCCCATCGCCGCAAACCGGGCTGAAGCGAACGCGACCGCCACGACGAGCACGACGCCGACGGAGAGCCGGTGCGCAAAGGACGCGTAGACGACGCCGAGCAGCGCGAACGGCAGCGCAAACAGGGTGTGCGGGAGCTTGACGAAGTTCGCGAAACGCACGACTGCCGAGTCCCCGCCGATCGTCTGCCCGTCCACGGCACCCGCCGGCAGCGGGTCACCCACCGGAGCGCTCACAACACGCGGCGCGGCCGCAGCGTGATGCCCAGGTCATCCCACATCGCGTCGACCCGCGCCCGCGTCGCCTCGTCCATGACGATCCGGTCGGGCCACTCCCGCTCGAATCCCTCTTCCTTCCACTTCGTCGTGGCATCGATCCCCATCTTCGACCCGTAGGTGAAGGCCGCCGACGCGTGATCCAGCACGTCGACGGGTCCCATCGAGAACCGAACGTCACGCTGCGGATCGATGTTGTTGAGCGCCACCCACCACGCCTCGTCGGGGTCGCGCACGTTCACATCGCGGTCCACCACGACGATCACCTTGGCCAGCGACATCAGCCCCATACCCCAGAGCGCATTCATGACTTTGTGCGCCTGCCCCGGGTACTGCTTGTCGATGCTCACGAACACCAAGTTGTGGAAGATCCCGTACGCCGGCATGTGGTAGTCGACGATTTCCGGAACGGTCAGCCGGAGGAGCGGCAGGAAGATCCGTTCGGTCGCGTGACCGAGGTAGAAATCTTCCATGGGCGGCGGGCCCACGATGGTCGCGGGATAGACGGCATCCTGGCGGCGTGTGACGGCCGTCACGTGCACCGCAGGGTAGTAGTCGGCGAGGCTGTAGAAACCCGTGTGGTCCCCGAACGGCCCTTCGAGTACCAGCGGCTCCGCCGGGTCGATGTACCCCTCGATGACGATGTCCGCATCCGCCGGAACCAGGAGATCGCTGGTTACCGCCTTCGCCAGCTGCACGGGCTTCCGCCGGAGGAATCCCGCGAAGATGTACTCGTCGATATTGGGAGGCAGCGGCGCCGACGCGCTGTAGAGCGAAGCCGGATCACCACCGAGGGCGATCGCCACGGGCATCGTCTCCCCGCGTTCGGCCATGTCCCGCCAGTGCGCGGCGCCGACCTTGTGACGCTGCCAGTGCATGGCCAGCAGGTCGGGGCCCTGCACCTGGATCCGGTACATGCCCACGTTCCGTGTTCCGGTGCGTGGATCGCGGGTGATGACCTGCGGCAGGGTGACGTAGGCACCACCGTCGTCGGGCCAGCACAGCAGATTGGGAAGCCGTTGGACGTCCACGTCGCCGTCGCGCTCGACGATCTGCTGGCACGCCGGGGTGCCCGACGACGTCCGGGGCGGGAACCTGACCACCTCCGCCAGCTTTGGAAGGAGAGCGAGCTTCGCACGCCACCCCTCCGGCACCTGGAGCTGCGTGAGCTCCGCAATGCGGGCACCGACCTCGTCGAGCGATTCCACACCGAGGCTCAGGCACATCCGGCGCAGCGACCCGAACAGGTTGATGGCGAGCGGCACCGCGCTCTCCGACCCGTCCGCCAGCACGGGCCGCTCGAACAGCAGCGCGGGCCCGCCGCCCTCGCTCTTCATGCACCGGTCGGCTATCTCAGTGATCTCCCGGGCGACCGACACGGGGTGCCGCACGCGTACGATCTCGTTCTCGCGCTCGAGAATCGCAACGAAATCCGTCAGGCTCTCTATGCTCACTGCCGTACCCCCCAATGCAGCCATGCGATGCCAAACGTCAGCGGCTCGTACCCCACGTCGCGGAACCCCGCGTCGGCCAGGACCGTTGCCAGCGCGGGGGGAGACGGGAAGTCCGCCACCGACTGTGGCAGGTATGTATAGGCGTCCCTATGTTTGGACACCCAACGGCCGACGCGTGGAAGCACATGGTTGAAGTAGGTCTGATACGCCCATCGAACGGGTGGAACCGAAGGCGTACCGAATTCGAGGATCACCAGCGTCGCGCCCGGAGCGAGGACGCGGTGCATCTCCTGGATGCCGGCGCCCAAGTCCGCGAGGTTCCGCACGCCGAACCCCACCGTACAGCCGTCGAACTCGCCATCCCCGAACGGCAGTTGGAGCGCGTCCGCACCCACGGCGCGTACCGCCGGGGACTTGTGCACCCCCCCACGCAGCATCGGCACGACGAAATCCGCACCGATCACCCGGCCGCCGAACCCGTCGCGGCCGGCCAGCTCCGCTGCGAGATCGAGGGTCCCGGCACACAGATCCAAGTACCGACCGGCAGCGCGGTGGCGCCATGCCAGGCGATCGATCGCCCGGCGCCGCCAGCGCCGATCGATATTCAGGCTCAGGACGTGGTTCAGCAGGTCGTAGCGCGGTGCGATCGCCGTGAACATGTCGCGCACGTAGGATCGCTTCCCGTCGCCCCCCGAGGACACGACCGCCGAGGGGGTAGGCGTCATAGGCCGCAAAAGATACTGGGGCGCTCGAAGGCACCGCAACGAGGCCGCCCAGCCGGGGAGTACCGTCCCGCGTGACGCCCGCGCGCGATCTCGCATCCGCCACCGACCACGACCTCGTCGCCTGGGCACTGGAAGGCTACGAGCCGTCGTACGGCGAGCTGGTTCATCGGTACGAGCGGCCCGTGTTCTCGCTCATCTACCGCATGGTGCGCGACCGCGAGCTGGCCGAGGATCTGGCCCAGGACACGTTCGTGAAGGTCCTGAACGCCCTGGACCGGTACAACCCGACCTACAAGTTCTCGTCCTGGATCTTCAAAATCGCCAACAACGCGACGATCGATCATCTGCGGCGGAAGGAGCTCGACACGCTCTCGTTGGACGGCGCGCCCGAAGCCACCACGCCGGACCAGATCGAGGCCACGGCGCTCCAGCTGGGATCCCGGGACGAATCCCCGCTCGAGGTCGTCGAGGCCCGCGAGCTGGGAGGCCAGATCGAGCAGGCGATCGCTCAGCTCAGGCCCGAATATCAGTCCTGTATCATCCTGAGACACGTCGAAGGTCGGCCGTACGAAGAGATCGCCGAGATCCTCGACCTACCTCTCGGTACCGTAAAGACTTACATCCATCGCGCCCGAAACGAACTGAAGGAGCTCCTGGGCGAGCTCCGGGGCTGAAACCCCCTCCGCAGCCCTCCGTAAGGGAGACGACATGAATGACCGACCGATGCCCGATCTGACCCCCGCCGAGGAGGACCCGGTCCTCCACGGATACCTGACCGCCCTGTCGGCGCCGTTGCCGAGTGCAGGGATGGATCGGCGGGTGCTGACGCGTGTGTGGCGGCCTGCCCCCCGCTGGGTGCGGCAGGCGGAAGCCGCCTGGGTCGACTTGGTCGAATCCGGCCGAGTCTGGTTCGTGCTCGGTGCGCTCGCTGCCGGCAGCCTGATCCCGCTTGGCGTGGCGACGGGCCTGGTGGTGGCGTTTTCGAGCCAGATCGGCAGCATCGGCGCATGGATGGTTTCGCAGTTCGGCCCCGCATTCACGGGGCTGCTTGCTTTGTACTGGGCCGCAGCGACACAGTCGGTGACGTCGTGGTGGGCTGCGGTGGCCCCTCCAGTGGTGGGGCCATGGATTGCGGGAGGGGCGGGGATAATCGCCGTGAGTGCGGTGGGCTTCCTTTTGACCCTTCGACGCGGTCGCTAAGGTAGAACGATGATCAAGCTTCGTACAATGTTTCCGATCCTTGCCGTGATGGCCGCCGTGCTGGCGCAACCCGCCCCGCTCGTCGCCCAGAATGAGGCGGTGGGGCACCACATCATGCTCTCCAGCGGGTCGGCATCCGTGGCGTTCGACCTCGCGGACGGTGCGTCGCGTCTCATCACGGTCGGCAATGGCCAGGTGAGCGTGGACGGCCAGGAGGTCGCGACCTACGACGCCGCGAGCGACTTCGGCGCTGCATGGCTCGCGCTGATCGAGGGGAACGCCGCCGCAGGGACGGCCGAAGTCCTCGCCGAGCTTCAGGCGTGGGCCGGCTCGCGCTCCGTTCCCGCCGCCGAGACGCTGGCGGACGTGCTCGGAAACCTGCACGCGGTCCCGCTGGCCGACGTCGGGCCGGCGCCACAGATCGTGGTCGCTCCCCGCGCGTCGGGTGGCGAGGTCGCTGTCAGCGTCGATGTGAACGAGATCAATGCGCGGGTCCAAGAAGCGCTCGCGGAGGCGCGGGTCGCGCTGGGTGAGGCGGGAAGAATCACGATTCCCACGGCTCCGGACGCCCCAGCGGCGGTGCCAGCCGCCCCGGTGGCGGCGGTCCACCCATCCATGCTCGGATCCGTCGGCGCTGGCGTCGCGAGTCTGGGCGCGTCGCTCATCGCGATGATGCTGATGGGGTTCGGGTTCCTCATCTTCGCCCCGAACCAGTTCCGCGCTGTCGGTGACACGGCTTGGAACTCCTTCGGCCGTTCGTTCCTCGCGGGGTTCTTCGCTCAGCCGCTGCTCGTTCCGGTGCTCGGCGCCCTGATCGTGGCGCTCTCGCTCACGATCGTCGGCGTGCTGCTGGTGCCGCTGGCGATCCTCGCGTTCCCACTCGCGATCTTCCTCGGCGTGACGGGAGGCTATATCGCCATCGCGCGGACGGTCGGGGAGATCTACTATCGGCGGAAGCATGATGGCGTGACGCCGACCCAACCGTGGGTCGAGATGAAGTTCATGTGGTACGGCTTGCTCGCGATGCTCGGCATCTGGATCCCGGCCGTGCTCCTCGGGTGGATCCCGGTCGTAGGGCCCGTGTTCACGGTCCTGGCCAGCGTGCTCACGTGGGTCCTCGCGACCGCCGGCTTCGGTGCGTCCATCATCTCCCGTGGCGGCGTGCGTGGCACGGTGATCCGCCGGCTCGACCGCACGCTCAGCGAAGGCGACTACTGGTCGGACACGGGTGCGTTCCGCCGTTCCCGCAGCCACGCCGAGTACGAGTGACCAGCCGGCACGGAGCACTCCTGATCGCGGTTGTCGCCGCGCTCGGGACCGCAGCGGCAGCGGAAGCGCAGGATTGGCAGGTGTTGGCGCAGTCGCGTCAGGCCCGGAGTGAGGACGACCTCCGCGTTTCGGTGCGGTTCGCCTCCGGTGCCGTCGATATCCGCCCAGGCGCTCCGGGACTGCTGTACCGGGCGCACATGCGGTACGACGGCGATCACTTCGACCCCAGCATCCGGTACCGCGAGGGGTCCCGTCGTCTGAGCGTGCACCTCTCGGTCGACGACCACGACGCCGACATCGACGTCGACGAAGACTCCCCGCAGCGGCTGGAACTGGCCCTCGCGCCCTCGGTCCCGCTCAACCTGTCCCTGGATCTCGGCGCCACTGCAAACGACATCGAGCTCGGAGGGCTCGCCCTGAAGCGAGCGGAGCTTCGGACCGGCGCCAGCCAGACGACCATCCGCTTCAGCACACCCACGACGATCGAGTGCGAGCGGTTCGAGGTCACGGCGGGTGCGGCCGAGCTGGTCGTCGACGCGTTGGGCAACGCCGGGTGCGAACGGATGGAGGTTCGCGGCGGCGTGGGAGATCTCACGATCAACCTGCGCGGCGACCGGTTCACCTCCGACAGCCGCCTCGAAGTATCGGTCGGTCTCGGACAGGTCACCTTGGAGATTCCTCGGAGCCTCGGGGTGCGGGTCCAGCTGGACCGGCTCATCGCGGGATTCGACCGCACCGGATTCGAGCGCCATGGAGGCGATTTCGTATCGGAGAATTACGACCGTGCGGCCAGACGACTGGACATCGAGATCAACGCGGTGTTCGGTGACGTCGACGTGATCTGGTTGGACGACCTCCGCTAGCCGCTCAGAGCGGGACGACGACCCGCGCCCCGATACCCACGCCGAACGCGTCGCTCGCGCGACCGTCACGCACCGCGATCTCCAGTAGCCCACCCGATCCGACATAAGCCACCGGGTCCCCGCTGTCGACGTCTCCGAACGTGCGCGCGACGGGCACCGTGTGCTCGTCGTCGAGTACCGCCGTCTCCGCGCCTTCGACCATCTCGCCGTGGATGTTGGTGACGAGCGTCCCGAAGCGATCCACGTACGCGACCTGCCCCCGAACGGAACCGGCACGGCGGAGGGGCCGCGGCATGGCCACCCGCTCCGGCCGGATCGCCGGCTCCCCGAGGTACTCCAGCGCCTCTCCCTCCGCCAGCCGTGCCGCGGCAGGCGCAAACAGATCGCGGCCGTGGAACGTCGGGGCCGCGGTGTTCGGTACCGTGAGGGCAACGAGGTCGACCGGCGGCTCGGCATCGAGCGCAGGCGTGAGGATACCGTTGTCCGGACCGACGAAGGCATGCCCACCCGCCCGAACAGCCAGTGCACGGCGTTCGGTCCCCACGCCGGGGTCCACCACACACAGATGTGTGGTGCCGATCGGGAACTGTTCCCACGAGCGCGCGAGGAGATACGCGGCGGATCGGACGTCACCGAGCGCGATCTCGTGAGTGACGTCGACGAGAACCAAGTCCGGCACTCGCGACAGGAGCGCGGCCTTCATCTCGGCGACGTAGCTGTCGGCGGTCCCAAAGTCGGTCAATAGCGTGATGATCGCCGACACGTGCGCCTTACCCGGTCATGATCGGGAGTGCGACCCGCTTGCCCCCGGCCTTCGCGACGATCTCGCGCGCCACCGCCGCGAGCGCCTGTGCGGCCGGTGAATCGGGATTGGCGACGGCGATCGGGCTTCCCGCGTCGGCCTGGCCGGCCATGTCCGCCTGCAGCGGGACCTGACCCAGCAGGGGCACCCCCAATTCCTGCGCCAGCCGCGCCCCGCCACCCGACAGGAAGATCTCACTGCGGTCGCCGCAGTGCGGACACACGAAGAACGACATGTTCTCGACGACGCCCAGCACCGGAACGCCGACGCGCTCGAACATCTTGGCACCGCGGAGCGCGTCGCCGACCGCCATCTCCTGGGGCGTCGTCACGATGACCGCGCCGCGCATCTGGATCGCCTGGGCGAGGGACAGCTGGGCGTCTCCCGTGCCGGGGGGAAGATCGACGATGAAGTAGTCGAGCGTACCCCACTCGACGTCCTGCAGGAACTGCGTGATGATCTTCGTCACGATCGGGCCACGCCAAATGGCCGGCATGTCTCGCTCGATCAGCAGCCCGAGCGAGATGAGCCGCACGCCGTATTTCTCTAACGGGAGGATGCGTCCGTCGTGCACGCCGGGCTTCTCGGTGACTCCGAACAGCCTGGGAATGTTGGGTCCGTAGATGTCGGCGTCCATCAAGGCGACCCGCTTGCCCGCCTTCGCCAGCTCACAGGCGAGGTTGGCCGAGACGGTCGACTTCCCGACGCCGCCCTTGCCGCTCGAGACCGCGATGATGTGTCCGAGATCCGGCATCGGCGGCGCGGGCGGCGGCTCCTGCGGCGCAGCTGCGCGGCCCGTCGGGACGGCGCCTGCCGGCGCAGCCTGCTTGGGTTCCACGACGTCCACGGCCACGGTGGTGACCCCGTCGATTGCCTGCACGGCCTTGCGCACCTGCCGTACCAGGGTCGGCGGATCCTCACGCGAGAGTTCGAACGTGAACTGCACCGACCCGTCGGCGCCCACGTCCAGGTTCTGGACCATGCCGGCGGAGATCACGTCGTTATCGACACGCGGATTGCGGACGTTGGTCAGTGCTTCCGCGATGGCTTTGTTGAGTCGTTCGGTCATTCGTGTTCTATGGGAAGAGAGAACCGAGCACGAGCCGTCACACGGCCTGCGTCGAAAAGAGAGAGCGAACTGTGTCGAGTACTCGAGCCTGGACCTCCGCGAGCGAGCCTTCGAGTGACGCACCCGCGGCTTTGCGATGCCCCCCACCCCCGAACCGCTCGGCCAGGGCCGCCACGTCGACGTCGCCCACCGACCGAAAGGACACCTTGATCCGCTGGTTGGCCAACTCCCGGAACAGCAGCGCCACTTGGACACCCCGCACCGACCGGGGGAGTTCCACGATCCCGTCCAGATCGGTGGGATCGACCCCATGGCGTTCCAGCGCCCCGGGGGGCACCGTGACCCACGCGATGCCCGGCTGAGGCTCCA
The DNA here is from genome assembly GCA_039587215.1 of Gemmatimonadota bacterium. Classification (GTDB taxonomy): domain Bacteria; phylum Gemmatimonadota; class Gemmatimonadetes; order Gemmatimonadales; family GWC2-71-9; genus CAMYLY01. The sequence goes on along the minus strand of JBDHIW010000007.1, from coordinate 14,544 downwards.
CCACGAGCGTCGAGAGCACCTCGGCGACCAGCCGAAGCTTGCCTTCGGGCTCGCTCGCGTAGACCTCGCGGTACACGTCTTCGGCGTTCACGCCGCACCCCAGGAGTTCCGAGGCGACGCGCAGGGCCCGCGAGCTCGTATTGCTGAACTTGAACCCGCCGGTATCGGTGAGAATGGCGACGTACATCCCGAGTGCCGCTTCGGGCGTCACGGACCAGCCCGCCGCGCGGGCCAGGTCGTAGAGGAGCTCACCGGTGGCGCACGCACTGGCGTCGATCAGCTGCGGGCCGTCCGGCAGACGGCGGGGGCTGACATGGTGGTCGACGCACACCACGGGCACCTTGGCGGCCTCGACGACCCGTCCCAAGTCACCGAGGCGCCCCACATGGGAAATGTCGAGCACCACGATCACATCGGCCCGTTGCAGTTCGCGCGCGCTGTGGCGTGACCGGTCGACGCCGTCGAGGCCGTCGAGCAAGAAGTCGTAGCGGGTCGGGAACGGCGTCGGATTGGCGATCACTGCGTCGATGCCGCGCGCGGCCAGGAGGTGCCACAGCCCGACCTCGCTGCCGGTGCCGTCGCCGTCCGCATTGACGTGGGTCGTCATGACGACACGCGCCCCGGGCTGCAGCACGGCAGCGATCGATTCGGCCGCAGCCGCGCGTTCCGGTGCTACCGCGGCGCCAGGATCGAGCTGGGGGTGGTCATCATCCGTCATGGGCTTCGGAACTTACGACGGCTCCATCGGAAAGCGAAGGACGCCCTTGCTCCGGGACTTACCGCCGTCCCATCTTGTCAGGTCCTCTCAACCGGCCAGCGCTCATGGAATTCTTCGACCGGATCGTCAGCACCCTCAACGGGTGGGTGTGGAACCTCGGTGTCCCCCTGAAGGGCGAGATCATCCCCTTCGTCGTCGTCGCGCTCCTCGGGACGGGCGTGTTCCTGACCCTCCGCCTGCGTTTCATCCAGCTCAGGCACTTGGGTCACGGATTTGCCGTCACTTCTGGGCGGTACGACGATCCGAACGAGCCCGGCGACGTTTCGCATTTTCAGGCGCTCACGACGGCTCTGTCGGCCACGGTCGGCATCGGCAATATCGCAGGCGTGGCCATCGCCATTCACTGGGGCGGCCCCGGCGCACTCTTCTGGATGTGGATCACGGCCCTGCTCGGAATGGCCGTGAAGTACACCGAAGTCACGCTCGCCCAGCACTACCGCGTGACGGAAGAGGGCGTGAGCCGCATGCAGGGGACGGTCTCGGGCGGCCCGATGTACTACATCGAGCGCGGACTGGGACCGGCCTGGAAGCCTCTCGCCGTGTTCTTCGCCCTGATGCTCGGCTTCACCGCCTTCCTGACCGGGAATGCGATCCAGGCGAACACGGTCGCGGACTCTGTGCTCACGACCTTCGGCGTTCCGGTCTACATCACCGGCCTCCTCACCGCGATGGTCGTGGCAACCGTCGTCATCGGCGGCATCAGCCGCATCGGCCGGGTTACGAGTGTGCTGGCCCCGTTGATGGCCGCGATCTACGTCCTCGGGGCCGCGACGATCATCCTCACCCACATCGGCGACTTCATCCCGGCCTTCACGACCATCTTCCGCGAGGCGTTCAACCCGACCGCCGGCGTTGCGGGCACGGGCGTCGGAGCCATCCTCGTCACGATGATGTGGGGCGTCCGGCGGGGGCTGTTCTCCAACGAAGCCGGCCAGGGATCGGCACCGATCGCGCACGCGGCGGCGCAGACCGACGAACCGGTGTCGGAGGGCGTCGTCGCGCTCCTCGAGCCGTTCATCGACACCATCGTCATCTGCACGATGACCGGTCTCGTCATCATCATGACCGGCGTGTGGTCCGAGCGGCACCCGACCGAGATTACCCTGACCGGCGGCGACGTCTCGTACATCACCCGCAGTGCCGAGAACCGCCGCAGCGACATCGACACACCGGCGTCGCTCGTACTCGCCGACGGACGACACGTCGACTTGTCTCCCGGCGCTCCGCGCCTGGCGTGGCATGAGGTCGAGGTCGAGGAGCTCTTCGTTGACGCCGACATGACGGTGCCCTTCAGCGGCACCATTGTCCCGGCGCAGGAAGGCGAACTCGGCATGGCACGCGCGCCCGACGGCACCGAATACCGGTCGCTCTACGGCATGGCCGTCGAGAGCGGTGCTCCGCTCACGATGCTCGGCTTCCAGCGGGGCCTGCCTGGAGAATGGGGCAACCTCATCGTACTCGTGAGCGTGCTGCTGTTCGCGGTATCGACCGCGATCTCGTGGAGCTACTACGGTGACCGGTGCGCCAACTACCTCTTCGGCCCCAAGGCGATCCTGCCGTACAAGATGGTCTATGTGGGGATGCACTTCTTCGGTGCACTCGTCTCGCTTCAGGTCATCTGGGACCTCGGTGACGTGGCGCTCGGGATCGTGATCCTCCCCAACCTGCTCGCCCTGGTCCTGCTGTCGGGCAAGGTGAAGGACCTCACGAACAGCTACTTCGAACGCGAGCCGTGGCGGGAGAACTACGAAGTCCACAAGCAGATCGTGGAGGACCGTCGGTCACACTAGGAAGATGACGCGGGGTGGGCCCGTGGGGCTCACCCCGCGACGTAGGCTCCGTCAGACGCTGTAGTTCGGGGCCTCGCGTGTGATGACCACGTCGTGCGGGTGGGACTCCCGCAGACCGGCTGCCGTGACCTGCACCATCTCGGTGTCGGTATTGAGCTGGCCAAGATCGTTCGCGCCGCAGTATCCCATGCCGCTGCGTATGCCGCCCACCACCTGGAACAGCACATCCGCGACGGGGCCGCGATAGGGCACACGCCCCTCGATCCCCTCGGGGACGAGCTTTCGAACGGAAACCTCGCCCTCCTGGAAGTAGCGGTCGGCGGATCCGTCCTGCATCGCCGAGAGCGAGCCCATACCGCGGATGGTCTTGAATCGCCGGCCCTCGAGCAGGAAGCTCTCGCCCGGACTCTCCTCGGTTCCGGCAAGCATGGAGCCCAGCATTACGCTGGCCGCGCCGCACGCCAGCGCTTTGACGGCGTCCCCCGAGTACTTGATGCCTCCGTCGGCAACGATCGGGACGCCGTCCGACCCTTGAACCGCGTCGAGGATCGCCGTGATCTGCGGAACACCGACGCCCGTGACGACACGCGTCGTGCAGATCGAGCCTGGACCGATACCCACCTTCACCGCATCCACCCCGCGCTCCACCAGGGCACGCGCGCCCTCGACGGTCGCGATGTTCCCGCCCACGAGCTGGGCATCCGGGAAGCGGTTTCGGAGGTGCGCGACGGTGTCCAGTACGCCCATCGAGTGGCCGTGCGCCGAGTCGACGACGATCGCGTCGGCGCCGGCGTCGAGCAGCGCCCGCGCACGCGCCTCCGTGTCCGCCGCGACTCCGACGGCCGCCGCCACGCGGAGCCGGCCATGCTCGTCCTTGTTGGCGTTCGGGTGTTCACGCCGCTTGATGATGTCCTTGACGGTGATCAAGCCGCGGAGCACGCCCGTTTCGTCGACGACGGGCAGCTTCTCGATGCGGTGCTCCCCCAGCGTGCGTTCCGCCTCGTCCAGCGTCGTGCCCACCGGCGCCGTGATCAGCCGGTCCTGGGTCATCGCCTCGCGAATCGGACGGTCGAGGCTGCGCTCGAACTGCAGGTCGCGATTCGTGATGATTCCGACCAGGATGCCCGCGTCATCGACGATCGGCACCCCGGAGATCTTGTAGCGCGCCATGAGGCCGGCCGCTTCGCGGATACTGCGGTCGGGCCCGAGAGTGATCGGGTTGAGAATCATCCCGCTCTCAGAGCGCTTTACCCGATCCACTTCGGCCGACTGCCGGTCGATCGGCATGTTCTTGTGGATGACGCCGATGCCGCCGGTTCGGGCCATCGCGATGGCCATGCTGGCTTCGGTGACCGTATCCATGGCCGCCGAAACCAGCGGGATATTGAGCGGAATCTTCCGGGTGAAGCGCCCCTGGATGTCGACGTCCTTGGGGTGCACCTCCGCGTGGCGCGGCACGAGGAGGACGTCGTCGAATGTGAGCCCGTACCCCGGGCGGAGCTGACTCATCGGGGGGGCTCCTGACGGGCCCCGAACGACAACACCCGCTCCGGCAGGCGTGCCGAACGGGTGTCGAGGGGCAAATTTCCGATTTCCATGAACGAAGTTACTCGGCGCTCCAGCCGAGGGTCAAGCGGACGGCTTGGCCTCCTGCGACGCGTCCTCGCTCGCCTCCGTCTCCGCCGCTGTCGCCTGCTGGCTCGCCGCCTCCGGCGCGTCTCCGGCCGGCGCGGCGCCCTCCGCGGTGGCAGAGTCCTCGGTGTCCGACTGGCCATCGTGTCCGGCCGTCGTGGCCTGCTCCTGCAGCTCCTCGGCGAGCGTCTTCGACGCGTTGGCGATGTTGAGCATCACCTTGCCGGCGGCATCGATGAAGCTGGACGCGCCCTTGGCGGCCGTCGACGCGAACTCCCCCGTACCCAGCGTGTCGTCGATCCCCTGTGCGATCTTCTCGACGGTCGACTCCGGACGGCGCGCCTTCGCGAAGCGCGACTCGAGGAACTCGATGTAGTCCAGCAATTGCCGTCCGGCGTCATCGGATAGCTGGTCCAGTCGACTCACGATCTTCTGCTTGAACTGTTCCTGCATCGGAACCTCCTACGGCTCCCGAACGTCCATGTCCACCAACTGGAGGACGGGGTTCCCGAGATAGCGGGACCGCCCTGTGCGGACCCTCCCCACTACGAGGAGATCGGCGAGAGGTTGCAGCTGCTCGGCGGCCGCGACCTGGTCCTCGCTCAAGACCACATACACGAACCCGGTCTCCGGACGCGGGCCCCGCGTCAGCAGGTAGCGGGCCCCGGTGGGAATGTCCACGCGTACCTCGTCCGCCACCTGCAGGGCGACGAACTGCAGCCGCCACTGCACCATCTTGCCGGCGAACTCGTCCGGACGAGACCGGACCTCGGCCCCACTGACGCCCATCAGTACGCCCGGCGACCCCGGGCGCAGCGCGTCCTCGCGGACCCATCCCTCGATCTGCACCCGCACCCACTCGCCGGATCGGGCGAGGATTCTGACCGGGGTCTCCGGATCCACCGCCGCCCGCCGGTCGCCGTCGGCCACATCGGTCAGGTCGGTCGGGGCCGCAACGAGCGCACGATCGAGACTGCCCGACTCCACCGCCGTCGCCGGCACGGAGCTCGCCGGCTGCGGACTCGGCGGTGACGCGGGCTGCGCCGGAGCCGCGGATCCGACCGGCGCCAGCGACTGCGCCCACATCCAGCCCTCCCGCCGGACGCGCACCCAGTTGTCCCGCCGCTCGAGCTCCTCGAGGAGGCATCCCTGCTCGAGGCGCGCGACCACCCGACCGTTCGGCGAGGCCCGGAGGTTCTCACCGTTCGTGGCGCTGACCCTGACGTCAAAGTCGCGCCCCGGGGACGCCCCGACCGACTGCGACCAGATCCAGCCCTCGAGCGTCACTGGCATCCACCGTCCACCGTCGCCGCCTGGCAGGACGGTTCCCGCGGGGACCGACGCCAGGATCGTGGCGGACGCCGACGAGTCCCGGCGGAAGTTCTCCTGCTGGCGCACACGGTACTCCTGCCCAGCCGCGTGCTCCAAAGGGGCACACAACGCCACAAGGGCCACCAGGAAGGCTGGTAGCAGATGATCGCCGTGCGTAGATTGCCTGACCCGCATACCGCCAAAGATCGGAACGCGCTCCCGGTGAAGTCAAACCTCGGTTGGATCCTCGTGCTCACGATGGCGGCGGCAGCTGGACTTTCAGCGCGCCCGGCGGCCGCCCAAGTGGGCTTTTCCCCCGACCGCTCACCGTACCACTACATCGAGGGGAACAAGACCCTCGGACTGCGGGCCGGGTACCTCTGGGGCGACCTCGGGACGCCGGGCGTGGGCCCCGCCAACGGTCTGGTCACCGCGGCGCGGTTCGACTACCGGCTCGGCACGGCTGTGGGCTTCACCGCCAACGTGGGCGTCATGTCCCTCAAGCGGACCGTGCTGGATCCCGACACGACTCTCGACGCGCGCAATCTCGGCCAGTTCACGCAGGGAGTCGCCTTCGCCGATATCGGGTTGCTGCTTCTGCTCACCGGACGCAAGACGTGGCGCGGGTTCGCGCCCTACGCGGGAGCGAGCGTCGGCCTCGCGATCGGACGCCCCGTCGACGCCGAAGACGGTGGGTTCTCGTTTTCGACGAAGTTTCTCCTCAGCCCAACCGCGGGCATGCGGTACCACGTCTCCGACCGTCTCAGTCTGAATTTCGAGATGCGTGACATGGTGTGGCGACTGGGGTACCCGCCGTCGTACTTCGAGCCGCGGGACGACGGCACACCACCGATTCTCAACCCGAGTTCGGACAGCTCGAAAGAGTGGACACATCACTTCGTGCTCACTCTCGGCATGGGCTACGCCTTCGGTTTCTAAGTCGCCGTGACGGACGCGAACGATGGGACCGCACCCCCCATCCGTGGCGCCATTCTGGCCGGGGGCACGGCACGACGATTCGGTGGCGACCCCAAGGGGCTCGTCCACCTCGGCGCTCACACCCTCCTGGAACGCGTGTACGGCGTGGTCCGGCAGTGGGACGAATCGCCACTGCTGGTCGCCAACAACCCCACCGCGGCATCCGAGAGACTCGTGACGACCCCCGACCGTCGACCCGGCACCGGCAGTCTGGGCGGGCTGTACACGGCGTTGGCCGAGACCCGGGCAGTGACGATGGTCGTCGCCTGGGACATGCCCTTCCTCTCGGGTGAGCTGCTGACCGCGCTCGCCGCCTCGTGGCACCCGAACGTCGACGCCGTGCTGCCGGCAAGCGAGGGCCCTCTGGGCCTCGAACCGCTCTGCGGTATCTACGCTCCCTCCTGCATCCCGGCCATCGAGCACGCGCTCGATCGGGGAGCCTACCGCATGACCGCATTCCACGACGAGGTTCGGATCGACGTCATGCCGCTTGCCCGTGTCCGCACGTTTGGCGACCCGGCGCGGATGTTCTTCAACGTCAACACCCCTGAGGACCTCGAGCGAGCGCGTGCGGTCCTCGAGGGAGACGGGGCCGCCCACCCGTGACCCCGGACCACCCCACGCGTTTGACCCCGTCCGAGGCCGCCCGAAGCATCCTCGAGACGCTGCACCCACTACCGTCCGAAAGTGCGCCGCTGGCCGAGGTCGACGGCCGGGTCCTGGCTGCCGACATCCAGAGCCCGATCGACGTTCCGCCGTGGGACAACTCTGCGATGGACGGATTTGCGGTGCGCGCGGAGGATCTGGAGACGGGCTCGGACGGCCCTCCCGCGACCCTTCGCGTCGTGGACGAGGTTCCCGCGGGCGCCCCGACCGGCGGGAGGACCGTCCGTCGCGGCGAGGCCATGCGGATCTTCACCGGCGCACCCGTACCCGACGGCGCGGACACCGTCATCCGCCAGGAGGACGTGTCGGTCGACGGAATCGAGCTGCACGTCGAGGACCTGCGCGACCTGCGACGGAACATCCGGCGGCGCGGCGAGGACATCGCCACCGGAGCGACCGTGCTCCGGGCCGGAACGAGCCTGGGTCCTGCCGAGGTGGGTCTCCTCGCCGCGATCGCGCGCGCCAGCGTGCCGGTCCACGCGCGCCCCCTGGTCGCCGTCATGGCGTCAGGCGACGAGATCGCGGACGTCGACGAAGCCGATCGTATCCTCGCGGGGGAGCGCATCGGGTCCTCCAACTCCTACACGCTCGCCGCCGCCATCCGCGGTGCGGGCGGGAGCGTCCTGCCGCTCGGCATCGCGCGGGACGATCCCGACGATATCGCGGACCGGCTCGCGAGGATCGCGGGCCGGGCCGACCTGCTCGTCACCTCGGCCGGCATGAGCGTCGGCGATCACGACCACCTGCGCACCTTGCTCGAAGCCGACGGTACGGACACGCGCTTCTGGCGTCTCCGTTCACGCCCCGGGGCACCGGTCGGCTTCGGCGTGCTGCACGGCGTACCCTGGATCGGTCTTCCCGGCAATCCCGTGAGCACGCTCGTGACGTTCGAGCTGTTCGTACGCCCGGCGGTCCGCAAGCTCGGCGGGTGTCGCGCGTGGTTCCGCGCGCCCGTCCCCGTGACGGTCGGTGAGGCGATCGCGACGCCGGGTCGCCTGCAGCATTTCGTGCGCGTGACGCTCAGCCCGGGTGCGGATCGACCGGTCGCGCACCCGACCGGTCCACAGGGATCGGGCATCCTCACATCGATGGCCGCAGCTGACGCGCTGCTCATGGTTCCCGAATCGGTCGACGCCGTCGACCAGGGCACCGTGCTGCCGGCGCTGCCGCTCCGCGCACCGGGCTACACGACGAAGGTTCCGTACTGACGGGGGACTGAGAGGGAAGTTCGGAGGGCCTCGAACTCCTACATCCGCTTGTACGCCGGTCCCGCTCCACCCTCGCGTGGCTCCCACCGCGGGCCCACCACGTCCGTGGCCTTGCAGTCGACGCAGTTTGGCGGGTTGATCCGGAGCTTCCCATCGACGACCTCGTATACACCGGCGGGACAGAGCGCCGCATAGAACTCCGCGACCTCCGCCGGAACGTCTTCCTGCGCCGTGAGGTGCGACGGGATGGTGTCCCGGGTCTTGTTCCCGGATTTGAACACGGCGTCCACCTTGCTGACCGTGAGCGACCCGTCGGGCACGAACCCGAGCCCTCCGCCCTCACGGCGGTTCGCATCGGCGTCCGCATGCATGGCGATGCGGCCGCCCGGGAAGCGGCCTCGCGTCAGCTCCATCATCCCCGCCTTCGCTCCACCGACCACGAACCCGCTCTTGAACGCGAGGCGCATGTTGCGGGTGCGGTAGAGATCGTCGCGGACGTACGAGCCTTCGACGAGTCGATCGTAGGCGGCGAGCGACGCCGCGGACGTGTCGCCGGCCTTGAGCGCATCGAAGATTGCCCTCGCCGCGAAGATCCCGCTCTGCATGGCGTAGTGGATGCCCTTGAGCGAGGGCACGTCGACGAAGCCCGCCGCGTCTCCCAGCATCACGATCCCGTCGCCGGAGCGCCGCGCAGGCAGCCCGTAATACCCGCCCTCGGGGATGGTCTTCGCGCCCCATTCGACGAGTTCGCCACCCTCCACGTAGGGGCGGATGAGCGGATGCAGCTTCATGCGCTGCAGCAGCTCGTGCACGTCGAGGGATCGGTACGGGTAATCGAGTCCGACCACCAGACCCAACGCCAGCACCGTCGGCTCGAGCGGATACAGAAAGCTCCCGCCAAACGCGTCGCTCGGCAGCGGCCAGCCCATCGTGTGGATCACACGGTCGAGCGGCCGCTTCGTCTCCCACAGTTCCTTCACGCCGAGGGCGTAGATCTGCGGATTGTCGCGTTCGATGCCCTGCCACTCGACATACGCCTGCGCCAGGCGGCTGCGTGTGCCGTCCGCGATGGCGGTGACCTGCGCCACGACGTCGGCGGCCGGCATGTAGGCGGACATCTCCTGGCCGTCGCGATCGAGCCCCGACGGGACCGTGCGCACCCCGATCACGCGTCGGTCGTCCGTCAGCAGCGCGCCGGCCGGGAAGCCCGTGAAGATGTCGACGCCCGCTTCCTGCGCCTTGCCGCCCAGCCACCGGACGATCTCGCAGATCGAGCCGACGTGATTGCCGTGGTTGCGCATGGTGGGCGGCGTCGGGAGCGGCAGCGCACGGCTCTCGGTCAGGTAGTACACCGACTCCGATTCGACCGCCGGGCCCAACGGGAACTCCGCGGGATCTATGTCCGGAAACAGTTCGCGGAAGGCGCGCGGGTTCACGACGGCGCCCGACAGATTGTGCTCGCCCAGCGCGTCGGCCTTCTCCAGTACGCCGATGGTGATCGGACCCACCGTGTCGTCCGCCGCTGCCAGCCGCGCCAACTCGATGGCGCCCGCCAGCCCCGCCGGACCGGCGCCCACGAAGAGGACGTCGACCTCGATGCGCTCCTCGTCGGGCGTGTCGCGCAGAATGAGGTCGTCGAGCGGTAGCCCCGCCTGGAACGAGGACGGTACGAGCCGGTCAGCCACGAGCGATCACTGCTCCTTGATCGTTCGAATCTCCTCGGTGAGCCGCGGCACGATCTCGAACAGATCGCCCACGATACCGTAGTCCGCGACCTTGAAGATGGGCGCGTCCTTGTCCTTGTTGATCGCGACGATGACCTGGGAGGTGCGCATGCCCGCCAAGTGCTGGACCGCTCCCGAGATGCCCACGGCCACGTAGAGGCTGGGGCTTACCGTCTTGCCCGTCTGGCCCACCTGCTCCGCATGCGGACGCCAGCCGGCATCCACCACGGCTCGGGACGCGCCGACCGCGCCGCCGAGCGCCGCCGCGAGTTCCTCGACCAGCGCAAAGTGCGCGGGCTCCTTGAGTCCCCGACCACCCGACACCACGACCGACGCCTCCGCCACATCCAGCGCCGCCTGTTCCGGCTGCTCCACGCGAACCGTGCGCGCCCTCGCGGACACCGAGGCCAGCGCCATGTCCTCGACGGACGGGGCATCACCGCGCTCCAGTGGCGTGAACGCGTTGGGACGCACCGACACGACCGACCGCCGCCCCGTGAGGCGCACCGTCATCATCGCCTTGGCCGAGTAGACGGCCCGGGTGGCCACCAGTCCATCGTCGCTGCGCTCGAGCGTCGAGACATCCGCCACGAGCCCACAGCCCAGGCGCGCCGCGATGCGTGGGGCAAGGTCCTTCCCCAAGGCCGTCGCCGCGACCAGCACCAGTGCGGCGTCGCTCGCCTCCGCCCTGGCGGCGGCCGTGGCCGCGTAGAGGTCCGCCTGGTAGAGCGCGGCCTCGTCGCCGAGCGCGCGGAAGACCGTGTCCGCCCCGCTACCGGTCAGGTCGTCCGTCGCCGTTGCTGGCGGCCCCACGACCAGCACGTGGACCGCGCCTCCGCTGACATCGGCGACGCTCCGTACAGCCGCTATCGCTTCCATCGACACGCGCTTGACCGCGCCGTCGCGCTGTTCCGCCACCACGAGCACATTCGCCATCACAGCACCTTCGCTTCGTTCCGGAGTGCATCCACCAGCGCCGGCACGGCGTCGGCGCCCTCTCCCACGATGCGGCCCTCCGCGCGGGCCGCCGGCAGCGTCAGCGCCGTGACCTCCACCCCCCCGTCGGCCACCGTCACGTCCTTCACCTCGAGCGGCTTCTTCTTGGCCATCATGATGCCGCGCAGCGCCGGGTACCGCGGCTCGTTGAGGCCCTTGTCGGCCGTGAGCACCGCGGGCAGGTCGAATTCCACCACCTCGACACCGCCTTCGATCTCCCGCCGCGCGGTCCCATGGCCATCCGCAAGTTCCAGGGCGGAGATGGCACTCACACAGGGAAGGTCCATGAGCGCTGCGACCATGGTCCCCACGCCGTGGTGGTAGTCGTCGATCGCCAGTTTGCCGAAGAGTACGAGGTCGTATTCAGCGGCGCCGAGTTCGTCCGCGAGCGCACGCGCGACCACGTACGGGTCGTCCGTACTGCCGCTCGGCCGGAGCAGTATGCCGCGATCGGCCCCCATCGCGAGCGCAGTGCGAAGGGTCTCCTGCGCCGCGTCGGCACCGAGCGCGACGACGACGACCTCGCCGGCACCGGCCTTCTCTTTCAACGCCAGCGCTTCTTCGACCGCGTACTCGTCGTAGGGATTGAGAACGAACTTGACACCGGATTCGTCGATGGAGCGACCGTCGGCGGCGATCTTGATGCGCGTCTCGGTGTCCGGTGTGCGCTTCACACAGACAGCGATCTTCACGGGGACCTCGAACAACGTTGTGATGCGGAAAGACTCACCCCGCAGGCGGGGACGGGAAGCTACCCATCCGCCCGAACAGGGGCAACGCTACAGCCACCCACGCTTGCGCATATACACGACCAGCCCTCCTCCAACGCCCAACATCACGGCCCAAACCGCCGGATACCCGTAGCGCCACCCGAGTTCCGGCATCTGCACGAAGTTCATGCCATACACGCCGGCGATGAACGTCATCGGTATGAAGATCGTGGCGATCACCGTGAGCACCTTCATGACCTCGTTCATCCGATGACTCAGCCGGGACATGTGCAGGTCCGCGAGACTCGTCGTCAGCTCACGCAGCGACTCCACGGAATCCGATACACGCGTCGCGTGGTCCATCACGTCCCGGAAGAACGGCAGCGTCGATTTCTTGACGAACGCGCTGTCGCCCCTGGCAAGCGTCGCCGCCACGTCGCGGGCCGGCCCCACGGTTCGGCGCAGCTGCAGCAGGGCGCGGCGCACCGCATGCACCTCGTCCAGCCCCGCCCCGCCCCGCGGCTGCTCGAGGAGTTCGTCCAACTCCTCGACGCGCTCTCCAATGCGCTCGAGCACGAGGAAGTAGTGGTCCACCACCACGTCGAGCAGCGTGTACAGCAGATAGTCCACCCCCGACTTGCGGATGCGGCCGCGCGCGCGCCGAACGCGGTCCCGCACGGTGTCGAACACGTCGCCAGCCTGCTCCTGGAACGTCAAGAGCGCGCGCGGCGTCAGGACGAAGCTCACCTGCTCGCCGTCGATGGCGTATCCGTCTTCGTCGGCGAGCGACGCAACCGAGATCATGTGGAGCACCACATAAATGTGGTCGTCGAACTCCTCGACCTTGGGGCGCTGCGTCGTGTGCACCACGTCCTCGAGCAGGAGCGGATGCAGTCCGAATTCGGCTCCCAGTGCCCCGATCACGTCGGGACGATGCACGCCGGCGACGTTGATCCACGTGACACCTCGCTTGGGCAGCGCGGCCAGCTGCTCGACGTCGTCGAACACCCGTTCGTCCACCCCCTCCGGGTCGAACTGTATCACCGAGATCGTTACCGGCCGCTCCGACGTGCTCGTCGCGAGATCGAGCGTCCCGGGCGGCCGACCGACCTTGTCGCCGTACCGCTCGAAGAAGCGTCTCATACCGCCTCCTCCGGTTCGGCCTCGTCCCGGAAGCCGGCGGGTTTGTGGCTACCGTCGCAAAACGGTTTCTCCGTCGACCGGCCGCAGCGGCAGAGCACGAAGTCCTCGGAGACCGTGATCGGCTTCCCTTCGTGATCGACCACCTCGACCCGCCCCGTCACGCGGTACGGGCCGTTCTTTCTCACCTTGATCGTGGCCATGTCACCTCGATGGCAGGGTCGGCAGACCCGACGCCCGGCCGTTCAGGGTTGACGCGTAAACGCGAGCAGCGCATCGAGCGACCGCGTATTCAGGACATCCTCCGGACCGAGCGCGGCACGCCGGGCCTGCTCGATACCGTACGACATGAGCGCGAGGTCGCCTACCCGGTGGGCGTCCGTGCTGATGACGACCGGCACGCCGAGCGCCTTGGCGCGCATGAGGTGGGTGTCACGAAGATCCAGCCGCTCGGGGTGCGCGTTCAACTCGACGGCGACGCGGCACTCGGCGGCTGCCTCGATCACGGCATCCACGTCGAAGGCCATGGGCTCGCGGCGCCCCAGCAATCGGCCCGTTGGATGGGCCAGGACATTCACCGCCGGATGACGCATCGCTCGGACGATGCGGTCGGTCTGCTCGTGTGCAGGGAGGTCGAAACGGGAGTGGACGGACGCCACGACCACATCCAACGCCATGAGCGCCTCGTCCTCGAGATCCAGCGTCCCGTCCGCCAGGATGTCGACCTCGATGCTCCGCAGAATCCGGATCCCGGGATGGCGCTCCTGCACCTCCGCGATCTCCGTCCACTGCTCGCGGAGCCGGACCTCGTCGAGTCCGCCCGTCATCGCCAGCGCCTTCGAATGGTCCGTCAGCGCGAAGTACTCGTAGCCCCGCGCCTCGCAGGCCGCGGTCATCGCCTCGATCGTGTCCTTGCCGTCGGACCACGTCGAGTGCATCTGCAGATCACCCCGCAGGTCTTCGAGCGCCACGAGCGTCGGGAGCGCGCCGTCACGGGCCGCCTCCAGCTCGCCCCGGTCCTCCCGGAGTTCGGGCGTAATCCACGGCAGGCCGAGCGCCGCGTAGACCTCGACTTCCGTCGATCCCGCCAGACGCTCGCCGACCAGCGGATCATCCGTCGCCTCCGTCTCCCGGTCGCTCACGAAGACCCCGTACTCCGACACCCGAAGCCCCTTCGCGACGGCCCACGTGCGGAGCTTCACGTTGTGGGCTTTGGAACCGGTGAAGTACTGGAGCGCCGCCCCGTAGCTGTCCGGCGGCACCACTCGCACATCGACCTGCACTCCACCCGCCAGGTGTGCCGTAGCCCGCGTATCGCCCGCCAGCGCGACCTCCCGCACACTGGGATAGGCGAGAAAGTGCCCCACGACGGCTGCCGCATCGTCGGCCGAGACGAGAACGTCGACGTCCCCGATCGTCTCGACGCGGCGGCGGTAGCTCCCCGCCACCTCCACGGCCTCTGCCGCGTCGCACTCGCGCAGGTGGGCGAGCAGCGGTGCGATGATCGGATCGGCTTCGCCGAGTGGCAGCCGGCCCGACCGCCGCCGATAACTCTCGATCGCTCGGAGGATCTTGTCCTGAGTCTTGGCGCCCATGCCCTTCAGGCTCGCG